>JBDTQJ010000022.1:0-22151 GCA_039932235.1 Chloroflexota bacterium
CCGACTCGTTGCTCGCTTGCCTCCCGCCGAGGTGATCGTCGCATGCCCCTCCTCCGTGATCGCATCCTGCTCTTGGGCCTGGCCGGCTCGCTGTGCCTGATCGGCGTGGGCGGGTGGCTGATGGCCGCGCCCGGCATGGCGGATCCCCCATCCGCCACGCTCACGGGACTCACCACCCTGGGCTCGGCGTCCGCTCCGGCCAGTGCCTCATCCGACGGGACGTTGGTGGTCGACGTGGAGGGCGCAGTCGCACGGCCGGGGATCATCGAGCTGCCGGCCGGGTCGCGCGTCGCGGATGCGCTGCGCCTGGCGGGCGGCTACACCGATGCCACCGATCTCGGCGCCGCCGCCGCGACCCTCAACCTGGCAGCGCCGCTCACCGACGGCGCCCAGATCCTGGTGCCGGTCCTCGGCACAACCCCGGCCGGCGGCTCCGCGGCACCGGGTGGCGGTGGCGGTCTGGTCGACCTCAACTCCGCGACGCCGGAGGAGCTCGACGCCCTGCCCGGGATCGGGCCGGTGACCGTCCAGAAGATCGTTGCCGCTCGTGCGGAGCGCCCGTTCGCGAGCCTGGAGGAGACCGTCGAACGCGACGTCCTCAACAACGGCCAGCTGGAGAAGATTCGCGACCTGGCGACCGTCGGCTGAGATGGCCATGCGCCTCCCTCCGACGGGCGCACTGATCATCCCGGCGGCGCTCGTCGGCCTGGCGGCAGGGATTCTCCTCGTCGACGGGCAGCCCGGCATCGCGAGCGCCGCTCCGCTCGTCCTGGTCGTCGGGCCTGTGGCTGGCGTCGCCGTGCTGGTGATCGGCGGACGGATCGCGCCCGCCGGTGCGGTCCTCGTCCTTGCCGCGTCCATCGGGATCGGTATGGTGCGCGGCGAGGCCACGCGACTCCCCGACGGGCCGGGATCCGTGACCGCGGCCATCGGTGCGGGGGAGCTGGCGATCGCGGCCACCGTGATGGACGAGCCGCGTCCCCGCCAGGACCGGCTGCAGGTCGTGCTCGCCGAGGTCGTGGCCGACTCGGTGCCGTTGCGTGGCCGGTTGCTGGCGTGGCTGCCGCGAGCCGCCCCCCTCGTGCCGGGCGACCGCGTGCTGATCCGGTCCGCCCTTGAGCTGCCGCCGCTGCTCGAGGACTTCGATTATCGGGCCTACCTGGCGCGGCAGGGGATCGCCGCGGTGGCGCGGAGCTTCGAGGTCGAGGTCATCGGTCACGCAGGTGCAGGACCCGCGGACTGGCTGGCCGGCGCGCGCCACGGGCTGGCCGGCGGGCTCGAGGACCTGGTACCGGAGCCTGAAGCAGCGCTGGGCGTCGGGATCCTGCTGGGCATCCGCAGCGGAATCGACCCGGGCCTCGAAGAAGCCTTCGCACGCGCCGGGCTGACCCACGTGGTGGCGATCAGCGGCTGGAATATCGCGATCGTGACCGCCCTCGCGGCAGCCGCGCTGCGTCCGCTGCGTCGCCGGCCCGGCGGGCGCTGGACGGAGGCTACGGCGACCGTCGTGCTGGTGGTCGGATATGTCGTCCTGGTCGGCGGCAGCCCGTCGGTCGTGCGCGCCGCCCTGATGTCGTCCGCGCTCCTCGTGGCACGGCTCGGCGGCACTCGGAGTCACGCGGCCGGCGCCCTCGCCCTCGCCGCACTGGTCATGCTCCTCGTCGCGCCGCCCTTGCTGTGGGACGTCGGCTTCCAGCTCTCCGCCCTGGCGACCGGTGGCCTGCTCGCATTCGCCGGGCCGATCGACCGGCGGCTCAGCCGGCTTCCACCGCTGGTCCGCGAACCGGTCGCCTTGACCGTGGCCGCGCAGATCGCAACGCTCCCGGTCGTGCTGGGCAGCTTCGAGCGACTCTCGCTGGTCGCCCCGTTGGCGAACGTCGCCGTCGTGCCGCTCGTGCCGCTCGTCATGGCGACCAGTGCCCTGGCCGCTCCGGTCGGCCTCGTGCTCGCGCCGCTGGACGGTCCGCTGGTCGACATCGGTGGATGGCTCGCCGCGGGCCTGTGCTGGCTGCCGCTGCGCGCGCTGGTGGCCGTGGGCTCGATGGCCGGGAGCGTGCCGCTGGCAGCAGTACCCGTCGAGCCGCCCGGGTGGCTGCCGTTCGCGTGGTATCCGGTCGTCGCCGTTGTCGCGCTGCGCGCTCCGCGTACCGCAGAGGTGGATCCGCTCTCGCTCGGTCTGGCACCGCTGGGGCGTGGCTCGCCCGCCCCGGGTGACGAGCGAGGGCGGCTCCGGGCCCCTTCGCCGCTCGTGCTCGCCGGCGCGGCGGTCGGGCTGCTCGTGGTGCTCACCGTGGCCACCGGCCCCGACGGGCGGCTGCATGTTGCCGCGCTCGACATCGGCCAGGGCGATGCGATCCTGGTGACCGCTCCGAGCGGGGCGGTTGCCCTCATCGACGGCGGCCCGGATCCGGAGCGCACGCTCCGCGAGCTCGGCGAGGCGTTGCCATTCCATCGGCGCCGGATCGACCTGCTGGTGCTGACCCATCCGCACCAGGACCACGTGGCGGGGCTGGTGGATGTGCTGGACCGCTACCGGGTGGGCACGATCCTCGACCCGGGACGTCCGTTCGACAACGCGAGCTACGACCGCTTCCGAACCGATGCGGCCGCCGAGCCGGGGGCCACCGTGGCCGTGGCGAGGGCCGGGATGGTCATCGCCCTCGACGCCTCGACCACGCTGCGTGTCCTCTTTCCCGATGCCGCGGATGCGGCGGCCGCCCTTCCCGAGGACGACATCAACAATGCGTCGGTGGTGCTGCTGCTCGAATCCCGCGGGGTGCGGATGCTGCTCACCGGCGACGCCGAGCTGCCCGTCGAGCACCTGATGATCGCTCGCGGCGTGCTCGGGCCGGTGGCGGTCCTGAAGGTCGGGCATCACGGGTCGACCTCCAGCACCTCGACGGAGCTGTTGGACGCGATCCAGCCCGCCCTCGCGCTCATCTCCTGCGGAATCGACAACGACTACGGGCATCCGGCGCCGGAGACGCTCGACCACCTTGCCGCGCGTGGCATCGGGGTGCTGCGCACCGACATCGATGGCACGGTCGAGGTGGCGAGCGACGGATTGGTGCTCGAGGCGCGAGCGGGCGGGCGGATCGTCGCGCGGCTGCCCCTCGCGAGCCGCGCCATGCCGGAACGCTGGGTCACCGCTAGGATCGGTGCGTGGCAATCCCCCATCTCGACAGCGCCGAGGCGATCCTCGCCTCGTACGGCCTTCCCGACGGCATCGTGGTCCACTCGCGCGGCGTGTCGAGGGTCGCGACGGCGGCGGCGGGCATCCTGGCTGCCGCGGGGATCCCGGTCGACGCGGACCTCGTCGCGGTCGCCGCCCTGCTCCACGACATCGACAAGCTGGAGTCGCGGCGCACCGGTGAGACCCACGGCATCGTGGGCGCGCGCTGGCTCACCGAGGCTGGCTACCCCGAGCTGGCGATGCCGGTCGCCTCGCATCCCATCGGCTGCCTGCTGGACGACGAGCGTTACCCGCGAGGCTGGCCGAGCGTGCTCGTCTCGATCGCCGACCGCCACGTCACCGACCGCTTCGTGACCGTCGACGAGCGGGTGGACGACCTGCTGGACCGCTACCCCGACGACGCCACCCTGATCGAGCTCGCCCGGCGCCCCGCCCACGCTCTGGAGCGCGAGCTGGCCGACGTGGTCGGCTTCGGGACCGATGAGCTGGTCGCGCGGCTGCGCGCCGGGTGGGAGGCGGGCACATGAGCGCGCACCTGCTGCTGGTCCACGGCGACGACGGGTTCGGGGTCGACCGTGCGGTGGCCGCCTTCGCCGAGCGCATCGGCGCGATGGAACGGACCGATATCGTGCCGGTCGCCTCTCCCGACATGGCGGCGCTCGACCGGGCGCAGCTGGACGCGGCGACGATGGGCATGTTCGGGCCGCGACTGGCCGTGCTGCGGCAGCCGCTGCGCGCCGTCGGTCGCTCGACGGCGGCGATGGAGCGACTCACCGCGCTCATCGGGGAGCTCCCCGACGGCGGCGCGCTGGCGCTCGCCGAGACGCGACCGTCGCGCGACATCACCAAGCCGCCGGCCGCCCTGAAGCGCCTCGGGGAAGCGGTGAACGCCGCCGGCGGCACGGTGCTGGAGCGAATGGCCCCGCGGCGCTCCGAGCTGGCCGGCTGGCTGCGCGATCATGCGAAGGCGATTGGAGTGAACATCGAGCCGCCGGCCGCCAAGCTCCTCTCGGACCGCATCGGGGGTGCCGTCTGGGAGACCGATATCGAGCGCGGCGAGCAGACGCGCGTGGGCGACAGCGAGCTCCGCAAGCTGGCCACCTACGCCGGCGAACGGGCGATCACCGTGCTGGACGTGGAGGCCCTGACCACCGACGCGCGTCCGGCATCGGTCTTTGCCATCACCAACGCGCTGGACCGCCGCGATCCGGCCGCTGCAGCCGAGGCGCTGCGCCGCGCGCTGGAGGAGGGCCAGCCGGTGCTGCGCATCATGGCCAGCCTGGAGGGCCGGCTCACCGACCTGATCGTGGCGCGCGACCTGGTGGCGGCCGGCAAGGGGCCGGCGGAGCTGACGAAGGCGGTGGGGCGCGGCAACGCGCGGGTGGCGGAGCGAGTGGCTGAGGCGGCGCGCCGCTACTCGGCGGCGGAGCTGGAGGCGATGCTCACCGGCCTCTTCGAGGTGGATCTGGCCATCAAGGCCAACGAGATGGACGCCGAGCCGGCGATCAGCGCCTGGCTCGGGCAGTACGTGCTGGGCGTCGAGCGCCCGCGACGCTAGGGCAGGGCAGCGTGCCGTAGTCGCGTGCCTGTGCACGGTATCCGGCGTGGCGGGGCCGCAGCGTGCGCTAACTGGGCCGGAGCGACCGATTGGCCAAAGCTGCAGCCGGATCTGGCGTGCTCAGCCGGGATAATTTGCAGGAACGCGGGATTGGGCGAACCAGCCGGTGAGAAACACCAGGAAGGTCCTCAGGCAGCCCCGGCGCGAAGAACGCGGTCGCTCTCGATGGCGAACGTGCAGCGCGCGTCGGCGAGGCCGAGGATCCCGATCAGCTGCTGGTCCACGTAGAGCTGGCGGCAGGGCACGCAGAGCGCTCCGGGGATGGCGAAGAGGAGCCGCTCGTCTGCGGTCGGGTCGCGGAAGGTGGCATCGAAGACGCTGGCCAGCAGGGACCCGCTGCAGAAGCGGCAGGTCTCGTCGCGGCGCGGGTTGGGCGCTGAGGTGCTCATGGCCGCAGGATGGGTTGCGACCCGAGCTCCCTCAATAGGACTGCGCGACGGTACCGTGGCAGTACCTTTGGTCAGCGCGGAGGGGCGTCAGACGACGCGGACGACCTGCGCGGCGCTGCTCCACAGGCGCTCGAGGCCGTAGAACTCGCGCTCCTCGGGGGCGAAGACGTGGACGATGACCGCGCCGTAGTCGAGGAGCACCCAGCGAGCGGCGGCCGCGCCCTCCGTGCCGAGCGGCCGAATGCCGGCGTCACGCAGCTCGTCGACGATCGCGTTGGCCAGGGCGCCGACCTGTCGCTCCGAGCGGCCGGAGCAGATGACGAAGTAGTCGGCCATGCTCGTCACCTCGGCGGTGCGCAGCATGACCACGTCGGCCGCCTTCTTGTCCGACGCCAGCTCGACGATGCGGTGCGCAAGGTCGGCAGGATCGGTCAGGTCCACGGCGGGGACAGTCGGTTCGGTCAGGATGGGAGCTCCAGGTACAGTCCGCGCGCGGCGATCTCGGCTTCCACGCGTCGCGGGACAAGGTAGCGGATGGCCCTCCCCGCCGCCACTCGCGCCCGGATCTCGGTGGCGGACACGTCGAGCGCCGGCCCGTCCAGGAGGTGGATCCGGTCGGCGGCAGCACCGAAGCGCTCCCGTAGCCGCTCCCCCTCCGGAGTCGGCGTGCCGGGGCGCGGGCCGACGGCCCATTCGAGGCTGGCCAGCAGCGCGTCGGGCTCGCGCCAGGTGTCGATGGCGGCCAGCGAATCCGCGGCCATGATCAGCACCGGCTCGACGTCTCCCGGCAGCTCGGCCCGCAGGGCCGTGACGGTGTCGATGGTGTAGCTCGGCCCGCTGCGCTCCAGCTCGATCGTCGAGAGCTCCAGCGACGGGTCATCCTCGATCGCGGCGCGCACCAGTGCCACGCGGTCCTCGACCGGGCTCATCGGTACCCCACGCTTGTGCGGGGGCTGTGGCGCCGGGATGACGAGCACCCGCTCCAGCCCCAGCGCGTCGCGGGCCAGGGTGGCGAGCCACAGGTGGCCGATGTGCGGCGGGTCGAAGGTCCCGCCGAGCAGACCGATGCGCCTCAATCCTCGTCGCCCCACTCCAGCTCCGCCGCACCGATGCGCACCAGCGTGCCGGCGACCGCTCCGGCGTCCACCAGCGCGGCCTCCATGCCAAAGCGCTCGAGGACGCGCTGGAAGCGCTGCCGCGACTCGTCGTTGGTGAAATCGGTGCGCGCCGCCAGCAGCTCGATGCGACGGCCGACGATGCGCAGCGCGTCGCCCTCGGCCACCACGCGGAAGCCCTCCGCCTCCGGGTCATAGCGATGCACGCGCACCTCCTCCGGCTCGTCGGGCAGCGCCGCGTCCGCGGCGGCGAGTGCCTCGTCGAGCGCGCCGCGCAGCTCCTCCAGCCCGGTCCCGTCGTGCGACGAGATGCCGACCACGCGATGGCCGCGGGCGCGCAGCTCGCGGCGAATGGCCGGCCAGCGCTCGGCGACGTCGAGCAGGTCGAGCTTGGTGAACACCAACAGGATGGGACGCTCGACGAGCTTCGGATCGTGCAGGCGCAGCTCCTCCGCCACCGCGTCCCACTCCTCGAGCGGATCGTCCGCCGAACCGTCGATGACACCGACGAGCGCGCTGGTGCGCTCCACGTGCCGCAGGAAGTGGTGGCCCAGCCCCTTCCCGGCGTGCGCGCCCTCGATGAGGCCGGGCACGTCCGCCAGCACGGCACTGCGCTCGTCGTCGAAGGCCACGACCCCCAGGTTGGGAGTGATGGTCGTGAACGGGTAGTCGCCGATCTCCGGGTTGGCGGCGGTGAGCGCCGCCAGCAGCGTGCTCTTGCCGGCGTTCGGGGCGCCTACCAGGCCGATGTCGGCGATCGACTTCAACTCGAGCTCCACCCACAGCTCCTCGCCGGGTGTGCCCTTCTCGTAGTGCGTCGGCGCACGATGGGTGGCGGTCGCGAAGTGGACGTTGCCCCGTCCGCCACGGCCGCCGCGTGCCACCACCAGCCGATCGTCGCGCTCCATCAGCTCCCCGATCCACGCCCCATCCGGATGGGTGCGCACCACCGTCCCGGGCGGGACGCGCATGACGAGGTCGCCGCCGTTCTTGCCATGCATCTTGCGACCGGCGCCCTTGCCGCCGGGGTCGGCACGAAAGTGGCGTGCCCGCCGGTAGTCGCCGAGGGTGGTCATCCCCGCCTCGACGACCAGTACGACGCTGCCGCCGCGACCGCCGTCACCGCCATCGGGACCGCCGCGCGGCACGTGCGCCTCGCGTCGAAACGAGGAGGCGCCGTCGCCGCCATTGCCGGCGCTGACGAAGATGCGGGCGTGGTCGGCAAACATCGGTCTACAAATGATAAGCGCCGGCCAGGTGGCCGGCGGCGAGGGGTGAGGTGGAGATCTGCGTCGCTACAGGTAACGCATCGGGTTCACGACGACCCCGTTGACGAAGACCTCGAAGTGGACGTGGGGACCGGTGCAGATGCCCGTGCAGCCGACACCCGCGATGCCCTGCCCGCGAGCCACTGCCTGGCCGGGGGTGACCCAGACCGAGCTGAGATGGTTGTAGGCGGTCTGGATCCCGTTGCCGTGGTCCACCTGCACCACCAACCCACCACCGTTGTTGCGCCAGCCGGCCCACGTCACGACGCCGCCGGATGCGGCGATGACAGTGCTGCCGGCGTTGGCGGCGATGTCGATGGCCAGGTGGCCGGCGTGGAAGTACTGGGTGATGACACCGCCGGGGACCGGCCAGCCGAGCGTGCCACCGCCGGTGGGGGCGATCCCCGCCGGAGCAGCTGCGGCGACCGCACCGGTGCCCCGGGAGGCGGCGGCCGGTTCGGGTGTCGCGGGAGGCGGCGCCACCGGCTCGGCGAGGGGGGTCGGGATTGCGATCTCGGAGTTCGGGATGGTCGCGCTGCGCACCTGCTGGTCGCGCGCATCCACCGAAGCGGGATCCAGGGTAAGCGTCAGGTCCGGCAGGCGGGCGGTGGTCGTGTTCCCGGCGTGGGCGGTACCGACGAGGCTGAAGAACGGCTGATCTGCGGCGAAGCCCTCTGTCTGGCCGCTGGCAGCGGCGATTCCAAAGGCCGCGGAGAGGGCGACGAGGCCGACGACCGCCAGGTGCGTGACAGCACGCGACAGTGGACGGGCGACGGACAGACGACGCAGCGCGCGGCGCGGATCAGGCAATAGAGACACACTCCCGGCGTGTGGTGGCAGAGTCTGGCACGGTTCCCCCACGTTCCAGCTCGCCACGCACTCGGGGGAGGCCAACTCGGAACCGCGTGGGCACAGCCTAGCAGCCCGCTGACGGGCCGGTCAACCTGCCGAAAGACCCATCGTCGCCAGCTGGATGGCAGGTGTGCCCAGGTCGGTCCACGGGACATTGGACCCACGAAGGGTGATCCAGCCGATCTGCCGTTCCGTCCCGCCCGGGGCATCCAGCGACACGCTCAGCCGCACCGACTCGCCGGGAGCGAGCGACGGCACCGCGACCGGAAGCGTGTCCAGCCGGTCCGGCGCCGAGGGGAGGTAGGGAAGCTCGCTCGCCTGCCAGCCTGCCACCAGCTGCAGATTCGCGGGCCAGACGTCCGTCCCACGGTTGGTCAGCACCAGCTCGGTGGTACCTTCAGGCAGGATCCGTGCCTGCTCCAGCGGCCCATAGACCGGCGGGGGCGCCACCGTGGCGCTGGGCACCTCGTAGCGCGCCGCGAGCGGCCGCTGGGCGAGGTAGCCGATGATGCCGGCGTAGACGCCTTCGGCGGCGGCGGCCTGGCCGGCCCGCTCGGTGAGCAGGTCCTGCTCCGCCCGCAGGGTGATCGAGCCGACCTCCGTCAGCACGCTCGGCATCTGCGGCGCGCGATGTGGCTTGCACCACGTGTCGCCTGGCGTCTCGCAGGTGTCCCCATCCCGCCACTGGCGGCTGATGGCGTAGTAGGCCACCGCCTGCGTGCCGCGGTCCTGGCGTTCGTAGCTGGCCAGCGGCGCCAGCGTGCGCACCACATCGGTCTGCACCTCGTCCGCCAGCAGGCCGCTGTCCTGGCCCCAGGGCGTCTCGTCGTCATAGAAGGTCTGGGTGGCCGCAATCTCGTAGACCACGCCGTCCTGGGTGAGCGAGTTGATGTGGATGCTGATCGCCATGTCCGCGCGCGCCAGGTTGGCGCGATCGATTCGCGCCTGCAGCTCGTCGCGGGTCCGGACGCGGCCGGTCTTCTCGAAGCCTGCCTGGCCATCGCCGTCGACGTCACGCCACGGCGGCCCGGTGCACCCGAGCTCCGGATAGTCGTCGCCGGCAAGCGCCTCGTCGCCCTCGCGGAGCATGACCACCTCGATTCCCTGCTCGGACAGCAGGGCGGCGACTCGCTCCGCGATGCCGAGGGTCATCGTCTTCTCGGAGAATTCGACCCCACGCTCCGACGGGTCTGGCACGCCCCAGTCGAGGCAGCCGCCGTGACCCGGGTCGATGGCGACGACCACGGCGCCGGGGTTGGGGGCGTACACCTCGCTCGTCGAGCCCGGCGCGGGGATCACCGTGCCGGGAGCGGGTGCGGACGACGAGCTCGGCTCGACCTGTACCGATGGCGCGGCCACGACCGACGGCGAGCCGCTCGGCACCGCGGTGCCGCAGCCGGCCAGGGCGATGACCACCGCCAGCCAGGCAGTGGCGAGCCGCGATCGGGTCATGGGGCGGCCTGGTTCAGCTGCGCTCGGAGGCCTCGACGCTCTTGCTGAGCGAGACCAGGAACTCGGCGTTGTTCTTCGTCTTGCCCAGCCGCTGCATCAGGAGCTCGATCCCCTCGTTGGGGCCGACCGCGGAGAGCATGCGACGCATGGTCCACACCATCCGCAGGCTGTTCTCGTCGAGCAGCAGCTCCTCGCGGCGGGTGCCGGAGCGAAGGACGTCCACGGCCGGGAAGATGCGCTTCTCGGAGAGCTTGCGGTCCAGCGCCAGCTCCATGTTGCCGGTGCCCTTGAACTCCTCGTAGATCACGTCGTCCATGCGGCTACCGGTATCGACCAGGCAGGTCGCGATGATCGTCATGCTCCCGCCGCCCTCGATGTTGCGAGCGGCGCCGAAGAATCGCTTCGGCGGATAGAGGGCCACCGGGTCGACGCCGCCGGAGAGGGTCTTGCCGCTGGCCGGGAGGGCCAGGTTGTACGCCCGCGCGAGGCGCGTGATCGAGTCCAGCAGGATCACCACGTCGCGCCCGGTCTCGACCTGGCGCTTCGCGATCTCGAGTGTCATCTCGGCCACGCGGGTGTGGTTCTCGGTCGGCTCGTCGAAGGTCGAGGCATAGATCTCGCCCTTCACGCTGCGCTGCATGTCGGTGACCTCTTCCGGCCGCTCGCCGATGAGGGCAACCATGAGGAGCGCCTCGGGATAGTTGTCGGTGATCCCGGCGGCGATGTGCTTGAGCACCGTCGTCTTGCCCGCCTTGGCCGGGGAGAGGATCAGGCCACGCTGGCCCTTGCCGATGGGGCTGATCAGGTTGACGAGGCGCTGGGTGAGGTTCTTCTGGTCCGTCTCGATGTCGAACATCTCATCGGGGAAGACCGGCACCAGCTGGTCGAAGTACGGCCGCCGGCGCGCGACGTCCGGCTCGACGCCGTTCACCGTGTCCACCTTCAGCAGGCCCCAGTACTTCTCCTGCTCCTTGGGTGGCCGGGACTGGCCGATCACCTTGTCGCCGGTGCGCAGCGCGAAGCGGCGCACCTGGGAGGAGCTGACGTAGATGTCGTTGGGGGTCGGCATCACGCCGCCGACGCGCAGGAAGCCGAAGCCCTCGTCGACGATCTCCAGGAAGCCGTCCGCGATCCCGGGCTGCCCGTCGTGCACCGGCTCGCGCTTGCTCGGGGCGAGCTGCACCACGTCGAGCAGCTTGAGGACCAGGTCCGAGTGCGCCAGGTCGTCCGCGCCCTCGATGCCGTGCTCGCCGGCGATCTCGCGCAGCTCGTCGATCGGCTTGGCCTGCAGGTCGGCCAGGTTCATGCCCTGGTCGTCGTCCTCGGTCGGGAAGGGCCCCGCGTAGATCGACGCGTAGCCGCCGGAGGCGAAATTGTTGCGCCCGCGCTGGGCGTAGGCGGGACGCGGTGCCTGGCGACGCGGACCGCTGCCGCCACCTTCGTTGCGGCGGCGCGAGCGGTTACGGCGCTGTGGGCGGGCTTCGTCGTTCATGGACCCCTCGTGAACCGATGTGGGTGGAGAGCTCAGGCTCTGGCCGTGCGTTCGCGCCTGCCGACCATCGATCGATCAGGATGAACGGGGCAGGCGGCAGAGTGCCTCGCGGCGGGGGAACTGGCTGTGACCGGACGGGTCAGACCTTGCGGGTGCCGGCCCGAGTGGTGATGTTCGGTCCACCGTATCCGCTCAGCTCACCGATGAGCTGGAGACGGAGTTGATGGAGGATCGGGCGCCAGTCCAACTGATCATACCCGAGTTGCGCAAGCACGTCCTCCGCGTTCGGTCGCTGGCCCTGGCGCCAGAGCTCCTTCAGCTGCTCGCCGGCGGCACGCTCGCGCCACCACGTTGCGCCGTGCGCGGTGCGCAGCGCAGCGGCCAGGCTGCCCTCGAGCATCCATGAGCGCAGGTAGCGCGCCGCATAGAGGTTGTCGTCGACGTCCGCGAGCCAGCTCGACTCCGGCACCTGTACGCCGCTCAGCAGCCCGAGCATGCCGGCGTACGTGGCACGCCCCACCGCGGGGTCGGGGTCGCGCAGCAGGCGCAGCTCGTAGAGCAGCTTGGCGGTGTAGCGCCGCAGCAGGTACAGCTTGCGGAAGGCAGCGAAGTCGACGAATCCGGCGATCTCCTGGGCAGGCATGCCAAGGTGCTCGGCGAGCCACGCCGGCTCGCTCAGAAGGCCCTGCAGCAGCGCCGCGTAGCCCTCGGTCACGCTGGCGTCGCCGGCGTGACGGTCGGCCGCCGGCAGGGCGGCATCGGTCAGCGCGAAGTGCTCGACGTGACCCATCTCGTGCAGCGCGGACGCGTAGTCCTCGTGGCCGCCGCGGGGCTGCATGACGAGTCGCACGTCATCCGGCACGCGGACCGGCACGCAGAAGGCGCGTGGGCTCTTGTTCGGACGGCGCTCCATGTCGAGCCGCACGTTGGCCTGTTCGGCGAGCTCGATTCCCATGCCCCGCAGCGTGGCCGCGACCGCCGTGCTCAGGCGGCGCGGCTCGAACCAGGCGTCCCAGCTACTGGCGCGCAGGAGATGCCGCAGGTCGGCGATCGACGCGTCACCGGCCTCGATGTCGATCTCCGCCAGGTAGCGTCGCAGGGCGGCGTAGTACACCGTCTCGGACGCTGCGGTGAAGGCCTGCAGCTGACCGGCGAGACCCGCGGCATCGAAACCGTTCACGGCGTCCGCCAGCGCCACCAGGTCATCGAAGCCGAGCTCGCCGGCAGCCTCGCGGAGACGCGCCAGGCGCTCCATGCGAAGGGGGTTGATGGCCTCGACCGCCTCGCGGTACGAGGCATCCAGGATGTTCCGTTCGGCGCGGTCGGCCGATTCGGCGACCCGGATGGGAACCGCCCGGTACGCGACCGGCTGGCCCTGCCACATCACGATCGCGCTCGCCTCGGCCGCAGCGATGCGGTCCGTCACGTCGGCTACGGCGTGCTGCAGGTACGCCTCGATGGCCAGGCCGTGGAGCCGGCGCGCCTGGCGCGCCATGTCGCCGCTGCCACTCGCGAGCCGTGCGAGGCCATCCACCGCCGCACGATCGAAGAGCGAGGCGTGGCGGGCATAGATCGGGGCCAGCGCCATCTCGTCGGTCTGGCCGGAGAGGCCGCGATACGATTCCTCCCCGATCTCGGCCACGAACGCGTCGAGCTCGGCGCCGTACGCGGCGAGGTCGATGCTGCGCTGTCGCCGACGAGGCGTGGAGGTGGTCATGCCTTCTCGTGCTGCGGGGTGGTGACGCGCCGCGCGCGCCCGACGGTGGTGGTGGCGGCTCGCTCCTCGACCTGGCGCCCGGCGACGCCGGCACGCTCTGCGGCGGCGCCAACGAAGTCCCGGAACAGCGGATGCGGCCGATTGGGGCGGCTCTTCAGCTCCGGATGGGCCTGGGTGGCCACGAACCACGGGTGGTCGCGGAGCTCAATGTACTCGACCAGGCGGCCGTCGGGCGAGCAGCCGCTGAACGACATCCCTGCCGCTCCAAGCTGCTCGCGGTAAGCGTTGTTGACCTCGAACCGATGCCGGTGGCGCTCATAGGCGATCTCGGTGCCGTAGGCGGCGCGCACCTTCGAGCCATCTTCCAGCTTGGCCGGATACAGGCCCAGCCGCATGGTGCCGCCCTTCTCCGTGACATCGGCCTGGTCGGGCATCAGGTCGATCACCGGGTTGGCGGTAAAGACGTTGAACTCGCTGCTGTTGGCATCATCGGTGTCGAGCGCGCTGCGTGCGAACTCGATCACGGCGCACTGCAGGCCCAGGCACAGCCCCAGGAACGGCACGTCGCGCTCGCGGGCCCAGCGGATCGCGCGGATCTTGCCCTCGACGCCGCGGTAGCCGAAGCCTCCGGGCACGAGCACCCCGGCCACGCCCTCGAGCGCGGCGGCGACCTCGTCGGGCTCCATCCGCTCCAGCTGCTCGGAGCGGATCCAGCGCACCCGCACGTCCACGTTGTGATGGACCGATGCGTGCTTGAGGGCCTCGGTGACGCTGATGTAGGCATCGGGCAGCTCGGTGTACTTGCCCACGATGGCCACCTCGAGCGGCGGACGCGGGGCGCGGATGCGCGCGGTCAGCTCCTGCCACTCGGTGAGGTCCGGGTCCCCCGCCGGCAGATCCAGCTCGCGGGTCAGCAGCTTGCCAAGCCCAGCCCGCTCGAGCTGCAGCGGCACCTCGTAGATGCTGCCGGCGGTGCGCAGCGGGATGACCGCGTGGACGTCGACATCGGTGAAGAGGGCGACCTTGTCGAGGATCTCCTCCTCGATCGGCTCGTCGGAGCGCAGGACGATGACGTCCGGCTGGATCCCGATGCCGCGCAGCTCCTTCACGCTGTGCTGGGTGGGCTTCGTCTTCAGCTCACCGGTGGCACCGATCTGGGGCAGCCAGGTGACGTGGACGTACAGCACGTTGCGCCGCCCGACGTCCTTGCGCATCTGTCGGATCGCCTCCAGGAACGGCAGCGACTCGATGTCCCCGACCGTGCCGCCGACCTCGACGATCACCACCCCGTGCGCCGCCAGCCCGCTGGTCGCGACGCTGCCGGTGCCCTCGCGGGCGACGCGCGCAATGCGCTCCTTGATCTCGTTGGTGATGTGCGGGATGACCTGCACCGTGCCGCCGAGGTAGTCGCCGCGGCGCTCCTTGGCGATCACCGCCGAGTAGATGCGGCCGGTGGTGACGTTGCTGGCCTGTGACAGGTTCTCGTCGATGAAGCGCTCGTAGTGGCCGAGGTCGAGGTCCGTCTCGGCGCCGTCATCGGTCACGAAGACCTCGCCGTGCTGGTACGGCGACATGGTGCCCGGATCAATGTTGATGTACGGGTCGAGCTTCAGGATGCTGACCGGGATGCCACGCGACTTGAGGATCCGACCGATGGAGGCAGCCGTGATGCCCTTGCCGAGCGAGCTGGTGACGCCGCCGGTGACGAAGATGTACTTCGGCACGAATGTTGACCCTCCGCTGGCGGCTGGAGCGTGGCGGAGGACATACGACACGCGAGCAGGGCGCCATGCCCACTCGGGACGCGATCATACCGCAGCCGCTCCTCCCGCGTCCGGTTCCCGCGGAGCACCGCCGTCCTCGCGTGAGATCTGCGCGCCGACATGGAGCCGGCGGATGAGCAGCTCGGTGGTGGTGCCCTGGACGAGGAGCGTGAAGAGGACGACGCCGAACGTGATCTCCTGCAGCAGGCCTCGCTGCGGAAACCCGACCGGCAGCGAGAGCGCCATCGCTACCGACACCGCGCCGCGCAACCCCGACCAGAACATGACATGCAACCAGGCGCGCGGAATCGCGCGATGGTACCGATCGCTGATCAGGATGCTGGTGCCGCCCAGCAGGGCATACACGACGATGGCGCGTCCGATGAGGATGGCGAGAATGGCCCACGCGATCGGCACCGCCGCCTGGGCCAGCTGCTCGATCGAGATCGCCAGCCCCACGAGCAGGAAGACGAGAGCGGTCAGGAGGAACGCGATGAACTCCCAGACCGTGTCGAGCGCCTCCTGCGTGCGCGCGCTCATCCCGATCCGGCGACCATAGTTTCCCAGCATGAGCCCGGCCACGACGGTGGCGATGATCCCCGATTCGTGGAGCGCATCGGCAACGAGATAGGCCCCGTAGGCCGTGGCAAGGGACACGGTGAGCTCGAGCAGGTGGTCGTCGACCGTCGCAATGACGCGGCTGGCGACGAAGCCAATGACCACCCCGATGATCGCCGAGACGGCGACGATGACGACGAAGCTGCCCACCGCCTCCGCGGCGGTCACCTCGCGGCCGACGGCGCTGATGGCGATGGCGAAGATGACGAGACCGGTCCCGTCGTTGAAGAGGCTCTCGCCCTCGACCAGGGTGGCGAGTCGTTTCGGAGACCCAAGGCGCCTGAAGGTGGACACCACCGCCGCGGGGTCGGTGGCCGAGACCATGGCCCCGACGACGAAGCCCAGCTCCAGTGGGAGGCCGGTTGTGATCCCGAGGACGACCGCCACCACGAGCGCGACGATGAGCACGCCGGGCGCAGCGAGGATGGCAACGCCACCGAACGAGCGTCGCAGCTCGCCGAGGTCGAGCTGGTAGGCGGCCTCGAAGATCAGTCCCGGCAGGAGGACGGCGAGGACGAGCTCCTCGGTGATCTCGAAACCAAGCGGCGGCGCGACGATCGCGGCGGCCAACCCGAAGACGACGAGCGCCACCGTGTAGGGCACCGCGACGCGACGAGCCACGAGGCCCACGATCGCCGAGATCGCGACGAGCCCGACGAAGAACTCGACCGCGTTGAGCGTGTTCTCGCCGGTCATGCCGCGCATGCTACGCGGCGCGGGCCCCTCGGCGAGCGGCCGGCCCGGCGGTCAGCCCTCGCTGCCCTCGGCGCTCCCGGTCACCTCGGTCTCGTCCTTGGTGTGCAGGACGCAGACGATCTCCCGGTCGCCGTTGGCCCACGTCTCCTCCGACGGATTGATGAACGTCCCGTACCACTCCGAGTCGTCGTAGGCGACGCCAACGTAGTCCTCGAAGGCCGGCCGGCAGGCGTCCTCGGCGGCGGTGCTGAGCGCATCGTCACCAGGGAAGTCGGCATCCTCGGCGGCGTCGTAGTTGCTGAGGCCGAAGACCTCGTACACGTGGCTGGCGTCACAGGCGGTTGCGGTCACCTCGTTGACGGTGCTCACGTCGTCCGTGTTGAAGCAGTCGCCGACCTCGAGGTCGAAGGCGCTCACGATGCTCTCCTCGGCGCTCGCGTCGGGCGAGGCGCTGGTAGCGGACGAGTCGGATGCCGATGCCGACGCGGAACTGGACGAGGTTGAGGAGCAGGCGGTCACGAGCAGCAGCAGGACCAGCACCGGCAGGGCGCTGAAGCGGGTGAGTCGAGAGAAGGACATCGAGGGGCGTGCCTCCGAGCGGTTTGCGGATCCGCAGGGTGGCGGTCCGGGCGCCGGCAGCGGCGCCGACGGGCGATGATGCACGAGCCGCGCCATCACCGCCACCCGAGGTACCCGTGCCGCCCCTGCTGCGACTCATCCATCCCGCGCCCGCGGTGGCGGTCGTCGCGCTCGCTGCGGCGCTGGCCGCCATCCTCGGCGCGGGCGCCGGCCCGTGGCGGATCGCCCTGGTGGTGGTGGCGGTCGGCGGGTCGCAGGTGGTCACCGGCGCGCTCAACGATTGGGCCGACCGAGGAAGGGACGCCGCCTCCGGCCAGGACAAGCCGATCCCCGCCGGCCTGGTCACGCCGGCCGCCGCGCTGCGCCTGGCTGTCGCCGGGGCGATCGTCCAGCTCGCCGCGTCCGTTCCGCTGGGTGCGGGCTTCGTCCTGCTGGGAGCGGTCGCTACGATGAGCGCGGTGGCCTACGACCTGTGGCTGTCGCGAACGCCCCTGAGCGTCCTCCCCTACCTGGTCAGCTTCGGGACCCTGCCGCTCTGGGTCGCGACCGGCGTCGGTGCGCCCCCGGAACGGGTGCTGGGCGCCGTGCCGCTGGCCGCCGCCTTCGCCGGCGCCGCGCACCTGGCCAACGCGCTGCGCGACTGGGAGACGGATGCGGCAAGCGGATCTCGCTCGCTGGTCCAGGTGCTGGGCCGTCAACGTAGCCGGGTGCTCGCCAGCGGCGTGAGCCTGGCCGTCGGGATCGGCGTCGGGGCGTCGCTGCTGGTCGGCGGACGGGTCACCCCCGGCGTGGCGGGTGGCGGCCTCATCGGGCTCGCGGCGGTCGGTGCGGGCGCGATCTCCGAGCGCTGGCTGTGGCGCGGCCAGCTGGTCGCCGCGGTGGCCTGGACGGTGGCCTGGGCGCTCAGCGGCGCCGGGACGTGACGAGGGCGCCCCGCCAAGGGCGCCCGCATCGGTCAGTGGCCTCGACGGCGATGGCTCGCCTAGATCGTGTCCTCGAGCTCCATGTCGTCCTCATCGGTCTCCTCGGTCAGCTTGAGCCAGACGAAGAGCCCCGCGAGGATGGTGAGCGGGATCACGATCATGGCGGCCAGCAGTGCGCCGATGCCGATGAACAGGACTTTCACTGCCTTCATGGTGGCCTCCAGGGCGGGTGCGGTGCGGGTCAGCGGCCGGGCGGCGTGGCCGTCGCGTCGCTGCGTTCCTGCGGTGCTGCGTCGATCATAGCCACAATCTCGTCGCGGGTGAACTCGGCGAGCTGGTGGCGAACGCCGCCGGCTGCGCCCACGAGCATGCGGATCACGAAACCGCCCTCCTGCTCGAAGAGGAAGACATCGCGCGGGTGCTGCGTGTCGATCCACTTGCCGATCACCCGCATCGCCTGCTCGTAGTAGTTGTTGATGCCGACCGTCGCGTGGTCGACGGTCGCCTCGCCGCGGTGCGCCGCGGACTGGTCGACCAGCTTACCGACCTCGTCCTCGACCAGCTCGTGGGTGCGCTTGGTCAGATTGCCGGTGCTCTCGGACCACGCACCGGTGTTCGGCGGTCCAAGGCCCTGCAGGATGAATCCCTGCTCGAGCTCCAGGAAGAGGATCTCCTTGAGGCGCTCCTGGTCGGCGAAGGCACCGATGGAGCGGAGCACCTCTTCCCAGTCGGTGCGTGGACTGCCGTCGTAGATCCGCATGCAACCCTCCGTCGTCCGCGGCGCTGACCACGGTCCGCGCGCAGGATAGCGCACCACCTCGGCCGGACGGCCCGATTCGGCCGATCCCCGATGCGGAAAACGTCAGCCCGTTGACCGATGGTCGCGCTCGGCGAGCGCCACGGCGATGCGTGCCGCGGTCCGCGCGTTGTTGATGATCAGCGCCACGTTGGCGCGCAGCGTCCGTCCGCCCGACGCCTGCGCCACGTGGGAGAGCACGTAGGGCGTCACGCGCCCGCCCGTGACGTGGT
This sequence comes from Chloroflexota bacterium, assembly GCA_039932235.1. GTDB lineage: Bacteria > Chloroflexota > Limnocylindria > QHBO01 > QHBO01 > JAICQM01. Next base: position 18,705 of record JBDTQJ010000022.1, read on the forward strand.
CACGATCCGCTGCGGCGACGGCATCCGCGATCCAGCCGTCGACCTCGTCGGCGGGGATCGACACATCCGCGGGCGGGGGCTGGACGATGAGCAGTCCGCCGGCCCCCGGCAGGGCGAGGTGGAGGCGCACGACCGCCGCCGCCGCCTCCGGGTCATCGACCCGGTGCGGCACGGCGAGCCCCGCGTCCGGGCTCAGGAAGGCGGGCATGCGGTCCGTCCCGAACCCGACCACCGGCACGCGACGCGTCTCGAGCGCCTCCAGCGTGGCAGGGAGGTCGAGGATCGATTTGGCGCCGCTGCACACCACGGCGACCGGCGTGGCTGCCAGCTCGTCGAGGTCGCTGCTCACATCCCAGCTCGTTGCCGCCCCACGGTGCACGCCACCGATCCCGCCGGTCGCGAAGAGCGCGATCCCCGCCGCGTGCGCGGCGCGCATCGTGGCGCTCACCGTGGTCGCCGCCAGGCGGCGCCCGGCGAGCAGCGGTCCGAGGTCACGCGACGCCGCCTTGAACGGATGCTGTGCCGGATCCGCGAGTCGATCCAGGAGCGCAGATCCGGCACCTACCACGACCCGACCGTCGGCCACGGCCACGGTCGCGGGGACCGCACCTTCATCACGAACCGCTGCCTCTGCGGCGCGCGCCGTCTCCAGGTTGTGCGGCGCCGGCAGCCCCTGGGAGATGAGGCTCGACTCGAGGGCAACCACGGGCCGACGCTCCGCGAGCGCGGTGGCCACCTCATCGGCGACGACGAGCCAGTCGGGTCGGGACACGGTCATTCGTCGAGGGTACCGTGCAGCTCGCTGCCGGCGTGCGTCTGCGCTCCCTCGACACGTGCCACTGCCGCGGCAAGCGTCACGCCCGCGGTCAGCGCCGCCGCGAGCTGCTCTCCGCGCGCCAGCGACGCGATGACGGCGGCGGAAAAGGCGTCGCCCGCCCCCGTCGTATCGACGATCGGGCCGGCGCCCGATGCCGGCTCGACGCGCGTGTCCTGACCGCCGGGTTCAGCGGCCGCCGCGCCCATCGGACCGGTGACCACGACCAGGGCGCCCAGCAGCGTGGCCAGCGCCGGCGCGAGCGTTGCCTCCGTTCCGGTTGGCGCGCCGCGGCCGATCTCCAGGAGTGCACGCGCCTCGGCCGCATTGAGGATCACGAGAGATGCCCCGGCATCCCGTACGCGGGCGCCCCAGGTGGCGGCCCGGCCAGTGTCCGGCAGGGCGCAGCCGAGGATGGCGATGGGGGTCGTGGCGGCGGCAAGGAGCCGGACCAGGCCGCCGGCATCCGGCTCCAGGAGCAGGTAGCCGGAAACGACGATCCAGCTCGCAGGCGGCGCCAGCAGCTCCCCGCCGACCAGATGCGCGAACGGCGCCCGCTGGCTGAGCATCGTCCGCTCGCCGGCGGCGTCGATGAGCACCACCACGCTGCCGGACGCCTCGACGGGGATCTCGGCCAGCTGGATCCCCTCACCGGCGAGGATGCCGCGCAGCATCTGTCCTGCCGTGTCGTTCGCCAGGGCGCTGAGGAGCCGTACCGACACCCCGCGCCGAGCGAGGCGCACCCCGACGTTCGCACCCTGTCCGCCGGGCCGAAGGCTCACTGTCGCGGTCACATCGCCTGCCGCCATCAATGGCGCAGCGGGGCGGGCGAGCACGTCGAGCAGCGCATCTCCGAGCACCGTCACTCGCTCGGCGGCGGTCACGAGTGCGAACGCGGGCTCATCGGTCCAGGGGACGTCGGTTGCCGAAGCCCTCGGTCCGCAGGTGCCACCACCCGAGCTCCGGGTCCGCGAGCCGCCAGCAGAGCCAGATCGGTGCGCCGTCACGCTCGGCGGGGATGTCGCAGAGGCCGTTGTCCAGGTCGCGGAGCACGACCTGCAGCTCCTCGAAATGGCCGACCAGCGCGTTCATTCCGTCACGGATGTCCGCCACGCTGCGCTCGTGATGCGCCGTCTCGGCGGCGTGGTCCGGACTGCCGTTGCCGCGCAGGTGGGCGTGGAGCGCCCCGTGCGCCGTGTTCAGGCGCCGCTGCTCGACGGCGAGCTGGAGGAGCAGCGAGCGCAGCAGCGGAACGAGGGCGCGCGCCTCGTCCACGCTGTAGACCCGACCCCGACTGGCTGGCATGGCGCAGATGGTAGTCGCGCACCTTTGCTAGGATCGGCACCGCGCGACGAGCCTGCTCCGCACACCGCGACGGCGCTGCTTCGCTGCCTGGTGAGGTTCACACCACACCGATGTCCCATGAGCACGAGCGGCGTACGCACGGCATGAACGACGAGGCCAACCCCGGCGGGGATCCGTATACCGCCTACGACGACTTCAACCTCCCCGCCTACGTGGGCCTGCCCACCTTCCAGAAACTGCCACTGGTGACCGATGTCGACGCGCTCGCCGCGCGCCGACCGGATGTGGCCATCGTCGGCGCCCCGCTCGACGACGCGGTGAGCCATCGCCCCGGCGCCCGATTCGGGCCGCGGGCCATCCGCCAGGCGAGCTATCACGCCGGTGCGTTGAACTCCCTGCAGCTCGGCATCGAGCCGTTCGACTGGCTCGACGTGGTCGATGCCGGCGACGCGCCGGTGACACCGATGAACCTCGAGCGCGCCCACGACGTCATCCACCGCAAGGTCGGGGAGGTGGCGGCGAGCGGGGCGGTGCCCATCATCCTGGGCGGCGATCACTCGATCACCTTCCCCTCCGCCTCGGCGGTCGCCGCGGCCGTCGCGCCACGACGCCTCGGGGTCGTCCACTTCGACGCCCACGCCGACGCGGCCAACGCCACCTACGGCAACCTCCGCTCCCACGGCACGCCGATGCGGCGCCTCATCGAGGAGGGCCATGTTGCGGGCCGCAACTTCGTGCAGGTCGGGCTGCGCGGCTACTGGCCGGGCCCCGACACCGTGGAGTGGATGCGCTCCCACGGCATGCGCAGCCACTTCATGACCGAGATCGAGGAGCGCGGCGCCGAAGCGGTGGTGGCGCAGGCCATCGAGGAGGCGCTGGACGGGCCGGAGGTGGTCTACCTGTCGGTGGACATCGACGTCATAGACCCGGGCATGGCACCCGGGACGGGGACGCCGGAACCGGGCGGCATGCTGACCCGCGAGCTCCTGCGCGCCGTGCGCCAGGTGGTGGGCTCGGTCGAGGTGGTCGGCATGGACGTGGTGGAGGTATCACCGCCGTTCGATACCGGCGAGGTGACCGCCATGGCGGCGCATCGGTGTGTCCTGGAGGCGATCAGCGCGCTCGCCGACCGGCGCCGGAGGCGGGGCGAGCCGCCGAACCCGACTCGCCTTTCCTGACGGTCCCTACCCGGTGACGGTGAAGCCGGCCTCCGCGGCCGGCAGGCCGTTGCGGTTGATGCGGATCCGGTAGTCACCCGGCTCGAGGCCCGAGTAGGGGGTACCGAAGCCCGGGAAGAGGAGCCAGCCGTTGCACGGGGCGTTGGCCGG
>JBDTQJ010000023.1:0-21398 GCA_039932235.1 Chloroflexota bacterium
ACGTGCCTGCGCTCCTCGGGGCCGCGCACCCAGTTGTACGGCGTGCCGGTGCTGCCGCTCGACTCGTCGATGCTCGTCCCGCGCAGCGGGATCCGTCCGCCGAGGCAGCGGTCGGCCATCGACCAGCGGTCGATGTACGAGCCCTTGTCGGTCTCGGGCAGCTCGTCGAGCGAACCGATGCCGGCGGGGTCCAGGCCGCGCTCGAGCAGCAGCTCGCGGTACGCGGGAACATGGCGGGCGGCGTGCCGTGCGGTCGCCAGGGCGCGCGCCTGCGACAGGCGATCAGCGAGAGCCGGAGGCGTCGACTCGAGGAGCCAGCGCAGCGATCGGTAGCTGGTGGCCGCGAGGCGAAGTCCGAGGGCCACCGCAGGCAGCGAGAGGCGGACGAGCGAGGCACCCCGCTGGGGGGAGCGGATCGTGTGAAGGGTCGCGGGCTGTGTCGTCATGCCCAGCATCATCCGCATCGCACCTGCGGCACGACTGCGGCGCAACTGCGGGGCTCACCCTTGCGCTGGGCTTCGGGCGGGCGTACCGTCGCCGGGCTGCCGCGCTTCCGCACCAATGGGGGTCTCCGAGCTGTCCCTGACGCTTGAGCTGATCGCGCACGGGGTGACGGCGGTGCTCGCCACCTGGCTCGGGTTGCTCGTCCTGACCCGCGGCCACCGGGCGCCCGGCGCGCGGGTGTTCAGCCTCCTCTGCCTCCTCCTGGTCACGTGGTCGGTGGCGATCATCGTCCAGCGGGTGGGCGTCGAGCCGGGCGTGAAGCGGGGACTCAACCTGGTCGAGGACATCTCGGCCTTCCTGCTGCCGGCGGCGACCTTGCACATCGCCCTCTCGGTGGCCTTCGAGGGGCGGCGGCCGGCACACGCGACCCTCCTGCTCCTTGGTGCCTACGTTCTCTCGACCCTGGTGATTCTGCAGTCCGCGCTGGACCCCGGTCACCCGATCGAGGTCAACGCGCCGCACTGGACGCCGCTGGGCATCGACGGCGCGACCCTCGGCTGGGCCTTCATCGCGTTGCGCGGGCTCATCTTCGGGGCCGCGGTCTGGCACCTCGTGAGCAGTCTCCGGCGCGCCGGTGATGACCGCGCCCGGCAGCAGCAGCTCAAGGTGGCCCTCGCCACTGTCGTGCTCGGCGTCATCGGTGGCATGGCGCGCATCCTCCCCGAGAACATCGGCGGCCCGCCGTTCATCGGCGTCTCGCTCATCTCGGTGACGATGGTCATGGCGGCCTATGCCGTGCTGGCGCAGCACGTCTTTCTGGCCGCGGATGTCACCGTCAGCGCGGTCCGCTGGTCGGTGCTCACCGGTCTGGGGGTCGTCGCCTACGTCGGCATCCTCATCGCTGCGGATACCGCCGTCCGCTCCCTGTTGGGGGTCGACTTCCCCCTGGTCATCGCATTGGCGGTGGTGGTCACCATCGCCCTCTTCGACCCGGTCGCCGAGCGACTGCGCGTGGCGCGCACCTCCGCGCCCGGCGGCCTGGCCGCGGATCGGCTGCTGCGGGCGTTGGGCGGTGACGCGATCGTGTCGCAGCAGCCAGACCGCAGCGTCGAGCCAGTGCTTGCCCGACTGGCGCGCACCTTCGACCTATCCGGCGCGGCAGTCAACGACGCGGGTGGCATGCCGATCGCGCAGGTCGGTGACGTCCCCCAGTCGCATCCCCTCGCCGCGCACCTGGACCTGACGGCGGATGGCGCTGCGCGTGGATCGGTCACCTTCGGCCCGAAGCGGAGCGGGCTGGCATTCACGGCCGAAGAGCGCGAGGCGCTCAACTCGACCGCCGCGTTCCTGGCGTCGACGCTGCAGCTCGCCGATCGACATCGGGAGCAGGCGTCGGCCCTCACCGCGTTGCGGGAGGAGGGATCGGCGGTCGAATCCCGCGGCTCAGCGCTCGGGGTGCTGCTCGCCGAAGCGACCACGCCGCCACCCGGCCTGCGCGTCTACGCACTCGGCCCGCTGCGCGCGGAGCGTGACGGCGAGCTGGTCCGTCGCTGGGGCGGCGAAAAGGCCGGCTCACGGCAGGCGGAGGCGGTGTTCGCTTTCCTCTTCGACCGCGGCGAGCGCGGCGTCGCAAAGGACGAGATCCTGGAGCTCGTGTGGCCGGACGTGGACCTCGCTCGCGCCGACGTCGCGTTCCACCGGACCATGCTGGGGCTGCGCGGCGTGCTGCGCCCGAACGGCCGTGCGCGCGGCACGGACGGGCCGATCACCTTCCACAACGACCGCTACCGGATCGAGTCGAGCGTGGTCGCGTGGAGCGACGTGGCAGAGTTCGAGGCGTTGCTATCGGAGGCAGACGGTGCCGCCACTGTCTCCAAGGCCTCGCTCGAAGGCGCCCGCGGCCTGTATCGCGGCGAGTACCTCGACGACTGCCCCTTCTACGGCGACAGCTCGCAGGTCGAGGAGCGGCGCGAGGATCTGCGCCTGCGCTACGTGGACCTGCTGGTCGACCTTGCCGAACGCCATGCAGCCCGCGGCGACCGCGGCTCGGCGGCTGCCTGCCTCCGCGAGGCGCAAACCGTATCCGGCGAGGAGGTACCGCGCATCGAGCAGGCGCTGGCGCGGCTCACTGCCGACAGCCGCGGCGCCGGGTAGGCTGCTCGGCATGCCCGACGCCCCCAACCCGCACGACCCGGGACCCGAGGCAGCCAACGAGCGCGCCGAGGCGCACGCGGCAGCGGCGCGCGAGCCGCTGCAGGTCGGACGCGCCAGCGTCCGCATCGGTACCGCGTCGTGGACCGACCCGACCATGACCGCCGCCGGGGTGTTCTACCCGCCCGATGCCACGACGGCGGAGGATCGGCTGGTCTACTACGCGAACCAGTTCCCCATCGTCGAGGTCGACGCGACGTACTACGCGCTCCCCGCCCGTCGTACCGGCGAGCTGTGGCTGGAGCGCACCCCGCCCGACTTCACGTTCGACATCAAGGCCCACGCGCTGATGACCGGACAGCCGTCGGAGGTGGCGCGACTGCCCAAGGACCTGCGCGAGGAGCTGCCGGCGGAGCTCCTCGACAAGAAGCGGGTCTACGCCCGCGACCTGCCGGGCGAGATCGAGGACGAGATCTGGGCGCGCTTCCTGGACGGGATCGCGCCGCTCCATTCGGCGGGCAAGCTCGGGGCGGTCCTCCTTCAATATCCGCGCTGGTTCTTTCCGGTGTCCGAGTCGCGGGACGAGATCCTGAAGGCCCGCGAACGCCTGCGCGACGTCCCGATGGCGGTCGAGCTGCGCCACGCTTCGTGGTTCAACGAGAAGAACGTCGAGCGCACGATCGCGTTCCTCGAGAAGCACGAGATCCCGTTTGTCATGGTCGACGCACCACCGGGCACGAAGTCGTCGCTGCCACCGATGACCGTGGTCACCTCGCCGAAGCTCGCCCTCGTGCGTTTCCACGGGCGGCGCACCGAGACCTGGGAGGCGACCGGCATCCCGGTCGTCGAGCGCTTCCGCTACCTGTACGACGAGGCGGAGCTGGTCGAGTGGGTGCCGCGCATCCGCGAGGCGGCCGCCCAGGTGCCGGAGATGCACATCCTGATGAACAACTGCTACGCCAACTACGGCACCACCAACGCGCGCGAGATCGCCGAGCTGCTGGCCGCCGACCCATGACGCGTGCGTCCCGCGCCGTCACCCCGAGGGCACCGGCCGCCTGGCGCCCTCGTCGAATTGTCGAGCGCTCGCCCGCTCACTCGGCGCAGAATCTGCAGGGGCTTCGACTGAAGGAGGAACCCATGGATCTCATTTGGATCATTGTGATCGTGCTCATCGTGTTGGCGCTGCTCGGCTACTTCGGGCGCGGGCGCTTCCGCTAGACCGCGACACATACCCAGGCGGGCGCCCTCGCATGCGAGGGCGCTTCGTCGTATCCCGGCCACGGCAGCCGCCCGCTGCCGAAGCGGCATCGGTCAGGCGCTGCGCGCCTCCGCGATCAGATCGGCGGCGTGGCTGATCGGAACCGCGAAGGCGATCCCCTGCGCGTTGCCGGCCACGGCGGTGTTGACACCGATGACGTTGCCCGCCAGGTCCAGCAGCGGCCCGCCCGAATCACCCGGATTGAGCGCCGCATCGTGCTGCAGGGCGCCGCTCAGCGCCTCGCCGTGGCCACGCGCCGGCCCGTTCGACGCCGTCAGCGTGCGGTTGACGCCGCTCACCACGCCGGTCGTGACCGACAGGTCGTACTGGCCGAGCGCCGTGCCGATGGCGATGACCGACTGACCGATCCGCGCGTCGCCCGTGGCGAGCGCAAGCGTCGGCAGGCCGGTCGCCCCGATCCGCACCACGGCGAGGTCGAGGGACGCGTCGCTGCCGACCACCGTGCCGTCGTACTCGGTGCCGTCGGCGAGGATGACGGTCAGCGCTGTTGCGCCATCGATCACGTGGTGGTTGGTGAGGATCAGACCGCGACTGTCGTAGATGAACCCGGAGCCGGACCCGGTGCCGGTCTGCCCGAACGCGCCACGCACCGTGGATCGGATGGTCACGACCGCGGGCAGCGAGCCGTTGACGACGTCGACCACCGCCGACTCCGTGCTCGACGAGTCGACGCTCACCGTGGTGGCCGGGGCGGGCGAGGCGGCGCTCGTGGCGGTTCCGCTGGTCGTGTTGACGACCGCCGTCGCGATCCCGCCTCCCGCGATGCCGCCGGCCAGGATGGCTCCCACGAGGAGTGCCGCCGCCGCGGGGAGCCGTCGCGCGGAGGTGGTCGTTCGCTGCTCGTCCATGCGCCCCACCCTGCACTCCCATTCTGAGAGCCGGCTGGGAGGCCGGTTACGGTTCATTCAGGATCCGTGCGCGTGGGGCCGCCCCGGGTACACTCGCGGGCATGGAGCGCTATGACATCGTTGTCATCGGCGGCGGTCCGGCGGGCGAGGCGGCGACGCACTACGCCCGGTCGCGGGACGCCAGCGTGGCGGTCGTCGACCGCGAGCTGTTCGGGGGCTCGTGCCCGTTCTGGGCGTGCATGCCGTCGAAGTCGCTGCTCCACGCCGCGGCGGTGCACCACGCCGGGGGCGATTACCCGTGGTCCCGGGCGAGCGACTTCCGTGACTACATGATCAGCCGCGAGGGGACCGACTGGCCGTCGGACCACGGGCACGTGGCCGCGCTCGAGGGTGCCGGCGCCACCGTCATCCGCGGCGAGGCGAGCTTCGTGGGCGCAGGGCGCCTGCGCATCGGTACCGATGACGGCGCCGAGCGTGAGATCGAGGGCGGCGCGGTCATCCTGGCGATCGGCTCGACACCCCGCATCCCGGACCTGCCAGGGCTCGAGAAGATCGAGCCCTGGACCAACCGCGAAGGCACGGGCGCGCGCGAGCTGCCGCGATCGCTGCTCGTCCTGGGCGGCGGGCCGTCCGGCGTCGAGCTCGCCCAGGTCTATGCCCGCTACGACGTGCCGGTGACCATCGTCCACCCTCGCGACCACGTCAACGATCGCGACCATCCTCGCTCGTCCGAGCTCCTGGCCGACGGCCTGCGGCGCGACGGGGTCACGTTGCGACTCGGCGTGCGCGCGACGCGCATCCGGGCGGCTGGCGGTGCCGACGGGGCGCACGTGGCGGAGCTGTCCGACGGGAGCACGGCGGAGGGCCACAAGGTCATGCTGGCCATTGGCCGCGACCTGCCACTCGATCGCCTGAACCTGTCGGCCGTCGGCGCGACGGTCGAACGCGGCCGCATCGCGGTCGACGAGCGCCTCCGAGTTGCAGACGGCGTATGGGCCGCCGGTGACGTGGCAGGGCCGGAGATGCACACCCACCTGGCGCACTACACCGGTGAGATGGCCGCGCGCCAGGCGCTGGGCGACGACGTCGTGCCGTTCCTGGATGCCATCCCGCGCGCGACGTACACCGATCCGGAGACGGCGAGCGTCGGCCTGCGGCTGAAGGAGGCGCGCGGGCGGGGCATCGACGCGGTCGAGCTGACCGCCGACGTGGCCACCTCCGCCAAGGGCTACGTGTCCGAGTCGCAGGGCCACGTCACCATCGTGGTCGACCGCGCCAACCGCGTCCTGATCGGTGCCTTCATGGCCGGCCCCGCGGTCAGCGAGGCGATCCACGAGTGCGTGCTCGCGGTGCGAGGACGGGTTTCGCTGACGGTCCTGGCCGACACGATCCACGCCTTCCCGACGCTGGCGCGGGTGACGGGCAGCCTCTTCGTGCAGGCCGACCGGGAGCTCTGAGCCGTCACGCCGGACGCGCTCCTCCTCGCCGGGCTGTTCTTCGCGGCCGCGCTCCTCTACGCATCGGTCGGCCATGCCGGGGCGTCCGCCTACCTGGCCGCCATGTCGCTCGTCGGGGTTGCGCAGGTCGTCATGCGTCCCACCGCGCTGGTGCTCAACCTGTTCGTGGCCGGCATCGTGATCGTGCGCTTCCACCGCGCCGGCGCCCTGCCCTGGGCGCAGCTGGTGCCGCTGGCGATCGGCTCCGTGCCGGCAGCGTTTGTCGGCGGCGGCATCGACCTTCCCGGCGAGCTCTACCGGCCGCTGGTGGCCGTGGTGCTGCTCGCCGGGGCGTGGCGGCTGTGGAGCGCGCGCATCAGCGACGCCGACGAGGCGCAACGACCCGGGGTGCCATGGCTGCCGGGGATCGCCGCCGGGGCGGGCATCGGCCTGCTGGCAGGCCTCTCGGGCACCGGCGGTGGCATCTTCCTCACCCCGCTCCTTGTCCTGGCCGGTTGGACGCGCACCCGCGAGGCGGCCGGCCTCTCCGGCGCCTTCATCGGGGTGAACTCCATCGCCGGACTGGGTGGGCTGCTGCTGGGCGGCTTCAGCCTCCCCGGTGCCCTGCCGCTCTGGGTGGCGGCCGTCGTCGCCGGCGGCCTGCTGGGGTCGTGGCTCGGCGCGTCGCGCTTCTCCATCCTCCAGCTGCGCCGCGTCCTGGCCCTCGTCCTGGTCATCGCCGCGATCAAGCTGGCGGTCCTTCCGTAGTGCAACCGTTGCCGCTCGCCGTATGACTGCCATGGCACCCCGCCCCGCGCCTCGCCCGAGCGTATCCTGCTTCCAATGAGCACCACGGCCGCACTCCGCGGACGGCGGGGCGTTGCCTTCTGGCTGGTCGCGGCGGCCTGCCTGCTCGCCTCCCACGACCTGATCTACCTCGTCCAGCTCGGACCGGGACGCGGCGCGGCGGACGCGCTGCGCAACGCCGGGCACGGGTACTGGCCCGTCGTGTCCGCCGTCATCGCGCTGGGCGCCATCGGCCTGCTCGCGCGCACCGGTTTCCGGTTAGGGCACCTCGGGCGGCGGGCGCGCGACCTGCCGAGCCGGCGGCGCACGCCGGCGCGCATCGGTCCGTTCGTGCGCATCTGGGCGCGCCTGCTGCTCGTTGTTGCGGTGGCGTTCCTGGTCCAGGAGAACGCCGAGCACTTCGTCAGTCACGCTCATCTTCCGCTGCTCGGCGCGCTCGGCGGGGCAGAGTACCCGCTCGCCCTGCCGCTGCTGGCGCTCATCACCCTGCTCGGCACGATCGTCACGGTCGTGGTCCGCGAACGCGAAACGAGCCTGCTGGCCCGAATTGCCGGCGGCACGGCGCGCCCCGCACGCTCGCGCGGACCGCAGCCGCGACGTCCCGGCGGGCCGATGCGACCGCGGCGCATCCCGATCCTGGCCCGTCCGGACCTCTCCCGGGCGCCACCGCGGCTGCATGCCTGATTGCACTGCAGCGCCGCCGTCCCGGCGGCCACCAGAGAGGATTCACCAGACATGCACACCCACCTGCGCCGCGGCGCCGCCCTCATCGTGGCGGCGGCGGCCCTCAGCCTGATCATCGCGCCGGTGACGGCCCACGGCGGCCGCGAGGTCGCCGGCTACGAGTTCACCGTCGGGTTCATGGACGAGCCGGTCTACACCGGTCAGTCGAGCGGCCTGGAGATCCTCGTGGAGCGCGACGAGGTACCCACGAAGGGGCTGGAGGAGACACTCCAGGCGGAGGTCAGCTACGGCAGCGAGACGCGCGCCCTGGAGCTGAGCCCGCGATTCGATGCGCCCGGCTGGTACGAGTCTGTCTTCTTCCCCACCGCGGCCGGCCGCTACGCGTTCCGCATCCACGGCACCATCGACGGCACCGAGATCGACGAGACGTTCACGTCCGGAGTCGACGGCTTCGGTGACGTCGCCGAGGTGGCCGCCGGCCAGTTCCCCGTCCAGCTGCCGGCAGCCGCGGACGTGGCGGCTGACGCGAGGACCGGGGCAGCGGCCGCGGGGACAGCCACCATCGGTCTGGTGCTCGGTGGCGCCGGCCTCCTGGTCGGGCTGGTCGCGCTGGGGCTCGCCCTGGCGGGGCGACGGCGTCCGACGTGAGGCACCTCCGGCGTGGCGCGGGCCCGCTCCTGCTCGCCGCTGCCCTGCTGGCCGGGGCGGCCGGAGCCGTGGCGGCGCACGCGCAGCTGGTGGCCAGCTCCCCGACTGCCGGGGAGATCCTGAGCAGCCCCCCCGAGGCGCTGCGGCTCACCTTCAGCGAGCCGCTGGAGGGCAGCTTCAGCTCGGCCGATGTCGTCGATGCGGAGGGTGCCACCCTCGTATCCCGCGCCGGCGCCCCGGACCCGGCCGACGCCTACACGCTGGTGGTGCCGCTTCCGCCACTCGAGGATGGCGTGTACAGCGTGGTGTGGCGCAGCCTCTCGAGCGCCGACGGCCACCCGGCCGAGGGCTTCTTCAGCTTCGGCGTGGGTGACGTGGAGATCGGTGGCTCCGTCAGCGGGCAGGGGCGCTCGGGCGCAGATCCGTCCGACCCGATCGGGCTGGCCGGAAAGTGGCTTGGCTACGTCGCCATGCTGCTCGGCCTGGGGGTGCCACTCTTCGTCGTCGCCGTCCTGCGCGATGACGCGCGGCCGCGGCGCCGGCTGCTTGCCGGCCTTGGCTGGCTGCTGGTGGCGGGCGGGCTCTCCCTCCTGGCGCTGGCGGTTCGGATCCCGCTGGTCGACGGCGACCCGCTGGGCGAGTACCTGTTCGGCAGTCGCGGAGGCCTGCTGGCCCTGGCCCGCAGCGGCGTCCTGCTGGCCGGCGGGCTGGCGACCGTCCTCCTGTCGGCGCGACCATCACAGGGCGTGGCGCTCAGCGCATCGGCGGCGACCGCGCTGGTCGCCGTGGGGCTGCACGTGGCGGGTGGCCATGCCGCGGCGGCCGGCACCCCGCTGCCGGTGCTGGTACAGCTCGTCCATCTCGCGGCGGCTGCCATCTGGCTCAGCGGGGTGCTGTCCCTGACCCTGCTCGCAACCCGCGCCGACGGCATGGTGGACACCCCCGTGCCGGCACTGCGGACGCTGGTCCCGCGCTTCAGCGCCCTGGCGCTGGGCGCCATCGGCCTCGTCGCCCTGACCGGCCTGTACGCGGAGTGGACGCAGATCGGCGGGCTTCCCACGACCGACGACCCGTACGGACGGGCACTCATCATCAAGCTCGTCGTGGTCGCCACCGCGCTGGGCGTGGGCGCGCTCAACTATTTCGATGGAGGGCGCAACCTGCGCCGGTTCGGCGGCCTGCGGCCGCGCCTCCTCACCGAGGCCGGGCTGGCGCTCGGCGTGCTGGCCGCCACGGCGCTGCTCTCCACCACCCCGCCGGGCGTGACCCGCGGCATCGCCCTCCAGGCACGGCCGTCCGCCAGCGGGGAGGTCCTGCCGTTCATCAGCCTCTCCATCGCGCCCGGACGGCCGGGTGTCAACCAGCTGGCCGTCGATATCAGCGGCGACATCGGGGACCTGCCGCTGGACCTCGTGCTGTCGAACACCGAGACCGGCAACGAGTCGCGCATCTCGCTGGCGGGCGCGCGGCCGGGGACGGTGCCCGTCGACCACACCGCGCACACCGCCCCGGCGACGCCGAGCTCCGGCCTGACCCGCTACGTCGCCGGTGCGCTGGCCATGCAGCCGGAGACGCACTGGGACGCAAGCGTGGTCATCGGCACCGGCTCAGGCGGGGACCTGTACCGGCAGCGCTTCACCTTCGCCATCGGGGAGAACGGCCTGGTCGACGGTGCGGCCGGCTCGCTCGCCGACGGGGCGCTGGTCGCGGGGCTGCTGCTCCTGGTCGGCGGCCTGCTGGCCCTGGGCCTGGGGCTCGGCGGGATGGTCCTGCCACGCGCCGAGGCGGCCGCCTCGCGCGTCGCGTTGCTGGGCGGCGGCGCAGCGGCTGCGGTGACCGGCCTGGCGATCGGCGTGGGCCGGCTGGTCGGATCCGGCTGACCGTGCGACCATCGGTCGCCTCATGACCGATCTCCTCCAGCTGCCCGTGGTCGACACGCTCGCCCGGCCGCTGCGCGACCTGCGGATCAGCGTCACCGACCGATGCAACTTCCGCTGCACGTACTGCATGCCGCGCGAGATCTTCGGCCCGGACCACGCCTTCCTGCCGCGGGCGGAGATCCTCACCTTCGAGGAGATCGCGCGTCTCACGATGGCCTTCGTGGCCAACGGGGTGACCAAGGTGCGGCTCACCGGAGGCGAGCCGCTGGTGCGACGTGACCTGGACCGATTGGTGGGCATGCTGTCCGGGATCGAGGGGATCGCCGACCTGACATTGACCACCAACGCCTCCCTGCTCGCGCCGCGTGCCGCCGCGCTCGCCGCCGCCGGCCTGGGGCGCGTGACCGTCTCGCTCGATGCGCTCGACGATGCGACCTTCGGACGCATGAACGACGCCGGCGTGCCGGTGCAGCGCGTGCTCGACGGCATCGCCGCCGCGGAGGCGGCGGGGCTCGGGCCGGTGAAGCTCAACGCGGTGATCCGGCGCGGGATCAACGAGCACGCGATCCTCGACCTGGCGGGCCACTTCCGCGGGACGGGGACCACCGTGCGCTTCATCGAGTACATGGACGTCGGGCACTCGAACGGCTGGCGCATGGGCGAGGTGGTCCCTGCCGCCGAGGTGGTGGCCGCGATCCATGCCCGCTGGCCGCTGGAAGCCGTCGAACCGGCGTACCGCGGCGAGGTGGCGCGACGGTATCGGTACGGTGACGGCGGCGGCGAGATCGGGGTCATCGCCAGCGTGACCCAGCCGTTCTGCGGCGACTGCACGCGGGCGCGTCTCTCCGCCGACGGGAGCCTCTACACCTGCCTCTTCGCAACGCGCGGCCACGATCTGCGTGCCCTGGTGCGCGGTGGCGCGACCGACGAAGGGCTGCGCGACGCGATCGCATCGGTCTGGCGCGGGCGTGACGACCGGTATTCGGAGCTGCGCTCGGACGCGACGGTCGACCTGCCCAAGGTGGAGATGAGCTACATCGGGGGGTGAATCGGCCCCGGGCGGTCGCGGAGAGGACCGCCGCCAGCACCCCGCAGCGCGGCCAGGATCTCGGCCGCGATGGCGAGTGCCACTTCCTGCGGCCCGTCGGCGCCGACGTCGAGCCCCGCCGGGGCGTGCAGTGCTGCACGGTCCGCAGTGGTGAGCGGTGTGCCTGCTGTGGCGAGCTCGGCGATCAGGCGCTCGGTGCGGTCGCGTGGTCCCAGGACGCCCAGGTAGGCCACGCCGCGGCCGGCGAACGCGGCCAGGAAAGCGGCGTCGCGGACGTAGTCGTGGCTCATCACCACGACCGCACTGGCCTGCTGCGCGCCGAGGCTGTCGGGAACCGCCGCAGGCTCGGCGTCGAGGCGTGTCGCGGGCTCGATGGCAGCTGCCGCCAGCAGCCGGCGCCGCGGATCCGCCACGGTCACCCGCCAGCCGAGCGTGGTGGCCACCTCGACGAGTGCCGGAGCATCCGGACCCGCCCCGCAGATCACGAGGTGCGGTGGCGGCAGAATGGGGTCCAGCACGGCCTGACCGATGCGCGCCGGGCGGCCGGCGCGAACCGCCTCGGCGGCCCCCGGTCCGAGCGCGGCAGCCTGCTGCGCCTCCAGCCGGCGACGCGTGCCATCCATCCCGGTCAGCAGGTAGCTGGCGGTCCCCGCTTTCCGCGCGGCATGCAGCGCCGCGACCGTCTCCGCGGCCAGTGCCGGCGGCTCGGCGAGGAGCTCCAGGACGCCACGACATCCGAGCCCCGACCCCCACACCTCGTCGCCCTCCGCGGAATGATCGATCGTGATCAGGACCGGCAGCTCGCGCTGCAGGGCCTCGCGCCCCAGGCGCGCCACCTCGTCCTCCAGGCAGCCGCCGCTGACGAGGCCCACGGGCGCGCCCTGCTCCGGCACCAGGAGGCGAGCGCCCGGGCGCCGGTACGTCGAGCCGCGCACCGCGATGACGGTCGCCAGCGCCCATCGTTCGCCGGCGGCATCACACTCCGCTGCCGCGGCGAGCACGGCGTCGAGGTCGTTCACGAGCCCGAGTGTACGGCGCGCGTACCATCGGTTCGTGGATTGGTCGAGATGGGGCGCGCGCACCGGTCCGTGGCGCGCCATCGGGGAGTCGCTCGTGGCCCTGGCGGCCGCAACAGCGTTGGTGGCCGCCATCGACACCACGCTGCAGATCGAGAACGCCTCTCCGATCTACCTCCTGGCGGTGACGGCGATGGCCATTCGCTGGGGCACGATCGAGGCCATCGCAACAGCCATCGGCGCGGTCCTGATCTACAACTTCGCGTTCGTCGAGCCGCGCTTCACGCTCTTGGTGGGTCACGTGGAGGAGCTCGTCACCCTGGTGCTGCTGCTCTTCGTCGGGGCCGTGATCGGGCGCCTCACCGGCCTGCAGCGGGATCGCGAACGCGTCGCGGCCCGACGGGAAACGGAGGCGCGCGCGCTGTTCGCCATCACCCGCGAGCTGGCAACTGCCCAGGCGGCCGGTGAGGCACTGCCGAGCGTCGTCGGGCGCCTCGCTGCCGAGACCGGCATGGAGCGAGTCTGGGTCGCGGTCGGCAGCAATGCGACACGGGAGCGGGTGCTCGCCGACACCGCGCCCGAGTCGCCGCTCCCAGCGCTGAGCACGCACGCCGTGCTCCGCCGCGAGGCGGACGAGGATCGCGCGTCGTGGGTGCGCATCCGTCCGCCGGAGGCCGCCTCCCGGACCGATACGCGTTCGGCCACCCACCGCATCGAGGTCGCTGGCCCGGAGGGCGCGCTCGGCTCGATCTGGGCCCGCCGTCCCTCCGCGGCCCCGGCGCTGTCGGTCGAGGAGACTCGGCTGCTGGCGGCCGCGGCCGATCTCATCGGCCAGGCGCTCACGCGCGAGCACCTCGTGGGAGCCGCCGCCGAGCTCGAGATCTCGCGCCGCAGCGACGACCTCAAGAGCGCGCTGCTGGACTCGGTGACCCACGACCTGCGCACGCCGCTGGCGAGCATCCGCGCCGCCGCCGGGAGCCTCGCCGACGAATCGATCTCCATGGGCGCCGGTGAGCGCCGTGCCGCAGCGGCCTCCATCGACCGCGAGGCACAGCGGCTCAACCGGCTCGTCGACAACCTGCTCGACATGAGCCGCATCCGCGCCGGCGTCCTCATCCCGCATCGGGAGCTGGTCCCGCTGGAAGAGCTCACCGACCCACCGGTCGAGCGCGCGTCCACGCGCCTGGGCGGCCGGCACCTGGCCGTCGAGATCGAGGCGAACCTGCCGCCGCTGTGGGTCGACCCCGTGCTGCTGGACGAGGCGCTGGCAAACCTGCTCGACAACGCCATCCGCCACACGCCGACAACCACCTCGATCCGGCTCACCGCGGCCCTGTCCCCATCGGGTGACGCCGTCCGTATCACGGTGGAGGACGACGGCCCCGGCGTCCCCCCGGACCAGGTGGGACGCCTGTTCGAGCGCTTCGCCCCTGGCAGCGGGCACCGCAGCGGCTTCGGGCTGGGGCTGGCGGTGGCGCGAGGTATGGTCGAGGCCATGGGCGGCAGCATCTCGGCGGCCGAGAGTGACCTCGGGGGCCTCGCGATCTCGATCGAGCTCCCCGTCGCGGCGCCGGACGAACCATGACCAGGGACAGCGCCCACCTCCTGCTGGTGGAGGACGACGACGCGATGCGAGGCGCGGTGGCCGCGAACCTCTCCGGCCACGGCTACGCGGTCCGCCAGGTTGCCACGGGCGAGGACGCGCTGCAGGCGTGGGAGGCCGCGCGCCCGGATCTCATCCTGCTGGACCTGGGGCTGCCGGGCATCGACGGCCTCGCGGTGGTGCGCCACGTGCGTCGCGACGCGACCACCCCGATCATCATCCTCTCCGCCCGCGACCAGGAGCGCGACAAGGTGGCCGCCCTCGACGCGGGCGCGGACGACTACCTCGCCAAGCCGTTCGGCATGGCCGAGCTGCAGGCACGCGTGCGCGCCGCGCTGCGCCGGGCGGTGGCGGCCAGCGGCGACGCAGAGGGCCGGATCCAGATCGGTCCGTTGCGGCTCGACCCCGCGCGACGGCTGGTGACGGTCGATGGCGGCGTGGTCCACTTGACGCCGCGCGAGTACGAGCTGTTCAAGGCGTTGCTGGGGCACATCGGGCGTGTCGCGCCGGCCGCGCGCCTGCTGCGCGCGGTGTGGGGCGCCGAGTACGCGAGCGAACGCCACTACCTGCACGTCCACGTCGGCGCCATCCGGCGCAAGCTGGATGCGGCGGATCCGGCGGGGCGGTTGCGGGGCCTGGTCGTCGCCGAGCCGGGCGTCGGCTACCGCGTGCGCGACGCCGAGGAGCTGGGACTGTCGATGCGGACCGGAGAACCTTGAGCGCTTCTTGAGCGCTCGGCGTCGCGGGCGGCGCGGCCACTCTTGGGGCCTGGTGCGACGCTGGGAGCATGGCAACCACGATGCCCCTCGACCCGGGGTCCGACGACGCGCTCAACGGCGTCCTCGCCGCGATTGCGATGGTGGCCGACCACGGCGCGCGCCGCATCACGGTCCACGTGCCGGACGGCGCGTCGGTGATCGGCGCCGTGCACCTGCTGGCGCGGGCACGCGGCGTGGAGGTGCGACCCGTCGGGTCCGGTCGTGGAGCCTTGGACCTCGTCCTCGAGCTGCCGGGTGGCTGACCCGTTACCGTCGCCATCAGTCGATCCGCTCCTCGAGGTTCGGCGACACCAGAAGGGCGCGCGGCCCGGTGACGCCTACGTCAAGATCGTGCGCCCGTATGCCGATGTCTTCGAGCGCGGCGAGGACGGCGGCCTGGTCGCCACCGAGCGGACCATCCTCCAGCGCGAGGGCTGGCACGCCGCCCTGCGGCGCCTGCGCACGATCCTCATCGGGCGACCCATCAGCACCGATCGCGAGGGCCACGAGCGCCTGAGCCGCACGAAGGCGCTCGCCATCTTCAGCAGCGACAACATCAGCTCGTCGGCCTACGCGACCGAGGAGATGATGCGCATCCTGGTCATCTCCGGGATCGGCGCCATCACCCTGGCGATGCCGCTCACCATCCTCATCTGCGCCGTGCTGGCCATCGTCGCGACCAGCTACTGGCAGACGATCCGCGCCTATCCCAACGGCGCCAGCAGCTACCTGGTGACCAGCGACAACCTGGGGCACCGTGCCGGCCTGGTGGCGGGGGCGTCGCTGCTCATCGACTACACGCTGACCGTGGCCGTATCGGTCTCCGCGGCGGTGGCAGCCATCACCTCGGTGGCGCCCGAGCTATTCGACCTGCGCGTGCTCATCGGTGTGTCGATCGTGCTCCTCCTGATGGTCGGCAACCTGCGCGGCATCCGGGAGTCCGGCACCATCTTCATGGCACCCACCTACCTCTACATCGCCGTGGTGCTTGGGATGATCGGGATGGGTGTGGCGCGCGCCATGAGCGGAACCCTCCCCGAGTACGTTGAGCCCGCCGGGTGGAGGGCCGCCATCCCGGGCGGCCAGGCGCTCGGCGTGCTGCTCATCCTGCGCGCCTTCAGCTCCGGGGCCGCCGCCCTCACCGGGGTCGAGGCCATCAGCGACGGCGTGCCGGCCTTCAAGCCACCGGAGTGGCGCAATGCGCGGGTCACGCTGGTGTGGGCGGCGGGTATCTTCGCCACCCTCTTCCTGGGGATCAGCTTCCTGGCGAGCGTGACCGGCGTGATCCCCGATCCGGGCGAGCGCCAGACCGTGCTCTCGCAGATCGCGCGCCTGGTGTACGGCGACGGGGTGCTGTTCGTGGTCACCCAGGTTGCTACCGTGCTCGTCCTCGCCCTGGCTGCCAACACCGCGTTCGCCGACTTCCCGCGCCTCTCCTCGTTCCTGGCGCGCGACAGCTTCATGCCTCGCCAGTTCGCCTTCCGCGGCGAACGCCTCGCCTTCACCACTGGCATCGTGGCCCTCTCCGGCCTGGCGGTCCTGCTCCTCGTGGTCTTCTCGGCCAGCGTCACCGCCCTCATCCCGCTGTACACGCTGGGCGTCTTCCTGGCCTTCACCCTCTCCCAGTCGAGCATGGTCCTGCGCTGGTGGCGCCGCCGCGAGACGGGCTGGCGGCGCGGCCTGGTCATCAACGGCGCCGGCGCGCTGACGACCGGCGTGATCGCGCTCATCGTGGCGGAGAGCAAGTTCCTGTCGGGGGCGTGGATGGTGATCGTGGCCATCCCGGTGCTGGTGGCCATCATGCTTGCCATCCGCGGCCACTACGCCTCGGTCGATCGGCGCCTCGCCAGCCCCGCGCCGCAACCGGCGGAGCGCCGCTCGGATCCCATCGTGGTGGTACCGATCGCGCGACTCAACGAGCCGGCGCGCCAGGCGCTCGCCTTCGCAGCCGCCGTCTCCACGGACGCGACCGCGGTGCACGTCACGCCGGACATGGCCGGAGCCGAAGCGATGCGCGAGGCTTGGGCCGGGTGGTCCGGCGGGACGCGACTGGTGATCATCGAATCCCCGTACCGCGCGCTGGTCGGTCCGTTGATGGCCTACCTGGACGTGCTGCAACGCCAGGATCCGTCGCGCCCGGTACTGGTCGTGCTCTCCGAGTTCGTGCCGCGACACTGGTGGGAGAACCTGCTCCACAACCAGACCGCGCTGCGTCTCAAGCTGCGCCTCTTCGCCCGTCCCAACACGATGGTCACCGACGTCCCCTACCACCTCCCCTGAGCGGTCCGCTGCACTGGGGCAGGGCGAGGCATGGCGCCGTCCGTCTCGCCCGCCACCGACTACGATGGGCGGGTGACCAGCACGGACCCCCGCGCCGCGGCGACCGATCCGGATCGGTCCGGCCTGCGCCTCGTGGGCGCCGAGACCGTCGTTCCGCTCGTCACCGGCGGGGAGCGGCGTTACGTCAACCTCGACTACGCGGCCTCGGCGCCGGCGCTGGCGTGCGTGGCGAGCGCCGTCAGCCAGCTGCTGGAGTGGTACTCGAGCGTGCACCGCGGGGCCGGCTTCAAGTCGCGCGCCGCGACCGCCGCCTACGAGGGCGCCCGCGAGTCGATCCGCGCGTTCGTCGGCGCGCGCGACGACGACGCGGTGATCATCACCCGCAACACCACCGACTCGATCAACCTGCTCGCCACCGCCCTGCCGGAGGACGTGCGGGTCATCGGGTTCGCCGGGGAGCACCACGCGAACCTGCTCCCCTGGCAGCGCCGCGGGGGCAGCCTCATCCTGCCCGTGCCCACCTCGCCGGGTGAGCTGCTCGAGCGTCTCGAGGAGGCCCTGCGGACGGCCGGCTCCACCCCGACCCTGGTCACCGTCACCGGCGCCTCCAACGTGACGGGCGAGGTGATGCCGCTCACCGATATCGCGTCGCTGACGCATCGGTATGGCGCCCGGCTGCTGGTCGACGCGGCCCAGCTGGCGCCACACCACGCGATCGATATGGCGGCCACCGGCATCGACTACCTCGCGCTCTCCGGTCACAAGCTGTACGCCCCGTTCGGCGCCGGCGCACTTATCGGTCGCGGCGACTGGCTGGGCGGCACCCCGTTCCTGGCGGGCGGCGGGGCGGTGAAGCTGGTGACCGTCGGCGAAACACTGTGGGCCGACCTACCCGACCGCCAGGAGGCCGGGTCACCGAACGTGGTCGGCGCGGTTGCGATGGGCGTCGCCTGCGACACCTTGGCTGCGTACGGCATGGACCGCGTCGAGGCGGACGAGCTCGACCTGTGGGGCTACGCCCGCTCCGTCTTCGCCGCGGTGCCGGGCTGGGAGCACTACCGGCTGTGGGGGCCGGACCACCCGCGGGTCGGCCTCTTCACCTTCAACCTGCGGCCGTGGTCGCATGACCAGCTGGCCGCCATCCTCTCCGCGGAGCACGGCATCGGGGTGCGCCACGGCTGCTTCTGCGCCCATCCGCTGATGATGGAGCTGCTCCATGTCGAGCAGGGCGAGGCGGATCGGCTCATGGAGGACACCCGTGCCGGCGGCCATCCTCACCTTCCCGGCGCGGCACGCATCTCATTCGGGGTGGCCACCACGCGGACCGATGTCGACGCCGCGGCCGCCGCCCTGCGCGCCATCGCGACCGATGGCCCGGCCTGGACCTACGCCGTCGACCCGCTCACCGGCGAGTTCGAGCCCGATCCCGACCCGCGGCCGATGCCCTCGCTGCCCTTCGCCATGGCCGCCCACCACGTCCGCTCCGGCGAGTCCACCTAGTCGAACAGCACGCCCGGATTGAGGATGCCGGCCGGGTCGAGGGCGCGCTTGATGGCGCGCATCGCGGCGAGATCGGCCGCGGACCGATCCAGCGGCAGCAACCTCGCCTTCGCACGACCGATCCCGTGCTCGGCGCTGATGCTCCCCTCCATCTCGATCACCAGGCGCAGCACGGCCTCGTCGAGCGCCTCGTCGTCAAGCGCCAGACCGAGCAGGTTGACGTGCAGGTTGCCGTCGCCGAGGTGCCCGTAGAGGACGACCCGCGCGCGGTCCCCGACGAGCGCGAGGCAGCGCTCCTCGAACTCCGCGATCCGCGCCAGGGGCAGCGAGACGTCCAGCTTGTGTGGCACGCCCGCCGCGTTGATGGCCTCGGTGTGCCGTTCCCGGTACTGCCACAACCGCTCCCGGCCCGCCGCGTCCTGGGCGAAGAGCGCGTCCTCGACGACCGTCGCCAGCACCTCGGCGGCATCGGACGTCTCCAGGAGCAGGTACGCGCCCGCCCCCACGCCGCCGAAGGGATGTGCAAGCGACGCGTGCTCGAGCACCAGTCGCAGCCCCTCCTCGTGGAAGAGCTCCGCCGCCAGCAGCCCGGGCAGCGTGCGGCGGGCACGCGCGACGAGCTCCACTGCTGCCGCGGTGGAGTCCAGTGCCACCAGCGCCGTGACCCGCGCCCCCACCGCCGGGACGAGCTGCAGGCGGACCGCGGTGATCACCCCGAGCGTGCCCTCGGACCCGGTGAAGAGTCCAGCCAGGTGGTAACCGGTGTTGTCCTTGGCGAGGCCCGCCATGCGCGACACGACCGACCCCTCGGCGAGGACGGCCTCCACGCCGGCGACCCGCGCCCGCATCGGTCCATGGCGCACCGCCTGCGGGCCACCGGCGTTGGTCGCCACCATGCCCCCGATCGTTGCCGAGTCGCGCGCCGCGAGGTCGATCCCCACCTCCCAGCCCGAGCCACGCACGGCGGCCGCCACCGCAGCCAGGGTGGCCCCCGCCCCGACGGTGAGCTGGCCGCCCACCTCATCCACCGGCCCCACGAAGCGGAGGCGCGTCGTCACCAGCACCACCGCTCCATCCGGCGGCACGGCGCCGCCCACCAGCCCGGTATTGCCGCCCTGCGGCACCACCGCCACCCCCTCGGAGGAGCAGAGGCGCAGCACGGCGCCCACCTCGTCACGGTCCGCCGGCCGCACCACCGCGAGGCTGCGCCCCGACCAGCGCCCCGTCCAGTCGACCTCGAAGGCGGCGGTCAGGTCCGGATCGGTCAGCACATTGGACGCTCCCACGATGGAGGCCAGGCGCTGCAGGACGTCGCCGCTCACCGGGACAGCTCCTCGGGTGGATGGACGCCGCGGAAGGTGCGGTACACGAGCACGTCATACACGATCTTCAGCCCGCCGGCGACGAAGAACGGGAGGCCCAGCGCCGCGACGCTGAATGCCACGCCGGTGAGGATCGGCGACGCGGCGGTGGCCACCGAGCGCGCCACGTTGGTGATCCCGGCCGTCGCGGTTCGCTCGTCCGGGTCGACGATTGCCATGGAGTAGGACTGGCGAGTCGGCACGTCCATCTGGCTGATGCTCATGCGCGCCAGGAAGATCGCCACCGCCAGCCATGCCGTCGGCGCCAGCGGCACCAGGATGAGAAGCACGTTGGAGGGCAGGTGGGTCAGCACCATCGTGTTGAGCAGACCGATGCGCGCCGCCAGCCACGACGCCGCCAGCAGCGACAGGCCGGACACGACGCCGACCCAGAAAAAGACGATCCCCAGCACCTCCGGCGAGAGGCCCCAGCGAACCGCGAACCAGTACGCGACGAGCGCCTGCACCACGAATCCGCCGGCAAAGGCGTCGAGCCCGAACAGCAGGCTGAGCCGGGCGACGGTCCCCCGCGAACGATGGATCCCGATGAATCGCCGCTCGCCCTGCACCTTTGCCGCCTCCACTGCCGGCGAGAGGCGGCTGAAGATCCCCAGGTTGGCCAGGCCGATGAAGGCGTACAGGACGAACAGCGGCCGGTAGGCATCGGCCCCGGTAAGCCCGAACCCGGCGGCCACGCCCACCAGTCCCGCGGCCAGGGCGCCGACCGCCTGCGCGAGGTTGCCGAGCATCCCGTACACCGCGAAGGCCCAGGTCCGGCGTTCCGGCGCCACGGTCTCCGGCAGGATCGCCTGGTCGACGGTGTTGAAGACGCCGACCTCGCTGCTCGTCGCGCTGATGGTGCCGGTGAAGGCACCCAGCAGGAGCAGCCACGGGGACGAGCTGACCGCGAAGACCAGCCCGCCGACGACCATCAGCACGGCCATCACCATCACCGTCCGTCGCCGCCCGATGCGGTCCGCCGCCAGCGACCACCCCACCGTCATCGCCGCGCTGCCCAGGATGGCGCCGGTCAGGACCACCCCGATCCAGATCTCGTCGAGCCCCAGCTGGGCCAGGTACAGGCCCAGCACCACGGCGAGGTAGCCGTAGCCGAACGTGCGCAGCACGCGCGCGATGAGCAGCAGGCGGCCGTCTCGGTTGATCAACTTCGGCCGCGCAGGCGGATGGGCACTCGTCGCTCTGGGTGGCCCAGCGGTGTCAGGCGCGATAGCGGTAGTGCTCTAGGCACCCCCGGTGGGCCACCGCAGTCCCAGCAGCTCCAGACATTGGCCCATCGGTCTAGGCCAGCCGCAGCTGGGGTAGCACCCGCTCGCCGAAGGTGGTGATGAACTCCGCCTGGTTGCGTCCCACGTTGTGCAGGTAGATCTCGTCGAATCCCATGTCGACGTAGTTCTGGAGCGCCGCCACGTGCTCGTCCAGGTCGGCGCTGATGAGCATCCGGTTCTTGAAGTGCTCGATCGTCACCAGCTTGGCGATGTTGGCGAAGTCCTCCGGGTTCTTGATGTCCTGCTTCGGGAAGGGCATCCCGCCGTTCGGCCACTCGGTGACCGCCTGCTCCTCGGCCGCGGCCTGGGTGGGCGCCCACGACACGTGGACCTGGAGCTGGGTGCGCATCTGCGCCGCGTCCTTGC
>JBDTQJ010000024.1:0-20661 GCA_039932235.1 Chloroflexota bacterium
TCGCAAGGCCCTTGAACTCGCAGACGCTTCGGTGCTCGGTCGCCATGAGCAGGTCGGTGCCCACATCGGTTGGTGGCAGGTAGTAGACCGGGGCACCAGCGGTTTCGAGGACACGTAAGGCCTGGCGCGTGTCGGCGACGGTGATCCCGTCGTGGATCACGCGAATCCTTTCCAGCACCGGCTCGACGCGCGGCGGACGCGGATAATCCCAAACCGACTCCTGACCGGGGCCTGGAACGATCGGCTCGATGTGTGGCGGGACGGATCCCGCGAAAACGCGCGCACCGCCGATCAGGCGTCGCCGCGGTGGGGTGGTACTCATGCGGGCCTGTCCTCCGTCACCGCAATTCGTTACGCGCCAAGCCAATGTTGGGGACGAGCTCGCTTGACATGGATGGCTCTCCCTCATGGTGCGGTTCTTCTGGGTCAGGACCGATGCTCAGTCGATCTCACTGCTTCGCGCTGCAGCGCCGTCGGAATGGCACGGCGCGGTTGCGATCCGCGCCGCTGGTACAGCTCCTGGAGCACTGCGGCCGCCGACGAGACGACGAACAGCAGCAGCGCGATGACGTTGAGCACGCTGCCGAGCTGCCATAGCACGTGCGACCCGAGCAGGTCACCGCCGGCGATTCGCAGCAGTAGCCCGGCATGCAGCAGGCCAAGGTGCAGGTAGAAGCGCGAGTGATACGGCAGCGGCACGCGCAGCACGGCCGGGATGATGACCGGCGCGTGGCCGAAGACCATGGAGATGACGAAGCCCAGGAAGATCGCGTGCAGCATGGCGTCATATGCTGCGCCGCCCGTCGAGCCGAAGCCGATCCAAAGCACGCCGGCCAGTGCCAGCCAGGCGTAGCCGATCAGGAGGCAGATCGCGATGAAGCGGGTCACGCCGCCCATCCGCACCGTGCGTCGTGCTAGGTCGTGGCTCGCCAGCCAGCCGGCGAGCGCCACCAGCCCCAGGCCGGCGACGCGAACACCCGCATCGGGCAGCAACAGTGTGAGCACGACGCCGGCGGAGAAGACGGCACCGGCGCCGATGAAGCCGAGGCGAGCGCGCGAAGCCAGCTGTCCCATGCGCGACAGCTCCAGCCGCTCACCCGCGATGATGAGCACCAAGAAGGCCACCAGCCAGGGAACGACGGCACTCACGGGTCGGCCTGCCAGCCACAGCAGGGCGGCGACCGGCCAGGCGATGGCGGCCACCGCCTGGGTGCGGATATGGAGCGCCGCCTCGATGCGATCGAAGGCGACGTACATGCTCACGAGGACGATGCCTGCGGCGACGAGCAATGCGCCGGCCACGGTCGGTGGCGCCCCGAGCAGCAGCGCCACCGCGCCGAGGCCCGAGCCGAGCGGTGCCAGATACGCCCACGTGCGGCCGAGGGCGACGGCGCGCTCGAGCGCGATCATAGTCCCCAGGAAGCCGAGGACCATCAGCAGCCCGTGGGCGGTTCCCAGGTGCGTGGTGGCCGTCGGCATGCCGAGGCCAAGCAGCACCAGCGCGCCGGTCAGGCCGGCAAGGAGCGACAGGCCGCCGAGCGAGAGCAGCGCCAGGCTGCGGCGGTCGATCATCCTCGCCAACCGAGCTGCTGCCGGGCCGAATCGCTCATCAGGTCAGGCGACCACAGGGGATCGTGCGTGACCTCGACATCGACGTCCAGGATGCCGTCGAGCTTGAGCAATGCCCAGCGGATGCCGTCGGTCAAGTACGGGCCGAGCGGGCAGGCGGGGGTCGTGGTGGTGATCAGGATTTGCGCGCGGCCATCGGTGACCCTGGCGTCATAGACGAGCCCGAGATCGACGATATTCACGCCCAGCTCCGGGTCGATCACGGTGCGCAGCGCCTCGTTGATCGCCCCGAGATCGACGGGCATTCCGAGCAGTCCGGAGACGCTCATCGGTTCGGTGGCGGCATCGGGCACCGGTTCAGGCCTCATTGGTTCGAGCTCCAAGGTGGACGAGGCAACGGTCAGGTTCGACGAATGGCTCGAGGCTGACCGTGTCGAGCGGCGCGTCGAGCTGGCGCAGCGCTCCGCGCATCAGGCCGAGATGGACATTACAGACGACGGTGCCCACGTCGCGCGCCAGCGACCCGAAGGGGCAGCGCTGCAGCCAGATCTCGTCCGCATTCGCACCCGGCTCCGGCGCGAACCCCACGTCGTCGAGGAGATCGACCAGGCGGTCGACGGCGCGATTCGCGTCTGGTGCGGCAGGCATCGTCTGCGCGGCGGCGCGTCCCCATCGTTCGCCGGCGGCGGTGGCCGCGGTTCGAGCATCGGCGCGTTCGGCAAGCTCTGCCACCAGCACGGTCGCCAGCGCCCGGTAGGCCTCTGAGCCGTCGCGCGGATCCTGCGGTTCGGCCTGGTAGCGGAGGCCCGGCCGACCGCGCCCGGCCGGCGGAGCGGTC
Source organism: Chloroflexota bacterium (assembly GCA_039932235.1). Classification (GTDB taxonomy): domain Bacteria; phylum Chloroflexota; class Limnocylindria; order QHBO01; family QHBO01; genus JAICQM01. Next base: position 2,408 of record JBDTQJ010000024.1, read on the forward strand.
TCGCGTCGCGCCAGTCCGGCGCCGACGAGCTGGTCGAGATGTTCGCGGGCCGTGTTGGGGTGCAGGGCCACGGCATCGGCCAGCTCGCGGATGGCCATCGGCCGGGCGGCGCCCTGCAGGACCGCCAGGAGTCGCGATCGGCTGATGCCGGCCAGGACGCGGTGGCGCTGCTGCTCAGCATTCATGGTTGCATTTTGCACGGTGGTAGGCGTAAATATCAAGGACCACCTACGAACCCCAAGGAGCCACCCGCCAGATGATCACCATGACAGAGGCGCAGGCCGCGAATGCCGTTCGCGCGCACCACGCTGAGATGGCCACGACCCTCCGTGATCGCGTCGCTGCGCTGGGCAGTGCCGTGCAGGGCCACCAGGACCACATCGAGCAGCATCTCGCCGTGCTCGACTATCTCCAGGACGAGCTGTTGCCGCACGCCATGGCCGAGGAGAAGGCCCTCTACCCGGCCGGCGACACGGGCCTGACCGCGCTGCTGGTACGTTCGATGCGCGACGAGCATGTCAACCTGATCGCCCACGTCGACGCGTTCCGCGACACGAGCGATGCCATCGAGTCAGTTGCGCTCTCCAGCGCGATCCTGGCGCTCTTCGACGCACACCTGCACAAGGAGAACGACCTCCTCGTTCCGGCGCTGATGGCGGACTCGTCCGTGTCGCTGGCTGACCTGCTCGGCGGCATGCACGAGCTCCTCGGCTGAGGCCGTAGGCAGACCGATGCGTGCTTCGACCTCGCGTCGGATGAACGAGCTGGCTTCCGCCCTGGTGGCCGCGCTGCGGCGTCTGGGGGAGGCCGGCCAGCCGGTGGCCGCCAGCCAGATCGGCGCGAAGGCCTATGCCGCGTTGCGGCACGACGAACCAAGAATCGCGGAGCGCCTGAATGGCGCGATGCACCACCTGGCGCGGCTGGAGGCAGCCGCGTCCGCCGAAAGGAGCCCCACCTTGGCCGACGACCTTGCCCTCGACGTGCGCAACGAGCCGCCGATCCGGCGCCACACGATGATCTTCGACGCATTCGACGCGCTCGACGTGGATACGGCCTTCATCCTGGTCAACGACCACGATCCGAAGCCGCTCTACTACCAGTTCGCGGCCGAGCAGGGCGGGACGTTCAGCTGGGAGTACCTCGAAGAGGGACCGACCGTCTGGCGCGTGAGGATCGGTCGCACCGCTCCCGCCGAGGACGCTGAGGCAGTCTTCGAGGGTGAGGAGCTGCCGGTGGCCGGTGGCTCGGAGGCGGCATCGTGACCACGTTGCTCGGGGCGCCGCCTGCCGAGCGTGACCTCGACGACGATGACACTCGTGGGCTGAGCGAGGCTGTCGACGATCGGGCGGTCCCGTCGGGACCAGCGCGCGTCACGCTCTCGGCCTGGGCGTGCGGGATGGATCCCGCGGACCTCACCGAGGGCGAGGCATGCGGCGACTTCGAACCGGAGCTGATCGTCGAATTGCTGTGATGGGCACGCAACCCGGGCGGCCAGCCGATCGTGCCGCCGGCGACCCTTCGCTCAGCTCACCCTGAGGCGGAACGAGGCAAGACCGTCGCTCGGATAGACCGAGCGGCGCACCTCGCCGCCGACCGAGAAGCTGCTCGTGCGCGCCAACAGCTCCTCGAGGGCGACGCGCATCTCGAGCCGCGCCAATGGAGCGCCCAGGCAGAAGTGAATGCCCCGACCCCAGGCCAGGCCCTGCTCGGTCTCGCGATCCAGGCGCACCTGGTCGGCGTCGTCGAAGACGCGCGGATCGCGATTGGCGGCGATCCACATCAGGCTCAGGTTGGCGCCCTCGGGGATCGTCCGTCCACCGATCTCCACCTCGCGCGTGGTGGTCCGGCGGTTCGCGACCAGGGGATCGTCAACGCGCAGGATCTCCTCGATGGCATCGGGGATCAGTGATGGGTCACCGCGCAGGCGGTCCTGGAGGTCCGGATGCTCGGCGAGGTACAGGATCAGCAGGCTGATCCCACCCGCCACCGTGCCCTCGCCGGCGACCCAGTTGCGCAGGACGCTGACGATCTGGTCGTCATCGAGCTCGGCTCCGTCCACCGAGGTGGCGAGAAGCGCATCGGTCATGTCGTCGTGCTTCCCGGCGCTCCGGCGCTCCTCCAGATTGGCTCGCACGTGCTCGGAGAGGAGCTTCGCGAGCGCACGGCCGGCCGCCGGGTCCCGGCTGAAGGCCGCCTGCTGGTTGCCGTGCGTCCAGCCGCCGAGGAACTCCCATTGATCCTCGGGCCAGCCCAGGAACGCGCACAGCGTCCGAAGCGTGAATGGCGTGGTGAAGGACTCCATCAACTCCGCATCGCCGGCACCGAGCATGGCATCCAGCAGCTCGATCGCGATCTGGCGGGTACGTGGTTCGACCGCCGCCATGGCGTTATCGGTGAAGTGCGGTTCCAGGGCGCTTCGATAGCGGGCGTGGTCCGGCGGATCCATCCCGCTCGGAATGGCGATGTGCCGCGAGGCGCTGCTGAAGGTCGCCGGATCCTCGATGACCCGCACCACGTCCTCGTGCCGGAACAGTGACCAGCCCATGAACTCGCTGTGCGCCACGGGGCAGGTCTCACGCATCTCGTCGTATGCCCGACGCTGGTCGGCGAGCACCGATGGATCGCGAGGATTCCACTCATCCTGATGCGGTTTGGTCACGCGATGCCTCCAGCGCCTGCTTCCGGGCGGAGCGCGACGCGGCCCGTCCCAAGCTACGGGCGAGCGTCTTCTGATGGATCGAGTCGCACGGTCAGCAACATCCGGCTCGCGGTGTCGGCGCGGACGTCATGTCGGATCCCGGGCCGGAGGACGAGCAGGGAACGGGCCGGCATGCGGTATGTCTGTTCGGCGGTCGCCATCTGGATCTCGCCGCTCAGCACATGGACCGTGACGTATCCGTCCGCGGCATGGTCCTTGAGCCAGCCGCCTGCCTCGAAGTCGAACAGCAAAATCGAGACGCCGCCGCCTCGGAACAGCGTGATCTGGCGATGGCCATCGCGGCCCCCACCCGGCTCCATGTCCAGCCGCGCACCCTCGGCTGCCAGGTCGAACAGATGCTCGCTGCCGGCGAAGCGTTGGCGTGGCGCCTTGCGCCGTCGTTTCGCGGGCTCGTCGTTGACCTTCATGGCCCCAAGGGTAAACCACGAGGCCGCGCGATCTCAACGAGTCCCGCCGGCGGTCCCCGTGGCGTTCTTCATCTTCCAGAAGCGGATCATGAACGTGGGCTCCGGAGCAGTGAAAGAGTTACCGGGCGTCGCGAGGTCTCGGACTCGCCGAGGATCGCAGACGTGTCGGCAGGATCAGCGGCTGAACGCGTCCAGCTGCTTGCGCAGGCGCCGTTTCGCTGCCCGCGTCCTTCTGCCCTAGGCAGCGCCGGGGACAATGAAGCGGTATCCCAGGCCGCGTTCGGTTCGGATGTATCTCGGGTTGTCCGGGTTGTCGCCCAGCTTCTCCCGGAGCCGGCGGATGTAGACCCGGATGTAGTCCACCTCGTCGACGTACTCGCGACCCCACACCTTCGCGAGCAGGGTGCCGTGCTGAAGGACGTGCCCGGCGTTGCGGACGAGGTGGTACAGCAGCTTGTATTCGGTCGGCGTGAGGTCCAGGCGCTCGCCTCCGAGGCGAGCCTCCTGGCGGGCGAAGTCCACCTCGAGGTCGCCGGAGTGGAATGATGGCGCCCGGCTGGCCGGCGCCGGCAAGTGCAGCCTGCGCAACACTGCCTTGACTCGGGCCATGAGCTCGAGATGGTTGAAGGGCTTGGTGACGTAGTCGTCCGCCCCCAGTTCGAGCCCCTTGACCTTGTCCATCGAATCGTCATGAGCGGTCAACATCACCACCGGTACGTCCGAGAATGCTCGGATCTGACGAAGCACCTCGAATCCGTCGATGTCGGGCAGGCCGATATCGAGCAGGACGATGTCCGGCAGCTGATGTTCGATGTCATCGAGTCCCGCTTCGCCGGTGGCCGCACCGACCACATCGATCTCGCGCCATTGCAGAGTGAAGCCGAGGCGCACGGACTCGATCACGTCCGGCTCGTCGTCCACAACCAGGATTCTCATTCAGGGGGAACCTCACGGGGCCCGGAGGCCGGAACGGCGATGCAGAACGTGCTGCCGTGGCCCGGATCGCTGCGGACGTCGATGCGGCCGTCGTGCGCCTGTGCGATGAGGAGCGAGATCGGCAGGCCCAGTCCAATCCCGGCGGTCGTCTCCGAGCGGTCGCGGCTCGCCACGAAGAAGCGCTCGAACAATCGCGCCTGGTCGGCTGTGCTGATGCCGTGGCCGCGGTCCCTGACCGTCCATGACACTTCGGCCCCTGCCTCGGCCACCGATACCGTGATCGAGGCTTCCTCGGGCGAGTACTTCTCGGCGTTGGATAGCAGGTTGACGAGAGCTTGCTCGAGCCGGCGGTAGTCTCCGAATACCGAAATCGGCTCTACCGGTGACTCGAACTCGATCGTCTGCCCTCGTGCCTCGGCAAGAAGAGCAACCGACGAGATGGCCGACCGGGCGAGCTCGCTGGCGTCGAAGCGACGAAGCTGAAGCTGAATGCGGCCGGAGCGGAAGCGAGCGACGTCAAGGATGTCGCCGACGACTCGTTGCATCCTGGTCGTGTTGCGGTTGATGGCCTCGAGGAGTGCGTGGTGCTGGTCCGCATTGGGCTCGATCGCGGGGTCGAGCAACAGGCCGATGCTCGTCCGCACCGCGGTCAGGGGCGTCCGCAGCTCGTGTGCGATCGTCGTCAGGATCTCGGTCCGCATCTGTTCGATCTCGGTCAGTAGATCAAGCGGCTTGGATTGACCGGCGATGGACATGCCAAGGATTCGCTCACCAAGCGGCGTCGAAAAGTAGTCGCCCTCCGTGGACGGCCCTCGGACGACTCGGCCCAGGCCCAGCCCGCACAATTCATCGAGGAGAGCGCGTGCCAACCGTTCATCAATTGTGGCGTTGATTGCGGCGAGGCGCTCTACCAGCCCGGCAGGTGTCACATGCTCGCCTAGCAACGCGAGCGCGGCGACGGCGAGTGGCGAGGGTCGCGCGTTGGTGGACATCAATCCAAGGATACGTCCGCGGGCCGGCATGCTCGTTGGCTACGAGCCCAGCGATATCAACACAACGACGGACATCCGGATGTCCCGCCGTCTCAACGGCGAAGGAACGGGCACGCGGTCCGCCCTCGGCGTAGGCGCCGTTTTCACGCTGCGTTCACACGCGTCCATCCGCCTGTTCGTACGGCCCCGCCACCCTTCAGTTGTTCCCTACGGCCGTCGTGGACGTGGTGGCACCCGATCTAACCTGGAGACGACCGATGCAGCAGCTAGTTCAAGCGCCCGTGCGATCAAGCGGCGCGAACGCCCTTGCCGCCGCCCTTTCCCAGTTCGACCAGACGGCCGATCACCTTGGGCTGGACCCCGGGATCCGCGCCATGCTCCGGGTCCCCAAGCGGGAATGGACCGTGCACTTCCCCATTACGCTCGATGACGGCAGCGTGGAGGTTTTCACTGGCTACCGCGTGCAGCACAACGTCGCGCGCGGGCCGGCGAAGGGCGGTCTGCGCTACCACCCCGGAGCGGATCTCGACGACGTTCGCGCGCTCGCCATGTGGATGAGCTGGAAGTGCGCCCTCGTCGACGTCCCATTCGGTGGTGCCAAGGGCGGCGTGACGCTGGATCCCCGCGCGCTGAGCCAGACGGAGCTCGAGGCCATCACGCGACGCTTCGCGACCGAGCTGGAAGGAATCATCGGACCGGACTCTGACATCCCGGCCCCCGATGTCGGGACGAACGCCCAGACGATGGCCTGGATCATGGATACCGTCTCAATGCACCGCGGCTACTCCGTCCCCGGCGTGGTCACCGGGAAACCGATCTCGATTGGAGGGTCGCTGGGGCGGGCGGACGCCACCGGTCAGGGCGTTGTCTATACGATCGCGGATGCGGCGCGCCGGGGCGGCTTCATCCTCGCCGGATCGCGGGTCGCCGTGCAGGGCTTTGGTAACGTCGGCGAAGCAGCGGCGCGGCTGCTGCACGCGGCTGGCGCCCGGGTGGTCGCAATCACCGACGTCGGAGGTGGCGTCACCCAGCCGAATGGCCTAGATGTGCCGTTCCTGAAGCGCTACCTGGCCGAACACGGAACGATTGCCGGAGCGCCCGGGACGACGCCGATCACCAGCGAGGAGCTGTTTGCCCTCGACGTCGACGTCCTCGTGCTGGCTGCCCTCGAGGGCCAGATCACGGCCCGCAATGCCGGCAATGTACGAGCGCGAATTCTGGCGGAGGGGGCGAACGGGCCGACGACCCCGGACGCGGACCCGATCCTCCAGCGCAATGGCGTCGTGGTCATCCCCGACATCCTGTGCAACGCCGGCGGAGTGATCGTCAGCTACTTCGAGTGGGCCCAGAACCGGGCCGCGGTGGCGTGGACCCTCGACGAGGTCAACGAGCGTCTTCAGCGCCAGATCCTCGCGGCGGCGGACGCGATGTGGGAGCGCGCTGCCACGGATGGCATCGCGCCGCGACTGGCGGCCAACGCAATTGCCGTCGAGCGGGTCGCAGAGGCGACGCGCCTGCGCGGCCTGTATCCGTAGTCTCAGTCATCGCATCGGTGAACGCGAGAACTCCACGCATCAGGGACACATGATAGAGACGATGAAGATCTTCCTGGATACCGCAGACATCAATGACATCAGGACGGCTGCCCGATGGGGCGTCCTCGACGGCGTGACGACCAACCCGAGCCTCTTCGCCAAAGTTGGCGACAGCTACGACGCCGTTCTGCAGGAGATCTGCACGATCAGCTCGGGCCCCGTCAGCGCCGAAGTCGTGGCGGAGGATGTCTCCGGCATGCTCAAGGAGGGGCGGCACTTTGCCAAGCTTGCCGCCAACATCGTGGTCAAGGTGCCGATGAGCGAGGAAGGCCTGGAGGCCATCGCCCGGCTCGCGGCAGAGGGCATCAGGACGAATGCCACCCTGGTCTTCAGCGCGAACCAGGGCCTGCTGGCGGCCAAGGCCGGTGCGTCGCTCCTTTCGCCGTTCGTCGGGCGTCTCGACGACAGCAACCAGAACGGCATGGATGTTGTGCGTGAGCTCGTCGGGATGGTGAGCATTCACGGCCTGGATGCAGAGGTGCTGGCGGCCTCCATCCGTCACCCGTTGCACGTGACCCAGGCTGCCCTCGCAGGCTGCCACATCGCGACGGTCCCGTTGAAGGTGCTCCGCCAGATGATCCATCACCCGCTGACCGACAGCGGGATTGCCCAGTTCCGGAGCGATTGGCACCTGGCGCAGCAGGGAGTAACTGCCCCGCGGCGATCCCTGGCGGCCGCCGGAACCGGGTAGGGTCGCCTCCGGCACGAGCGGGAGCCCACTGTTCACACGGCGTTCATGCAGGTGACCTGTCCTATTCACGTCTCTGCCCTACGTTGAATTTGTGCCCTGAACATTGGCGTGGCAAACGTACGGGAGAGTGCCTGAGACTATGACCGCAACACAGACGGCCGCGTGGCCGACCTTCGAGGCCACCCTGCGGGATCGTGAGCTGGTGGCCGATCGCACGATGGCGTTCCGCTTCGCCAAGCCGACCGATTGGACCTTCCACGCAGGCCAGTTCATCGACATCACGCTGCTGGATCCGCCCGAGACGGACACGAGAGGCAATACCCGCGGTTTCTCACTCTCGAGTGCGCCGGATGAAGACGTGATCATGATCACCACCCGACTCGGGTACAGCTCGTTCAAGCGAGTCCTTCGGACGATGCCGATCGGAACACCCGTTCGGATCGAAGGACCTTTCGGCGACCTGAGATTGCATCACGCTCAGCGGCGCGCGGTGGTGCTCACCGGTGGCATTGGGATCACGCCCTTTCGCAGCATCCTGCTCCAGGCGGCCGCAGACGGCGGCCTGCCGTATCCGGTCCTCGTCGTCTACGCCAATCGCCGACCGGAGGACGCGGCCTTTCTCGACGAGCTGACTGAACTCGCCAGGCAGGACCCGAACCTCACGTTCGTGCCGACAATGTCGGACGTGGCCACCTCGGAACGCGCATGGGACGGGGAGCGCGGCAGACTCGACGCATCGATGCTGCAGCGCCATCTCGAAGGAGCCATCGACGCGATCTACTACCTGACCGGCCCGCCCGGCATGATCGACGGGTTACGTTCGATGCTGGTCGAGGCGGGCGTGGACGAGGACGACATCCGCACCGAAGCATTCACCGGCTACTAGAGGGCGAGCACGATCATGAGAATCGATTTCCATGCACGAAGTCCTCGGGGCTTCACGCACACGAACGCCGCGGCAATGCTGCCTCGCGGACCGGTGCGCCGTCGTGCCATGCCTCCGTCGCCGTTGGATCGTCGCGCCACCAGGGTCATGGCGCGCGGACGCCTCCAAGATGAGCTCCGAGCCATCGTCCTCGACATGCTCGGTCCGTGCGAGCCGGATGAGCTTCCCGCCGCGGTGGCGGCGTGGGTGGATGGCGCGACGGACCGTGCCGTGTCGGCGGTATGCGACCGTTCCGTGGAGGCCCTGGTCGAGGCGCTGGAATCCGCCGTCGCGGGAGCGCCGCGCGACGTGCTCGTTCGACTGGATCAGGCCGCGGCTCGGCACGATGCCGGCCTCCAGTGAACGAGCGTCATACCGCAAGGGCCACCGGGCGCGCGAGCAACGACCGACCATCACTTCCATCGCACCTGTTCGCCGAAGGACGTCACGAATGAACAAGCTCAGTTCCGTCGTCATTGTGGGTGGCGGGCTCGCCGGCGCCAACTCCGCGTTCGAGCTGCGGCGGCTCGGCTTTGCGGGGCGCGTCTCCCTGGTCAGCGAGGAGATCGAGCTCCCGTACGAGCGGCCGCCACTGTCCAAGTCATACCTGCGCGGCGAGCAACCGCGTGAGAGGGCCCATGTCCGACCCGCCGCCGACTATGAACAGGAGGGCGTTGAGCTGCTGCGCGGCGTGCGAGCGGTGACACTCAATCCCGAAAGCCGCGAGTTGAACCTGTACGACGGGACGAACCTGACGTATGACGCGCTGATCCTCGCCACCGGCGCCGCTCCTCGGTACCTGCGTTCGGCTCGAGCGCAGCTGGCTGGCGTCCATCACCTGCGCGACGTTGGTGACGCAGATCGCCTGCGAGCCGCTGCAGCCAGCGCCACGTCCATCGCCGTGATCGGCGGCGGCTGGATCGGCAGCGAAGTCGCCGCGTCGTTGCGTCAGCTTGGTCACGAAGTCATTCTCATCTCGAGTCTGCCGCGGCCGCTGGAGCGGGTGCTGGGTCCCGAGGTCGCGGAGACCTATCGGCAGGTCCATCTCGAGCACGGCGTAAGGCTGGTCCAGGGTCGCGTCGCGTCGCTCGGCGGCAAAGAGGATGTCCGAGGGGTTCGGCTCGCCGATGGGCGGACGATTCGAGCCGATTTGGTGGTGGTCGGCATCGGCTCGATTCCCCGCATTGGGCTCGTCACGCGGGCGGGCCTGGAGACGTTGCATGGTGCAGTGAAGGCCGACGAATTTCTGCGGACCTCGGTGCCCAACATCTATGCCGCTGGCGATGTGGTGGCAGCCTGGCACCCACGGTTCTCCCAATATCTGCATGTCGAGCATTGGGACAACGCCATTCGCCAGGGCAAAACCGCGGCGGCCAACGCGCTCGGCGCCCACCAACCCTACACACGGACGCCGTACTTCTATTCGGACCAGTTCGAGCTGGGCATGGAATACCGGGGGTATGCGCCCGAATGGGGCAAGGTCGTCATCCGCGGCGACGTTCGCCAGCGTGCGTTCGAGGCATTCTGGATCGCCGACTCGCGGGTCATTGGAGCCATGAACGTCAACCTGTGGGACGACGGCAAGGAGCTGCGCCGGCTGGTCGAGTCGGAGCAACGCGTGGATCTGAACCGGCTGGCGGATCCGGGTGTCCCTTTGGCCGACGCCGCCTGATCCCGCATCGCGCTGGCGATCTCCTTCACGGCTGAAGGGGCCAGCGGGTCACGGCGTCAGCCGTGATGCAGCGTGACGCGGTTGGCGTCCGGCGCATGGCGGAGAGGACCGCGCGGTTGCGAGCGGGACCCCTGGTGCGGAATGGCCGACTCCTCGACCCGGACGATCAAGCCCAGGTTGTCAACGCCGTCCTCCGCAAGGTCCACTTCGTAATTGCACACGCATGGCCCACCGTCGACGCAGCCGATGCAGCAATACGCCTCATCCATGCGGTACGTCGGCCGGCCGGTGATCGCTCCCTCGCACGAAGCGCAGTAGCCAGGGTGGGGAGTTCTGAACATGCGCACATCTGCACCTCACGTCGGTCCTGGATTGAACTCACCAGGCTGGGTCGAGCATGTAGCGCCCGCGGCAACAACTCGGGGGACGTTGGTGAATACCCCATGAACGAAGGTGTGATCGCCGTTGCGATGGGCTGAAGGGCGACCGTCGACGGTCCGCTCCGCATGGAATCGCACGACCATGTCAAACGCCCGGAACGACACTCCCCGGGGAACCGCCGTGGTTCCCACGCGCGACCACTCTGGCGAGGACCAGGGTGGCCAGCAGGCTGCCTGCACCGGCTACCGCGAAGGTCGTCGCCAGCCCGAACCTGTTGGCGAGCAGTCCGCCAATCCCCGGGCCGATGACCTGGGCCAAGCCGAAAACGATCGCCACCAGGAGCCCTTGAACGGTGGCCGCCGTTCCAGGAGGGGCCAGCCGCGCTGCGTAGAGCACGCCTCCCACGATGAGCAGCGCGAAGCCGGCCCCGTGGATGGCCATCGTCAGCGCCGCGAACAGCGGGTCGCCGAAGATGACCACGGCAGCGGCGCGTACCAGCAGCAGCGCGGCGCCGACGACGAGCATCCGCCCGAGCCCGAAACGCCGCTGAATGGAGGCGTAGGCAAGCATGATCGGGATCTCGACGGCCGCGCCGATTGCCCACGCCACTCCGACCAGCCATCGGGGGGCGTCGAGGTCAACGAGGTGGATCGAGAAGAACGCGTTGATCGTGGTTGAGGACGTCCAGGTCAGGAAGATCGCCGCGAGGAAGGCCACCAGCTGACGTGATCGCACGAGCGCCCGCAACGAGGAAGTGTTCCAGCGACTCGGGCCGGCCGCGGCGCGCGTTCCCAGGCCAACGAACGCGGTGGCTGCGAGTGCGGGCGCAACGAGCCAGAACATGGAGGCAGCACCGAATCGATCGGTCAGCCATCCGGTGACGAGGACAGCGCCGATGAATGCCGCCGAGCCCCACACGCGAAGACGGGCGTACCCGGCGTCCCGTGCCTGCTCGGAGGCCACGGCCTGCGCGTCGATGATCGGCATGATGCCGGACATCGACACAGCCAGGGCGATCGCTCCGAGCGCCAGTGTGAACGGTCCGGTCGCGAACGCCAATGCGACGGCTGCGAAGGCGGCTGCGCCCGCGGCGATCGAAACGACGGGCCGACGCGGGCCGATGGCATCCGCGACGAGGCCCCATGCCGGGGCACCCAGCATGGCCACCGCCGCATACAGTCCGGCCAACAGGCCGATGAGATCCAGGCCGAGCCCACGCGCCGCGTAGAGCAGCGGCAGGTATGCGGAGAGCGCGCCGATGGCAGTGAAGAGGCCGACGTATGCTGCGCGGAGCCCCACCGGGGCCGGCCGGCGCCGCACAGATGCAATCGGCTCTTCCAACCGTCGCCTACGTGATGGAGACGATCGTCGCGACCCATGCTCCCGCGGGCGCGGCGATCGTGACCGAATCCCCGACACGCCGCCCGAGCACTGCCACTCCCACGGGTGAGTCGACGGAGACGCATGCCGTCGAGGCGTTTCCGTCGCCCGGGATGACGAGCCGATAGCGAGGCGTGGTGCCGTCCTGCTCGCGCAGCGCCACCTCGTGGCCGATCACCGCGACCCGGGAATCGTCGATCACCGTGGCGCGCGCGAGGGCGGCGCGAACGGTCGGCAGCTGGCGCAGCGCCTGCTGGCCGGCGATGTTCGGTACGAAGCTCGGCGCATCGGCCTCGCCATCGAGGTGCCCGGTCACATAGGCGTTCGTGCGCAGGACGTCGCGCGTGAGCCGCACGATGTCCTCCTCCAGCTCGCGATGCGCGCGAGCGGTCATCGGCCAACCGCTGGCATCCCGAGAACGATGGATCAGCCCCACAGCCATTGCGTTGGTCTCCATACACTGCATTGAAGAGCGTCGCCGCCCAGATGGGACGGCGACACGGAGGCGTCTTCGCAGCGAAGGATGCTCCGGCTTCGGTGACAATCCACGGGACCGGGGATGAACACCGCATGAACGACGGCACACCGTGCCGCCCCACCCGTGGCGATTGGTCTCAGGTGGCTCGCCGCCGGCTCGCACGTTGCCGCCGGGCGTGCCGCTGGGGAATCACTGGGACCGGAGGCGCCGTTCGACTTCCTCGGCGATGACCCGCGCCTGGTTGTGCCGCACGTCGCGCGCCCCGTAGACCAGGGTCAGGGTCCCCAGCCGGGCGCGTTCTGCCAGCGCGTCGAGCATGCGAGACGGTGCAGCTCCGGAGAGCTCGGCCAGGTAGCGCTGACGAAACGGTTCCCAACGCGCTGGCTCGTGACCGAACCATCTGCGCAGCTCGTCGCTCGGTCCCAGCTCGCGTGCCCACTCGTCCAGGCAGAGTGCTTCCCGGGACCGGCCACGCGGCCAGATCCGGTCGACGAGGACCCGGTACCCATCGTCCGGACCGGGATCGACATACGCGCGCCGCAGTCGGACGCTCATGGCTCGTGAGCTGGGGCGGGTTGCAATCCACAGGTCCAACAGGCGGGAGGCACCCGTAGATTCTAATGTTCGCTTGCGGTACGAGGGTGGAGCGTGATGCGGCGGACCGAGCGGCCGAGCCCGGGTGGGAGGGCATGGCGATCGTCCTCGAGGTTCGCGATCTGGTCCTCCTCCTCCGTCGGGCCCCATGGATAGTCGGCTCCGCAAGTCCGGCGCGCCCATCGGCATTCCGACCAGCTTCGCTTCGGTGGCACGATCCCCTGGACCGCAGCGCAGGGATGTCGCGACCGGGTCCTCCGGAGCTGCCACGCAGCTGACGTCCTGGAGGCGTCGAGATCTCGTGGAGCGCTGCGCGCGGTACGCCGACGGCCAGCTGGCGAATCTTCTCGGGGCCCCCGACCGTCCCGAATGCACATCCGGTGACCGCAAAGCCGCCAGTTGTGCCCACGGGCGTGTCGCGTTCCCATGGGGTGTGAATCGCCAGCATCCAGGCGGGACTCGCAACAAATAGCGGTCGTGCCACGTGAATTCGGCCGGGCCGACCGACCGACGGCGCCGACCCAGCTACGCTTCCGGCGTGGGCTCGGCCCTGGGCTCGAGCTGCTCCTCTTCCGACGGGCGCGGCTGGCGGGGGAGGCTGACGTGAAACGCGGATCCGGTGCCGAAACCTTGCGACTCGACCCAGATTCGGCCGCCATGGGCCTCGACGATGCCGCGCGAGAGATAGAGCCCCAGGCCCTGGCCCTCCACGCCCTGGTCGCGGGCGGCCTTCGAGCGGCTGAAACGACGGAAGAGGGGCTCGACCTCCTCGGGATCGAGGCCCGAGCCATGGTCGCGAACGCTCAGCTGCACTTCGGCATCGTCGCTCGTCACCGAGACCTCGATGGCGGAGTCCGCGGGCGAGAACTTGACCGCATTGCTCAACAGGTTGCCGATCACCTGCTCCAGCCCGGCGGAGTCCCAGAGGCCAGCGTCGTTATCGTCGGTCGTGAGCGTGACACGCGCGGCCGCGTCCGGATCCAGCTGCTCGATGACACGCCGGACCACCTCGCCAACCCCAGTCTGCTCGTGGCGAATTTCGAGGCTACCAAGCGCAACGCGCGAAGCGTCGGAGAGACGGCGGAGCAGCACCGTCATCCGGTCCACGCCGTTGCGCGCGCGGATGAGAGCGTCTCGGGCCCTTGGGAGGTCGGCCACCGGCCCGGAAATGCTGCGCTCCGCCATCTGGATCGACAGGCGTACGGTCGTGATGGGTTGCCCGGCGTCGTGGAGTGTCGTCGCCAGGAAATCGGCTCGCACCTCCTCCACTCGATCGGTCAGAGCCCCCAGCGAGAGTGCGGTGGCTCCATCCAGGGCGTCGTTGACGAGGAGCTCGGCGGCGACAACGTCGGCGGGGGAATCGCTCTCCTCCAGGTACAGGCGCAGCGCGCGGCTGATCTCGTGACGCAGCAGTCGGAACTCGGTCACCACGTCGGCGGCACCGAGGCCCTGTTCGAAGCGGACGAATGCGTGGCGCCGCGCGGCATCCAGCACGTCGGGATCGTCGAGTGGGGCCTCGGGATCAATATGCCGCGGCGCGGTGCGCCGCAGCAGCTCGCCGAGCGAATCCATCAAGGGCGGAATGTGGTCCGCGACGGCCCGATCCCGCCGCCCGTGATGGAATGGCTGGCGGCTCGTGGTTTCGAGCCAGCGCTCAACGATCTCGTCGCGGCGGGCGATCAAGATATCGCCGACCGGAGCCAGGTCGGCTCCCCGCGTCAGCCGCTCGACACGCTTGGACGTCTCGCGGGCGCTGGCTCGTTGATCCTCGGCGATAGTTCGTGGCTCCCTCGTGTAGTGCTGGCGAGTGTACTGCCGTTCGCGACGGCTAGACTCGCCCGATGCCGGACCGCTACGACGCCATCGTCATCGGCCTGGGCGGGATGGGAAGCGCCACTGCCTACCATCTCGCGCGGCGCAACCACCGCGTCCTGGGGCTGGAGCAATTCACCCAGGGGCACGAGCGTGGCTCGTCCCACGGCCTGACCCGGATCATCCGTCTCGCCTACCACGAGCATCCCTCGTACGTCCCCTTGTTGCGCCGCAGCTACGAGCTGTGGCACGAGCTCGAGCGACTCGCGGGGAAGGAGCTGCTGATCGCGACCGGCAGCCTGGAGGGCGGCCCGGAGGATGGACCGATGTTCCGCGGCGCGCTCGAGGCCGCCGAACTGCATGACCTGCCCCACAAGGTGCTCGACCTCTCCGACCTCGCGCGGCGCTTCCCGGTCTTTCCACCGTCCGGGCTCTTGGCGACGAACTGGGCACCGCGCTCGTGCCCGACGGCAGACGACAGGTCCCCAGGCACGGTATAGACCTCGCCCGAGGTCGCGTTCGAGAACCACTCGACGATTGGGGCCGCGCCCGTGGACGACAGACTCCACGATCCCTCGGCACGCTGGTAGACGTGCCTTCGAACGAGCTTGTTGTCCGCGTTGTACCAGCGGATGCCGGTGCGGTTGTCGATCCTCGTCTCGTACACCGTGCCGCACGGTACATCGAAGGCGGGCTCGTTCACGAAGTTCTCAGAGAAGACGGTGTGGCAGATGGTCCAGGGACCATCCAGCTGACACTCTGCCCCGGGGGGCGGAGGTGGCTGGAGGACGCCTGGATCGGGGATTGGAGCTCCCGCGAATGCGGCGTGCGCGGCCCCCAGCAGGAGCGCAGCTGATAGGCCAAGCGATACGCTCAGACGAACAGGTCGAAACATCGTGTTCCTTCATCTTGATCGGGCATGAGGCTCCGCCTGGTCCGCGTACCCGGAGGCCCGTCCCGGGTCTGCGTCCTCGCGGCGCCGATTCGCTGCCGACCGTACCGCCGTCACCTACCGGCGGTCATCGGGGTGCGCCCCCGATTTGATGAGAGGGCGTGGGGGCGTACCCTGCTCTCAACGCAATCGAGGTCGAGGGCCTGGCTCGCCAAGACGCCGAGCTCTGCGCCGTCGGTCCAGGAGCGGACCGGATTCAGGTCCGTTCGGGTCTGCTTCCGCCGGCGTGCACGCGCGGCTCGTGTCTGTACCCTGTAGCGGGCGGGAGCCCGCTGGATTCCACCGGATCTGGCTGGACTGGCCGTGCTCAGCCGGAGCCGGTCGGACCACCGCGGCGATTCCGGTATGCGGTACCACCATTCATCTCTGAGCCTCGATTCACGTTCGAATCGGGGCTCTTTCGTGTCCGCGGAATCCGCCTTCTATGGCTTTGCTCGAACCGTCGAGGGAGGTGAATGCTGTTTTTCAGTTCGAACGGGGGATCGGCGAGGGCAGCGGGGTGCGAAGATGTGGGACTGATGGCCAAGCTCTTCGCGTGGACGGCTGGCGCGGGCGCGCGCGCCCTCTGCCTGCATGGGAGCGGCAGCACGGGCGAGGACTTCCTGTTCCTCGCCGACAGCATCCCGGGCTTCCTCATCTTCGCTCCGGACCGACCCAACTACGGGCGGAGTCCGCGCGCGAATCCGTCCTCCCTGGATACCGAGGTGGCGCTCGTCGCCGACTTTCTCGACGGGGGTGCCCATCTCTTCGGGCAGTCGTACGGCGGAGTCCTCTGCCTGCTCCTCGCCGCTCGCTGGCCCGACAAGGTCCGCTCCCTGACCGTCAATGAGCCTCCGGCGTTCCAACTCGCCGGAGATGATCCGAACGTACAGGCGCTGCTCCACCGGCTGGCGGACGTGTACCCAGCCCGGCCCGACGACTCCCCGAAGGAATGGATGGATCGCTGGAGGGAGGCTGTGGGCATGGGCGCCGATCCAGCACCGCTGACGGCGGACGAGGAGCGAGCGGTCATCGCCATGATGCGCGAGCAGCCACCCTGGGAGGCGAAGATCGATCTCGACAGCATCGCGGCTGCTCCTTTTCCCAAGTTCGTTATGTCGGGCGGCTGGCATCCCGGCTTCAGCGCGGTCTGCGACGTCCTCGAGGCCCGCCTGGGCGCGCGGCGCGTCGACTTCGCCGGCACCGGGCACAGCCTTGCCGGCCACCGGGAACGCTGGGTGCCGCTGCTTCGCGAGTTCTGGGAGTCAGCCGGCCGCTAGCGCGGCTCGCGCTGCCGAACTAGGCCGCGCCGCTCTAACCACCGTACTCTCGGGTGGGCGCGAGCGGGACGATTGGTGCGGAGCCTGGGCCGCAATCGGCTGTGCGGATCGGAGCGGCCGGCGTGGCGTTCGTCCTCCTGAGCAACATCTCAGGGCTTGGCGACGGCATTGCCGATGACAGCTGGCCGCTGGCCATCTGGGTTGGCTTATCGGGGCTCTGTGCGCCGGTCACAGCCGGCGCCGCCGTCCGGCGCGCGATCAGCTGATCCCGGGAGCCGGTCACCAAACCGCCCGTCCGCGTCGCTCGCGCTGTCGATCGCTTCCGTCCGTACCCTTATTCGTACCCTCGAGCCGGTCGGAATCCACCGGAACTGGCCAGAGCGGACCGTAACAACCGTACTCAGTCGGAACCCGCCGGACGTTTGCCGCGATTCCGGTATGCGGTACCAAATCAACTTCCAAAGCGGAGCTGGTCCACGATCGCCGAATAGGCATCTAGGTGCAGGCCGCCAGAGTTATCGCCAAGCTCGATGGCCAGCGTGGTGCCTGAGCCGTCCAGCAGATAGACCCGCGTGGTGCAGCCCGGACCACAAATCGGATTGTCGAGCCCGGAGGATGGCCCAACGCCCCTGATCAGCGGCACGGCCGGGTTCCCGCCCGAGTAGAAGCAAGTCTGCGTCCAGCCGTCGGCCATGCGGATGTCGAGGACCAGGCCTTGGAGTCCCCCGACCGAGACAGGCGTCGGCGTGGTGGTCGTGAGACCCGGGCGTTGGGCGAACTCAGCGGCCAGTGCGGCGGCGGTATGCCCCACGCCGGGCTGCTCGGATTCAGTGCAGTCGGCGTTGGCGGCGACTGCGCTCGTGGCGATGAGGATGTAGTCGCCTGTCGGCTCGATACCATCTGGGCCGCCAAGGCTGAACCCCGGCGGGATCAGCACGAAGAAGCCGGGTCGGTCGTCCGAGTTGAACCAACCGCCGGCCGGGACCGCGTAGGTGATCGGCGGCTGGAACTGGACCGTGGTGTACGTTCCGACGGGGATCGGACCGAGACAGTCACCATGATACGGAACGGGGCACTCCGGGCGCGTGGAGGCGGTCGGAGACGTGGATTCGGACGGGATGGCGGTGGGAGACGCCGACGCCGGCTCGGACGCTCCACCGCCAGGGGTCGCCGATGGTGATGCGCTGGCGCATCCGCCGACCACCAGCAGCAAGGCTGCGCCGGCCAGCGTCCTGACTAAATGATTCGTAGCTCTAGCTGAATGAATCACGGAAAGTGTGATGGTCCTCGTTCCCTAGACCGCCCCTCCGCTCCAATCCCTCACGAGTTGTTGGGTGCGCTCGACCAGGAAGGTGGCCCCCTTGCGGTCATACAGCTCCACCGCCTCGCGGGCCGCTGCCACCGCCTCGTCGACCTTGCCGGCCGCGCGGAGAACCTGCCCGAAATGGACCAGCGCATCCC
>JBDTQJ010000025.1:0-20550 GCA_039932235.1 Chloroflexota bacterium
AGGCAGTAGGCCACGATCGAGTCGCCGGCGCTCCCCCGTCCCTGGCCGATGATCTTGCCGCGCCGCGCGAACTCCATCAGGTCCCAGACGATGAGGAAGAACTCGGACAGGTTGGTGCGATCGATGATGTCGAGCTCGTGCGCCAGCTGGTTGAGGGCACGCTTGGTAATCGGGCGATAACGGACGCGTAAGCCCTCGTGGGCAAGCTGGTAGAGATATGAGAACGGCGTCTCGCCCTCGGGGACCGTGAAGCCCGGGAACCGATAGCGCTCGAAGTCCAGGTCCAGCTCGCACGACTGACCGATGGCGCCCGCGCGCGCCATCCCCGCCGCCCACGCGGCGCGGCTGCGCTCGTCGGGCAGGTCGCGACCGATGGCGGCCAGCTCGGCTGCGCCCTTCAGCGCGTGCTCGGCGTTGGGAAGCAGCAGCTCGCGCGCTTCGTCGAGGGTCGCACCGTGGCGGATGCAGACCAGGACGTCCTGGAGCCGCTTCCCGTCGCGCGTGGCGTGGTGGACCTCGTTGGTGACCACGGTCGGCAGGCCGGTCGCGTCCGCCAGCTCGGCGAGCCGGGCCACGAGCCAGTCGTCGTCGGGCGCGAAGTGGTGGCTGAGCTCGACGAGCAGGTCCCCCTCGGGAAGGTGGCGGGCCCAACGTTCCGCGGCCGCCCGTGCCGCGGCGCCATCACTCGCCAGCAGGTGGCGCGGCACCTCCCCGTTGCGGCAGCCGGTGAGCGCCACCAGGTGGCCGCGCGCGTCGTCGAGGGCGGCCTCCACCAGGGTGCGCTCGAAGACGGGGAACTGCTTCTCCCCGGCGAGGTGGCCGCGCGACGTGAGGTGCGCGAGGGCCGAGTAGCCGGCCGCGTCACGCGCCAGCAGGACGAGGTGATCGCCGGGGATCGGTCCGGCATGCAGCTCACCCGGCCAGCCACGGCTGGCCTTCTCGCCGCGGTACGGATCGTTGAGCTTCCTTCCGCGCCGCGCGAGGCGCAGCTCTTCCTCGTCGCGCGGAACCGCCACCTCCAGGCCGATGATCGGGCGCACCGCGCGCAGCCCGGCCTCGCGGGCCGCATCGGTCGACGTCTCACGCGCCGCCTTCCACAGCCGCACGGCGCCATACATGCCGGCGTGATCGGTGATCGCCAGTGCCGGCAGGCCGAGCAGGGCCGCGATTCCGACCAGCTCCTCGGGGTGCGAGGCACCGTCCAGGAAGCTGAAGTTGGAGTGGGCGTGGAGCTCGGCGTAGGGTGGGTCCGGCGTGGCCATCGGACAGCCCATGATAGAACAGATGTTCTACTTCCGGAATACCCTAGGCGTGAATCATTCCTCCGATGAAGATCGCCCGCGCCAGCCGCAGCATCGCCACCGCGATGGACAGTCCGAGCAACCCCATGCCGACCAGGCCAATGCCACCGGCGCCGCTGCTGAGTCCAAACCAGGCCAGCAGCACGCCCGCGTTCCACGCCACCAACCGCACGCTGGCCGCGCGACCCAGCATCACGCGTTGGGCCCCACGGACCGCCGGACTCGTCGTCACCATGGCGGGGAGCAGGTGCGACGCCGTGCCGATCAGCACCTGGACCGCCCAGCCGGCGACCAGCGGGAGCGCGACCGCGCCGAGTGCCCAGCCGTCGGGCGCGGGTCCATCGCGCAGGATCCCGACGAGGACGGCGACCAGCGCTGCCAGGTACCAGCCCATTCCCGCGGTGATGTGTCCGAGGGTCAGGCGGTGCCACGCCAGATCGGTCGTCCAGCCGGCCCGTCGCTGCAGGATCTCCACTGCGTAGACCAACTGCCCCACCCCACCGGCGATGGCAGCACCGGCACCGATGGCAGCCAGCGGCATCACCGCCAGCACGCTCCCCGCAGCCGCCAGCGGTGCGCCAATGACGGTCCCACTGACCATGACCAGCAGGCTGGGATGCATCCGGATGCGGGCCCCGGCGATCGTCGGGTAGAGATAGACCAGCGTGGCGACGATGGTCACCGACACGAAGCCGAAGAGGTTGAGCCAGACGTGCGCGGCCTTGAAGCCGGGCCAGGACGCGGCAACCGGCCCCCAGCCCGCCAGCAGCAGCACCGGCAGACCGATCCCGACCGCCACCTCTGCGAGCGCGACCCCGTAGGCAATTTGCGCGAGGGGGTGGCGCCGCGCGAGCGGGTTGCGCGCCGGCACGAAGGTCGTCCACGCGGTAACGACCAGCCCAGCCCAGATCGCTGCAGCGCCGAGGAAGGCGAGCCACGTGGGACCTGCAGCGACGCCGGCCACCACGAATCCCGCGCCGGAGGCGAGCAGGAGGACCCCCGCCAGGCGCAGCGTCGCTGACGACGGCGCGGCTCCCGCCAGCGTGACCCCGAAGTGCGGCATGAAGGTTCCGATCGCCACCATGCTGGCTCCCGCCAGGGCAAGGTGCAGCGTCGACCACGGAATCGTCGGCGCGCTGAGCAACGCCACCCCCATGGCCGCCAGCAGGTATGCGACCGAGATGGCCAGACCGATGCGCAGGATGGCCCGCTCGTCGAGGGCGGGCCGAGGTGCCGTCGGTGTCGCGAGCTCGATCACCGCGGAACCGCCGCCTCGTCGCGGATCGAGGCGAAGTCGGCGGAGGCAAGCGCCCGACGCATGGCGTCGGACGCCCTGGCGACGGCCGGGTGGATCCGACACGGTGAAGTGGGATTGCAGCCCTCTCCGCGCAGGACGCAGGTCGGCCGTCGGTCGGGTGCCGCCTCGGCGGCCTCGATCACCTCGAGCATGGAGATGGACGCCGCGGGACGCGCCAGACGATAGCCACCGCTGCGCCCCAGCCGTCGCTCGACAATGGCTGCCCTGACCAGGCCAGGCATGATCTGCGGCAGGTAGCCGGCCGGGATGCGCATCCGGCGGGCGAGCTCCGGGGTGGCGACGACGCGATCCGCCTCCGAGAGGGCGAGGACCGCCCTGACCGCGTAGTCGCCGCGCCGGGTGAGGTGCATGCGCATCGGTCAGTGGCCCCCGGCCGCCGGGGCGCCGCCGTCGCCGGCCTTGAAGAGGCCGAGCGCGCCCCTGCCCACGAAGTTGAAGGCGTGGGTCACGATCGGGTAGAGCCCGTCCTCCGCGAATCGCATCTCGATGATGGCGCCCTGTGCGGGCGAGAGGTCGACGGCCTGCGCGCCCCAGTTGCCGTCGTTGCCCTCCCGGAGCTGAATGCCCTCCTTGATGACGCTGTGGAAGATGGTGCCGACCACGTGGAACGAGCTGTCCACGTTGGGGCCGGCGTTCAGGACGAAGACGCGGACCGTGTCGCCGACAGGCACCTCGATCGGATGGTCGAGGTACTGGTTGGCGATCCCGTTCCAGACCACGAAGTCGGGAGCCGGAGCAGCTGCCGCGGCCTTGGCGAGGTCGGTCACCTGGCCCTGCGGGCCGAGGTACCACTCGCTCTGCACGAGGGCGAACTCGTGGTCGACCGGCGGCAGGCCGCCCTCCGGCTCGACGATGATCATCCCGTACATGCCGTTGGCGATGTGATGCAGCGCCGGCGCCGTCCCGCAGTGATACATGAAGACGCCCGCGTACGTCGCGACGTACTCGTACACCAGCTCCTCGCCGGGTGCGATGGATCGCATCTCGTCATTCCAAGCGACCATGCTCGCGTGGAAGTCGATCGAGTGCGACATCTGGTTGGTCGCCGGGTTCTTGATCGTCACCCGAACCGTGTCGCCGACCGTCACCCGCATCACCGGACCCGGGACCTGGTCGCCGAAGGTCCAGACCAGCTGCTGGTAGCCATCGGCTACGGTCATCAAGCGCTCGGTCATGACGAGCTCCATGTCGTGAACGGTCCCCTCGGCGCGTGCCGGCGCCGCGGCGTCGCGAGGCGTGTAGGCGGGTGCGGCCGGATCGGGCGCCACGGTGCCGCTGGCCGGTGCTGCGGTTCCCGAGGGGCTCGGCGCAGCCGAGGCGCCCGCGACCATGACCTGGCCGCTCATGCCCGCGGCCTCGTGGCCCGGCACGGAGCAGATGAAGTCGATGCCGTCGCCAGGGACGACGACCTCGCCCGAGACCGTCTCTCCTGGCGCAGCCGCCATCGAGGTCCCGTCGGCGAAGGTCAGGTCGTGCGGGATGGCTCCGTCATTGATCAGGGTAACGGTGTACCTGCCGGCGGCCGAGACCTCCGCCATCGCCGGCTCGAATCCCATGTCGAAGGCGGTGATGGTGAGCTCGCCCACGATCGCGTTGGGGTCGACCGAGGGTGCCGAGGACGGACTGACCGAGCCCGTCGTGCCGGTCGGCTCCGCGGCACCAGCCGGGGCACCCGCGCCGCCCAGGGCCAGGGCGGCGAGCAGGAGAGGGGTGACGAACAGCGCCGCCCCGCCACAGAAGGAGAGGAAGAGGACCAGTGGCCGCGGGAGCACCATGTGAGAGCACCTCGACTGGGGCGGGCAACGCTGTGTCGCCCGGTAAGGGTTATGTCGACACTCAGCATTGACGACCGCGATCGCCGGCCATAGGGAAGGAAGTCACGTCCCTGGGGGTCCGCATGGCACTAAGTGAAGCCTTGGGGACGGCCATTCCTGACCGATACCGTCAGCCACCGGCGCTATCCTCGAGCACATGACTGACACGACCCGCGTCGCGCCGGCGGCAGCCGGCGCCACCTCTCATTTCGCCGCGGCGCGCCCATCCCCGGGGGCGCCGGTCCTCCTGCTGCATCCGTGGTGGGGCCTCAACCAGACCATCTGCGACCTCGCGGATCGCCTCGCCGGCGACGGCTTCACGGTGATGGCCCCTGACCTCTTCGGCGGGACCGTCCTGACCACACCGGGCGAGGCGGAGGCATTCGTCTCGTCGATCGGAACCGGCACCGTCACCAAGGAGAGCATTCGCAGCGCGTCGAGGGCGGCCCTCGAGGAGCTGCTCGCGAGCCCCGAGGCGTCGGGCGATCGCGCGGCGATCATTGGCTTGAGCTTCGGCGCCATGCAGGCCATGGAACTGCTCGATGGCCGGTCCGATATCGCCGCCCTGGTGTGCTTCTACAGCGGCATCTTCGAGGCACCGGCCGGGCTTCCCTACCTGGGACACTTCGCCGAGCACGACGAGTTCGACGACTCCGCCGGCGTGCCGGAATTCGAGAAGACGCTCGACGAGGACAGCGCGGCCTACATCTATCCGGGCACGAAGCACTGGTTCCTCGAGGCGGATCGACCCGAGTACGACGCCGGTGCCGCCGAGCTCGCCTACGCCCGCACCGTGGCCTTCCTGCGAGAACACCTCGTGCCGACCGATGGGTGAGACCCTGCGCCTCCAGGCCGCGGCCGGCGACACCGACACATACCTCGCGCCGGCACGGCCTTCACCCGGGCCGGCAGTACTGCTGCTCCACCACTGGTGGGGCCTCAACGAGCCGATGCGCGACCTGGCCGATCGGTTGGCGAGCGACGGATTCACGGTCATGGCACCGGACCTGTTCGACGGAGTGATCTCGACGACCATCGAGGAGGCCGAGGCGTTCACGAGCTCCGTCGAGAAGGAGGGTGGTACCCCGAGCGGTCTGAACCCGGACCGCATCATGGGACGTGTGAAGGCCACCCTGGATCACCTGCTGGCGCACCCGGACGTGCGCGGTGATCGCGCCGCGATCATGGCGCTCAGCTTCGGCGGCTGGTACGGCAGCGAAGTCGCCGCCGCGACCACCGATGTCGCCGCATTCGTCTCGGTGTACAGCGACGTCTACGGACCGCCCGGGAGCGCCGCGTACCTGGGCCATTTCGCAGCGGATGACCCGTATGTGGATGTGACGCCGGTCGCGGAGATGCGGGAACGGCTGCCGGCCGGCAGCGCCGCCCACGTCTATCCGGGCACGAAGCACTGGTTCATGGAGCCGGACCGCCCCGAGTACGACGCCGACGCCGCCGAGCTGGCGTATACCAGGACGGTCGAGTTCCTGCGCCGGACGCTCGCCTAGCCCGCGACTCGGGCGGCGCGCTCCAGTGCGCTCCGGTGGCCGACGATCCAGGCGTCGTCGGCCGCCACACGCTCGTCGCCGCCGCTCGCCGCCCACTCAGCCGTCCACGCCGGGTTGCCGGCGGCGACCTCGGCCCGGATGTTGGCCGCCGCGTGGGTGCGCTCTTCGATGACGACGTCCACGAGCTCTCGGCCACGGTCCGGAGCCAGCCCGTACGCGCGGGTGAGCACGCCGAATCGCTTCACGGGGTCCAGGTGCGCCAGGTGGACAGGACGGAAGGCCGGCGCACCCAGCGGGCACCACACCTCGGCCGCGACGGCCAGGTCCCATAGCGCCCGCCCGGGTGCGGCCATCGCAAGGTCGATCAGCGCCACTACCCGACGTGCGCGAAAGACGACATTCTCCGGGTAGAGGTCGTTGTGACAGATGACATGGCCGGGGCCCATCGGCGAGGGATCCGCCCAGTCCGCAGCCCAGTCGGGGGTGTCGGTGGTCCGAAACGACGCCGTCGCCGCGTGAAAGCGGCTGAGCAGCGCACCGAGGTCCGCCAGGGCGGCATCGGTCATGGCCCACGCCGGGTAAGGCGGCAGCGGAACCTCACCGTCGATCCACGCGACGATCTCTCGATCCTCCTCGTCAACGCCCAGGAAGCGCGGCACCCCGTCGAAACCCTCCGCCTCGAGGTGGGCGAGCAGCGCCCGCACCGAATGCCGCGACGACCCGGGGTGCCGTCGCACGGTGTCGCCGATACGTACCGGCGCGTACCGCGAGTCCATGCCCCCGACGAGCACCTGCTCCTCGCTCATGCCGGGCGCGCGTCCGGCGCAGCATGCCCGCGCAGCAGCACCACGGCGATCGCCGGCGCCACGAGCAGGGCGGCGGAGATGACGCCGAGGGTCGCGTAGCCGACCACGTCGAGGAGCGCCCCCGCGCTGAGGCTGGCGATCGCCGCCGCGGTCCATGAGATCGTGTCGGTGGTGCCCTGCAGGGTGATGCGGTCAGCACTGGACGCCCCGCGCGCGAGCAGCGAGCTGCCGGCCACGAAGCCCAGGCTCCACCCGAAGCCGAGCAGGAAGAGCGCGAGCGTCAGGATCGGGATGCCGTCGGGGGGTGCCAAAGCCGCCAACGTCCCTGCCAGGGCGAGGACGGCGAAGCCGCCCAGCAGCGTCGCATACGGCCCGACGCGTCCGACGATCGCCGCCGAGAGCGGCGACAGGGCGAACATGCCAAGCGTGTGAGCGCTGATCACCAGCCCCACCGTGCCGATGTCGTGGCCGCTCTCCTGGACGTGCAGCGGCGTCATCGTCATCAGCAGGACCATCACCGCCTGCACGGTCACCATCCCCAGCAGCGCGACCTGCACATGGCCCTGGCGCAGCAGCTCGCGCCGTGACGCACTCGGCGCATCGGTCTGCGTGCGCGTCGGCGGAGGCAGGATGGGCATGGTCGTCGCGATCGCAAACGCGCCGAGCATGCCCACCACCGTCAGCGCGAAGGCGCCGACCAGGCGATCCAGCGACAGCAGATCGGCCAGCGCTCCCGCCGGGCCGAGCAGGTTCGGGCCCAGGACCGCGCCGGCGGTGCTACCCCACACGACGGTGCCGATGATCGCCGCCCGCCGCCCCTCGCTTACCGTGTCGGATGCCGCGTAGCGGGTCAGCTGGATGGCGCCGTTGGCGAGGCCGAGCGCCACCGAGCCGACCAGCAGCAGCGGCAACGAGCCCGCGATCACGGAGATCAGCGCCAGCAGGCCGCCGACGACACCCATCCCAAACCCGGCACGCAGCCCGGCACGGCGTCCGCGGCGCGCCATGAGATACGACAGGACCGATGCTGCGGCCGCGGTGCTGGCGATCCCGATCGCGTTCGGCAACCCGGAGGTGGCCCGTTCGCCGGTGAGCTGCGGCGCGGCCAGCGCGCCGGCGGTGAAGGCGCCGATGTAGGCGGTCGAGGCGAATGCGACGATGGCGACGTACCGCCACAGGCCTGGCACATCGGTCGGGAATCGGTACCTCACCGGCCCGATGATACGGGCATCATGCCGCCATGCAGATCCCGACCCTGGAGACCCAGCGCCTGACCCTGCGCCCGTTCGTGGAATCGGATGCCGACGCTCTCTTTGCCATCAGCCAGGACCCCGAGGTGATGCGCTTCATCGGCGATCGGACGATCCCCTCGATGGAGGACTGCTGGCGCGCCGTCGCCGCCTGGCTCGGGCACTGGCAGCTCCGCGGCTACGGGCCGTTGGCGGTGATCGAGCGCGAGCGTGGCCGCTTCATCGGTCGCGTGAGCCTCTGGTATCCCTACGGCTGGCCGGCGCCGGAGCTGGGCTACATGTTCGGCCGCGATGCGTGGGGGCTCGGCTACGCCACCGAGGCGGCAGGCGCGGCGCTCGACTGGGCCTTCGAGAACGTCGACGATCCCCGTGACTGGATCAGCCTCATCGATCCTGCCAACGCCGCCTCCATTCGTGTCGTGACGAAGCTCGGCGAGACGCACCGCGGCGAGACCGAGCTGCGCGGGCATCGGGTCCTCGTGTACGGGATCGACCACGCGACCTGGGAGGCGCAGATAGGCCGCTGAGATCCGCCCGCGCCGTTGTGGCGGGTGCAACGAGCGGACGACGAATCGCCCAATGTGCCTACCCGATGGCCGCGGGTTGCCAGGCCAGCAACGCGCGGACACGGACCCACTCCTCGGTCGCCGGACGTTGCGCCAGCGGCAACGGTATCAGCCGCGCAGCGCCTCCAGCACCGGGAGATGCTCCGTGATGCCGTCCGGTGACAGCG
The DNA here is from genome assembly GCA_039932235.1 of Chloroflexota bacterium. GTDB lineage: Bacteria > Chloroflexota > Limnocylindria > QHBO01 > QHBO01 > JAICQM01. The sequence goes on from JBDTQJ010000025.1 coordinate 8,731, forward strand.
GCAGGATGGCCACGTGGTCGGCGCCAGCGTCCACGAACTCCGCAATTCGTGCGCGGATGTCGTCCGCATCGCCCCACGCGACCATCGCGTCGACGAGACGGTCGCTGCCCGGCTTCTCCCAGTCTGCAGCCTCGAAGCCCTGCAGCTCCCAGGCGGCCTGGTACGCCGGCGTGCGCAGGTACGAGGCAAGGTAGGCGCGGGCAGCCGACCGCGCCGCATCGGCATCGGTCTCGAGCACGGACGGGCACGACACGGCGAGCGTCGCCCGGCGGGCGGGTGAGGTGGCGTCCAGCACGCCGCGCATGTGGCGCACGCGGTCGGAGGTTACGAGGTAGGGGAAGGCGCCATCGGCCTCGGTCGCCGCCAGGACGAGCATCCGGTCGCGGAGCGCAGCGACCAGCACCGGTGGTTCGGCGGTGACCGGCGGTCCCTTCCAGACGGCGGCGCGGTAGGCGGCCAGGTACTCCCGCATCCTGGTCAGCGGCTTCTCGTAGGCGTGGCCGCGCAGCTTGCCGGCCAGGTGCGGATGGGAGACGCCGAGGCCGAGCACGAACCGGTTGCCGCTCGCCTCGGCAAGGGTCAGGGCCGCCATCCGCGACGCCTGTGCGTCGTGGCCCCAGATGTTGACGATGCTCGTTCCGAGGTTCAGCGAGCTCGTCTCGGCGGCCAGCAGGGCCACCAGGGTGAACGGGTGGCGCCCGACGGTCTCGGGGACCCACAGCGTGCCGAAGCCGAGCTCCTCCACGCGGCGCGCGTAGGCACGTGCCTCGTCGATGGACAGCGAGTCGAGGTGCCCCCAGACGCCGGTCTGGCCCAGGTCGATCACGCGACCGATGCTAGCCGAACCGATAGCGCAGGAAGAGCTCATCGCCGTTGCGCAGCACGCTCGCCAGGCGGCCGCGCCTGGGCTCGTCCGCATGGGGCGAGCCGCCCTCGATGGCCGAGATCATCGAAAGCGCGTCGCTCGCCACGAGGGTCGCGCCGAGTGTCCAGCACACCTCGTCGAGGAGGTTGGCCGCCAGGAAGGCGGCGTTGGTCGTCGGACCGCCCTCCAGCAGGACCGATTGCACGCCTCGCTCCGCGAGCCGCTCCAGGATCCATGCGGGTTCCGGCATCGCGGTCGGTGCACGAAGCAGCTCGACTCCGGGAAGTGGCGCCTGCGGGTTGTCCGCACCGACCACCAGAACCTGAGCCTCCCCCTCGCCATGCCAGCCAGCCGGGTCGACCGCGTGTGAGCCGGCGATGACGACGCTGAGCGGTTGCCCCGGCCGTCCCCCGGCGACCCGCTGCGCGGCGAGATCAGTCGGGACGCGGAGCCACACCCCGCTGGCGCGAACGGTGCCAGAGCCGGTGGCCACGGCGTCGTGCGCGGCGCGGTAGAGGCGCATGAGACGCCGGTCGACACGGCTGCCTAGGCCCTCGGCGGTGTCGTCCAGCTGCGCACGGCCGTCGATGCTGGTGACCATGTTGATGGTCACCGACGGGCGGCCACGAACGGCTGGCGGGGCGTAGCTGGCGAGCAGCTCGTCCAGCGGCTGTTGCGTGGCCGGATCTGGCCACAACCGGTCGACGAGCATCTGATCAGGCATCAGGCGCCGATGCTACGCCTCAGGACTCGCGGACGGGTTCGTACGCCTCCAGGTCTGCGGTGGCTGTCGAGGCCAGGTCGACCTCGACCCGTGACGAGGTGAGCGAGGTCACCAAGTCGGCCGGGATGACACGGTCCGGGCCATCGCCGGCGTCGACCGCGATCCCATGGAAGATGCCCTCCGCCTCGGTGCCCAGCATCGCCTTGACGACGCCGATCCGCTTGCCGTCGCTGCCGACGACATCGGTCCCGGCCTCGACGTAGGTCCAGGCGACCGGATCGTCGGGTCCCGGCATGTCCAGGTGGGCTGCCTGCGGCTCACCGGGTGCGCCGGTGTCCCCGGCGTGGTCGCCTCGCGGCAATGGATCGAGATCGGGGGCGCTGCCGCCCTTCATCCCGGGGTCGTCGATGCTCATGTGCCGTTGTACCGCAGGACCGATGCCACGTGCGTCAATCGAAGATGCGCTCGAGGTGCCATGTGCCGCGGACCTCGTCCCAGAACACGACGCACAGCAGCCCGGAGCGGGTGACGACCTTGAAGTAGGCACGCGCCACCGGCGCCCGCCACCAGTCGTCGTGCACCCGCCAGCGGTTGCAGATTCCCACCTCGCCGTGGTCCGTGCCGTCCATGATCAGGCGCAGCGGGATGCCGTCGCCATCCGTCTCGACCTGCACCAGCGGATGGTCCGCATGCAGGCGCGTCATGGCAGACCGATCTCCACCAGGCTCGCCCGCTCCTCGTCGCGCAGTGCCCGCGGACGCGGCACCTCCGCCCGCCACAGGCGCCCCTCCCCGAAGCGCGCCGCCAGGCGCTCCAGCGACCAGCGCAGCTCCTCCCACTTCCCGGCCTGCGGCTCGAAGGCGGGCAGCTGCCGGCCACGCGGGTCCGCGAGCCGGTCAAGGACGAGGGTCATTCCCGCGATCCGGGGCTCCTCCCCGCGGAGCGGTCGCGTGCGTGCGAGGGCCTCCAGGCGACCGATGAGCAGGCGCGCGATCCAGTCCGGCTCCCGTGCCGGCTCGGGAAAGGCGAGCTCCACGCGCAGTGGCGACGCGTCCTCGAGCGCCACGGCCAGGGTGGCGCGGCCCGGTGCCAGGCCGCGACCGGCGAGCGCCTCGCACAGCTCGGCCGAGGCGGCACGCAGGACGAGGGCGATGGCGCCGACGCTGTCGAGTGGCGTCTCGAAGGTGCGCTGCGCGGTGAGCCGCTCCGGACGGCGGCGTGGCGTGATCGGCCGCGGGTCGAGCCCCCGTGCCAGCTGCTGGAGCCGCTCCCCGACCGATCCGAACTGGGCGCCCACCGCGGCCCGCGGCAGGTCGGCGAGCTGGCCCATCCGCGTCAGCCCGAAGAGCGCCAGCCGGTCGCGCGTGGCGCGGTCGGCGGGGAGCAGCCCGATTGGCAGGTCTCGGAGCTCGGTGGTTTCCAGCACGCGGAACGCCGCCGGCGCCCCGGCTCGCTCGGGACGTGCCAGCCGGGCGGCAAGCGACGCCAGCCAGCGGTTGTCGCCGATCCCGCAGCGGACGGCGAGCGGGGCCACCCCGCGGGCGAGCAGCACAGCCCGCGCCGCGACCGTTCGTTCCGGGCCGACCAGCGCCTCGAGGCCGGTCACGTCGACCAGCGCCACCCCCACATCGACTGCCTCCACCCGCGGGGAGAGATCATCAAGCGCGTCGAGGATCGGCTCGAAGCACGTCGCGTCCGCCTCCGGCGCCCGCAGCTCGGGCCAGGCGAGGGCAAGAATGCGCATCAGCCTGCCGACCGATGAAACGGCAGAACTTTCGCAGCGTCGCGGTACAGTGACGCCCGTGAGGTTCGAGCGAGACACCAGCCCTGCGGCACGGCGCGTACAGCAGCACGCGATACGTCGAATGGACGGCCCAATGAGGCTGCTGCTGGCACTCGAGATGGGTGACGAGGGGCTCGAGGTGACGCGAACGGGCGTTCGGCATCGGCACCCGGACTGGACCGAAGCGCAGGTGCACCGCGAATCGCTGCGGCTGCTGCTCGGGAGCGAGCTGGCGACCAGGGTGCTGGATCGCCACACCGGCCAGCGGTGACCACCCAGGGCAACCTGCTCGCCCGCATCCTCCACCTGCTGGATGACGCCGGGATCCCGAACATGGTCGTGGGGTCGCTGGCGAGCTCCTTCCATGGGGAGCCGCGGCAGACCCGGGACATCGATCTCGTGATCGATCCCTCGCCGGACGCACTTCGACGCTTCGTCGCGACAGTGCCGGCGGACGAGCTGTACGTCGACCCGGATGCCGCCGAGGAGGCGCTGGCGCAGCGAGGCTCGTTCAACGTGATCGAGAGCGCCACCGGCTGGAAGGTCGACCTCCTGCTCCGCCGTGACCGACCCTTCTCCCGCGAGGAATTCGCTCGTCGCATGCCGGTGCACCTCCTTGGGACCGATGTGCACATCGCGACCGCCGAGGACACCATCCTGGCCAAGCTCGAATGGGGCCGCGGTGGAGGATCCGCGCGGCAGCTGCGGGACGTGGCGGGCATCCTGGTGGCGCAGGGAGATTCGCTCGACAGCGAGTACCTGGCGCGCTGGGTCGCAGTGTTGGGCATCCAGGCCGAATGGCGTGGCGCACGGGATGCCGGCCAGGCGGAGGACACGTAGGCCACTACGCGCTCAGGGCCACGAGGTGACGGCGGCGTTCCGTGGTCAGCACCTCGACCGGCGCCGGCTCGGCGGCGGCCCGCAGCCAGGCATCCGCGCGACGGCCCTCGGTGAACCACAGGTCGAGCTCGGCGGCGCCACCCGCGAGCGCCCAGCGATGGCGCTCGACGGTGGCCGTGACCCGCTGCCCGACGAGATCTCGGCCGACCGCCAGCCAGGCGGCCCGGTGCAGTGCGACCCGGATCCCCGCCGCCGCCTCCGCGCCACGCATGCCACTCCCCAGGGTGAGGGCCACCGTCTCGGTGCGCGGCAGCAGGGTCGCCAGGCGGTCCCACGCGGCGCGCGGCACGGAACCGGCACCAGGATCCAGGACCAGCGCGTCGATGAGGCGGTCGCGGGCCAGCCAGGCGGCCAGCTCCACCGCTTCGGCGGCGTACCCCGGACGCACCAGCAGCAGCCACTCCAGCCGGACGCCGAGGCGGGCCGCGGTCGCCGGGTCGAAGACGCCCGGGGTATCGAGCCAGGCGACGATCCCGCCGCGCTCCTGCACCGCCGCCAGGCTGCCGAGCGCCAGGGTGGTGGCACCGCTCCCCGGCGTGGCGTCGAGGAGCGCCAGCGAGCCGCGCGGCCAGCCGCCGCTGCGCAGCGCGGCGTCGAGCTCCGCCTGTCCGGTCGGCAGCGCCTCGGTGACGTGACCCGGCGCGGGTGCCTCGCTCCCCTTTCGCAGCCCCAGGCCGCGCGCGCGAAGCGCCTCGAGGGCGGCGTCCAGGGACGAGGTGGCGGTCACGACATCGGTCTGCATCGGACTGCCCATACTAGAACAGATGTTCTATCTCGGGAAGCCCCAAACCGCCTTTGCTATACTCGCCGCCGACCGTTGGGGATGTAGCTCAGCTGGGAGAGCACCGCGTTCGCATCGCGGGGGTCAGGGGTTCGAGTCCCCTCATCTCCACCAACCCATTTCGCGCGCCCATCAACCCTCTGGGCCGCTCGCGCGGTAGGTGATCACCTCCACCTTCTCGAGCGTGATCAGCCCATCGCCCAGCATCTCGTCGAGCTCCGGGAGAATCGCGCGAACCTTCTCCGTGCGGTCGACGGCCTCGATCAGGATCGGCAGGTCCTCCGAGAGCGACAGGATCCGGGTCGAATGCAGATGCTGCCTCGCGCCGAAGCCCTCGATGCCGCGCAGCACCGTGGCGCCGGCGAGGCCACGTTCGCGGAGGCGCTCGACGATGGCCTGGTACAGCGGCTTGCCGTGCCAGTGATCGCTCTCTCCCAGGTAGATGCGGACCAGCAGGCCGGTACCTTCGAGTTTCATCAGATCGCCCTCCCGAGTGCGATGCCCCCGATGACGGCCACGACGCCCACCACGATCGAGCCGATCAGGTTCGCGCCGGCGTACAGCCACGCGCCGTCCTCGATCATGCGCCAGCTCTCGAGCGCCAGGGTCGAGAACGTCGTGTAGGCGCCGATGAAGCCGATCATCAACGGTCCGCGCAGGTCGGCCGGCAGGGCCGCGCGCTCGATCACCAGCGCGAACAGCAGGCCAACCGCAAATGACCCCGAGACGTTGACGACGAAGGTGCCCCAGGGCAGCGCGCCACCGGTCCAGGCGCTGACCCGGGCGTCGACGAGGTAGCGGGCGATGGCCCCGGTGAAGCCGCCGGCGCCAATGAGCAGAATGGGAACCACGGGCGAGATCTCCGTGCGCGACCGAACCTGGTCGGTAGGAGCCATCAGCCCGGACGGGCGGTTCCGGCGAGCCCCATCGCCGCGCGGCAAGCATCGTCCGAGCGGTCGCGTTCGTCAACGAGCCACTCCATGGTGCTGCCCGAACGCGTCATTGGCTGGACCGCGCCACCCGCGACAGGGCATGATGGGGGGGACGAACCGTACGCCCAGCTGACCGCATCGGTCACGGCTCGCATACGCACGACCGAGGGAGGTCCCGCCCATGCCCCGATCCCTGCTATCCATCGTCGCACTCGTGATCCTGGCGCTCGCCGCAACGGCCTGCGGCGATCAGACGCCCGCCCCCAGCGGAGGCTCCACTGGCGCCTCGCAGAGCGCCTCCGCTTCCACCGACGCCTCCGAGGCGGCAACCCCGGCGCCACCCCCCGCCGATGGCCGCCTCGCCGCCGTCCAGGCTCGCGGCACGCTCATCTGCGGCGTGAACGGCAGCCTCCCCGGCTTCAGCTTCCTCGACGAGAGCGGCGAGAACACCGGCTTCGACGCCGACTACTGCCGCGCCCTGGCGGCCGCCGTGCTCGGCGACCCGGAGGCGGTCGAATTCCGTGCCCTCTCCGCCGACCAGCGTGGCCCCGCCCTCCAGACCGGTGAGGTGGACGTCCTCATTCGCAACACCACCTGGACGGTCAGCCGCGACACCAGTTGGGGCCTCTTCGCTCCGACCACGTTCTACGACGGCCAGGCGATCATGGTCCACTCCGACGTCGGGGCAACCAGCCTGGAGGATCTGGCTGGCGCCACGATCTGTGTCCAGTCCGGCACCACCACCGAGCTCAACCTGACCGATCAGTTCAGGTCCCTCGGCATCGACTTCACGCCGCAGGTGTTCGCCGACATCGATCCGACCTATGCCGCCTACGAGGACGGCCGCTGCGATGCGGTCACCTCCGACCGATCGCAGCTCGTCGCGCGGCGCACCGCGTTCGCCAATCCGGACGAGCACGACATCCTCGATGCGGTCATGTCGAAGGAGCCCCTCGGCCCGGTCGCGCCGCTCGGCGATGACCAGTGGTTCAACGTCGTCAAGTGGGTCGTGTTCGCCACCATCGAGGCGGAGGAGCAGGGCATCACCGCCGACAATGTCGAGGAGATGGTCGGCAGCGACAACCCGGTCGTTGCCCGCCTGCTCGGCTCGGACGGCGACCTTGGCCTGGGCCTCGAGCCGGACTGGGTGGTGACGATGATCGGTGCCGTGGGCAACTACGGCGAGATCTACGATCGCAACCTGGGGCCCGGCACGCCGTTCGACCTCGACCGCGGGCTCAACAGCCTGTGGAACGACGGCGGACTGCTGTACGCACCGCCGTACCGATAGTCCCCGTCCGACGGAGATGACTCCGGGCGGGCGCAACCCCGCCCGGAGCCGATCCGCGACCAGTCGTGACCGACAGGCCGCCCGACCGACCGTCCGGCCCTTCGCAGCCGGTCAGACCTGACGGCGTCCCGCCGTGGCGGGACGTCCGTGTCCTGCGCGTCGCGGGCCAGGTCGTGCTCCTGGTCGTGGTCGGCCTGGTCGTCGCGTTCCTGGCCCGCAACTTCATCAGCGCGACCAACGAGCGCGGCCTCGGCTTCGGATTCGGCTTCCTGGGCCGCACCGCCGGGTTCGAGATCTCGGAGAGTCCGGTCCCCTATGTGGCGACCGATACCTACGGCAAGGCGTTCCTGGTCGGCCTCCTCAACACGTTGTTCGTCAGCGCGGTCGGCATCGTGCTGGCCACCGTGCTCGGCATCCTGGTGGGGGTGGCGCGCCTCTCGCCGAACTGGCTGCTCAACCGCCTCGCGGCCGGGTACGTGGAGGTCATCCGCAACACCCCGCTGCTGGTCCAGCTCTTCATCCTCTACTTCGCTGTCCTCCTGCAGCTCCCGGCCGTGGCACAGTCCCTGAGCCTGCCCGGGGCCATCTTCCTCAACCAGCGGGGGGTCTTCGTCCCCGCCCCGCGCCTCGGTGCCGGGGCCGAGGTGTGGGCCATCTTCCTGGCCCTCGGCATCGGTGCCCTGGTGGCGGCCTTCGTGGTGGCGGGGCGCCGCGAGGCGGTCGGCCGCCCCATTGAACGTCTGCGCCGAATCGGGCTCCTCGCGCTGATCGGGCTCGGTGCCGTCGGCTGGCTCGTGGCCGGCGGGGCGCCGTTGACCGTCGACCTGCCGGTGCAGGAGCGGTTCAACTTCAACGGCGGCATGGCGCTGTCACCGGAGTTCACGGCGCTCCTGGTGGGGCTGGTGCTGTACACGGCGGCCTTCATCGGCGAGGTGGTGCGTGGCGGCATCCAGGCGGTGCGCCGCGGGCAGCTGGAGGCGGCACGGGCGCTGGGCCTCTCGGAGGGCGAGACGCTCCGCCTGATCGTATTCCCCCAGGCGATGCGGATCATCGTCCCGCCGCTCACCAGCCAGTACCTCAACCTGGCCAAGAACTCGAGCCTGGCGATCGCAATCGGCTATCCGGACCTGTTCAAGGTGGGCCAGACGATCGCCAACCAGACCGGCCAGCCGCTGCCGGTGATCGTCCTGGTGATGGGCGCCTACCTGGCCATCAGCCTGGTCACCTCGCTGCTCATGAACCTCTACAACCGCCGCGTCCAGGTGCTCGAACGATGACCGGCGAGACGCTCCGTCCGCCCGTCGTGACGATCGGCCCCATCGCCTGGCTGAGGCAGAACCTCTTCTCGAGCTGGGGCAGCTCCGTCCTCACCGTCGTCATCGGCGCCGGCCTGCTGTGGCTGGCGCTCGGAATCGGCCAATGGGCCATCGGCGAGGCACGCTGGTCGGTGGTCACCAACAACGTTCGCCTCTTCCTGGTGGGGCAGTATCCCGGCCAGCAGGCGTGGCGCCTGGTGGTGGCGCTGACGATCTTCTCGGCCCTCGCGGGCGTCTCGGCCGGCACCTTCGGTCGCGCCGCGCGCACGATGGCCATCACCGTCTCGGCGTCGCAGCTCCTGCTCGCCGCCCTCTTCCTGGCCTCGCCGCTGGGCCTTGTGCCGGTGATCGCCTTCGGCGGCAATGCCGCGCTGGTGTGGATCGCGTTCGCCATCGGCACGCGGCGCCCTATCGCGCGGCGTGCCCTGGTGGCCGGCTGGCTGCTGTCGCTGCCGCTGAGCTTCTACCTGCTGGCAGGATTCGACGGGACGCCGCTGCCATCGGTCAGCTCCAATGCGTGGGGCGGACTGTTGCTCACCATGCTCATCGCCGTCGTGGGGATCGTGCTGTCGTTCCCGTTCGGGGTGCTGCTGGCCCTGGGACGGCGCAGCCAGCTGCCGGTGGTGCGCATCCTGAGCACCGGCTACATCGAGCTCGTGCGCGGCGTGCCGCTGGTCACCATCCTCTTCATGGCCGATATCATCCTGCCCCTCTTCCTCCCCGGGGAGTGGCGCCTCGACCGCATCGCGCGCGCCGTTGGCGGCGTCGTCCTCTTCTCCGCCGCCTACGTGGCCGAGAACGTGCGCGGCGGGCTGCAGGCGATCCCCACCGGCCAGGTCGAGGCGGCCCAGGCGCTCGGCCTGTCAGGCGTGCAGACGAATGTCCACATCGTCCTGCCGCAGGCACTGCGATCCGTCATTCCGGCCAACGTGGGCCTCTTCATCAGCCTCCTCAAGGACACCACCCTCGTCACCGTCATCGGCCTCCTGGAGCTGCTTGGCATCAGCCGCGCCGTCCTCGCCCAGCCGGATTCGTTCGGCGCCAACCTGGAGGTCTACGTGTTCATCGCGGCCGTCTTCTTCGTCCTCTGCTACGCCATGTCGCAGGCGAGCTACCGCCTCGAGCGGCAGCTGGGGGTGGGCACCCGATGAGCGACGAAGCGACCCAGGACATCATCGTCGCCCGCGACGTGCACAAGTGGTTCGGCCAGCTGCACGTGCTGCGGGGGATCGATCTGACCGTCAGGAGCGGCGAGGTGGTGGTCATCTTCGGCGCCTCCGGCTCCGGCAAGTCAACCTTCATCCGCACCATCAACCGGCTGGAGGAGCATCAGCGCGGCGAGATCGTTGTCGACGGCATCGAGCTGACAAACGACGTGCGCAACATCGCCGCCATCCGCCGCGAGATCGGGATGGTCTTCCAGTCCTTCAACCTGTTCCCGCATCTGACGGTGCTGCAGAACGTCAGCCTGGCACCGATCCGGGTGCGGAAATGGACCCGCGAGCGGGCCGAGACGGTGGGGATGGAGCTGCTGGAGCGGGTCGGCATCCCGGAGCAGGCGGCGAAGTTCCCCGCCCAGCTATCGGGTGGCCAGCAGCAGCGCGTGGCGATCGCCCGCGCCCTGGCAATGCAGCCCAAGATCATGCTGTTCGACGAGCCGACCTCGGCCCTCGACCCGGAGATGATCAGCGAGGTGCTCGACGTCATGCGTTCCCTCGCCGACGACGCCGGGATGACCATGATCTGCGTCACCCATGAGATGGGGTTCGCCCGCGCGGTGGCCAACCGGATGGTCTTCTTCGATCACGGCCAGATCGTGGAGGAGGGGCCGCCGAGCCAGATCTTCGAGGCACCGCAGCACGAGCGGACGAAGCGCTTCCTCTCCCAGATCCTCCACTGACGCCCGCGGCCTCTGAATGCGAGGCGCCTGACACCGCCTTACGGGAAGGGCAGCCCCGCGCCGCCCTCGGTGACCTCGTCGGCGGGCGGCGCCTCGACGGTGACGGCCTCGTCCACCTTGGAGAGGTTCAGCACGGCCGAGATGTCGCCCACCTCGCTGCCCGCCAGGTCCAGTGCCAGGCGCGACAGGTAGAGCTTCTCCTTGTCGAAGAAGACGTCGACATCGATTCCGTGCGGGAACATCGACGAGGGCAGGGTGGCCGTCTCGCCGGACTCGGCCGCCGCCTCGTCCAGCAGGTCGGCGGAGAGTGACAGCTGAACGTGGTAGCACGCCCGATCGGCGCACGTCCCCTCGGCGAGGAGTGACGCCTCGACACCGTCGCGCTCGAGGAACGTGCGCAGCTCGGCGATCGCCGTCGCTGGATCAGTCACGGCGCCCATCGGATCACCGGAGGCACCGGGGGTGACCTCGGACTTGATCCACTGCGGGCCGGTCAGGCTCATCTTCACGAATGCGGCGCCGTCGACGAGGCGCACATCGCCGGAGAAGCCCATCACCCCGAAGGAGGCGGCGATGCGCTGGTTCTCGAGGTCGAAGTCACCCTCGATGGACGTGTTACTGAGCGGAAACGTCGAGCCAGAACCCGGGTCGGTGACGGTCCCGTCCAGGCTGAGCTCCATGTGGAACGACTTGAGGTTGGCCGTGGCCTCCAGCCCCTGGGTCAGAATCTGGTTCGGGTCGGTCAGTGCAGGCGCGGCGGGCGTACCGCAGGCGGCGAGCAGCGCGACCAGGACGACGAGCGCGGGCAGCAATCGGCGAAGCAACGAAGATGACCCCTGTACGTGTGTCTCGGAGCGGGCAGGATACCGCGGTCACGGCCCTATCACGAATCGGTACCTTCGGCTGCGCTACCGTGGACCGATGCGACACATCGAACGATCCACGGACCTGCCGGTCGCGCCGGACGCCGTCTTTGCCTACGTCTCGGATCTCTCCAACCTGCCGCAGTGGCAGTCCGGCGTCACCCGTGCCGAGCAGCTGACGCCCGGACCGATGGCGGTCGGCTCGACCGCCCGCGTGGAGCGCCGCCTGGTGGGCCAGCAGATCGAGGCAGATCTGCGCATCACCGAGCTCGATCCCCCGCGCCACCTGGCGCTCGCCACCGAAGCGGGCGGCATGAAGGTCGGGCTGACGTTCGACGTCGTCTCCGCCGGGACCGATGGCTCCCGCATCACGTTCGGCATGGACATCGCCGGTGGCGGCCTCTTCGGCGGCGCGATGGAGGGCATGGTGGCCGGCGCCGCGGAGAGCGACCTCGACGCCAGCCT
>JBDTQJ010000026.1:0-19888 GCA_039932235.1 Chloroflexota bacterium
GGGTCGGGTCGAGGTGTTCGGCCACGACATCGAGCGCGAGGAGATGGCCGTCAAGCGCGTCATCAACCGGGTGAGCGTGGACGCGGCGTTCTTCAAGAAGCTGTCGCCCCACGAGAACCTGACCTACGCGGCCCGCCTGTACGGGATGGACGCGAAGGTCGCGCGCCAGCAGGCCATCGAGATCCTGGCGCGGCTGGGAATCGGTGCGAAGCGCCTGGGTCGTCCGCTGGAGCAGATGAGCCGGGGAATGCAGCAGAAGGTCGCCATCGCGCGGGCGCTGCTGACGAGTCCGACGCTGCTGCTGCTTGACGAGCCGACGACCGGCCTCGACCCGCGGTCGAAGCTGGACGTGCAGAGCTTCATCGAGGAGCTGCGCGACTCGCATGACGCCACGATCGTGCTCACCACGCACGACCTGGACGAGGCGGAGCGGCTCTGCGACCGGATCTCGATCATCAACGACGGGAAGGTCGTGGTGGAGGACACCGCGGACGTCCTGAAGGCCATGGTCGCCGAGCAGCGAGGGCTGCCGGCCACGCTGGAGAGCGTGTTCATGACCTACACCGGGAAGTCGCTCGACGACGACCTCGGTGACAACGACAAGGACGACGACGACGAGTAATGAAGGAAAGGAGGTGAGAACCGTGCTGAATAGCCTGCCGATGCCGCAGGACCTGGCGAACGTCAACGACGCGCGCGTTGCGCAGCTGCGCAACGAGATCCGGGCCCTTCGGATCCATCGGTCCAACCGTCGCCCCGTGCGACGCTGGGTCGGTCGCCAGCTGGTCCGGATGGGCCAGCGCCTGGCGGCGGAGCCCAGCCTCCGGCCGGCCCGCTCCCTGTAACCGCAGGGAGTCGGGTCGGCATCACACCGAACCGACAGGAGTCAACTTCGTATGTCACTGATGACCCGCGAGCTGAAGGCGAGCTACGCCTTCGTCGAGCGGAACTTCAACCTCACCAAGCGTTACTGGGGCTGGGAAGCCGCCTTCCTCGTGTATGCCGTGGCCGGCGCGCTCGCCGTGTCGCTCATCGGCAGCAACGAGGGGGATGCCCGCCTCCTGCTGACGCTGGTCATCGGTGCCGTCTTCTGGAACTACCTGTCGGTCGTCTTCAGCTTCATTGCCGAAACGGTCGCCTGGGAACGCTGGGAGGGGACCCTGGAGTACACCTTCATGGCCCCCGTGCGGCGCTACGCGCAGATGCTCGGCTCGACGCTGTACGCGATCATCTACGGGTTCGTCCACACCGTGGTCGTGCTCGCCGTGCTCGCGCTCTTCTTCGAGCTCGACCTTGCCCACGCCAACTTCGTGACCGCGGCGGTCTTCATGGTGCTCGGATCCTTCTCGTTCATCGGGATCGGGATCATGACCGCCATCCTGCCGCTCATGTACGTCGAGCGCGGGGCGCAGATGACCTTCGTCCTGCAGTCCGTGCTGCTGCTCATCAGCGGGGTGTACTACCCCGTGACGGCGCTGCCGGACTGGATGCAGGTGCTCTCGATCTTCAGCCCGGCCACGTACGTCCTGGACGGCGTGCGAGCGGGCCTGATCGATGGCGCGGGCGTCGGGGTCGTCCTGCACGACGTCTGGCCGCTGGTCGTGATGGGCGTGGTCCTGATCCCGCTCGGGATCTGGCTCTTCGCCCGCGCCGAGCAGTACGCGAAGCGAACCGGAAAGCTGAAGCGAGTCGGATGATGCCGACCGGAGGAACCACTGGACCGATGGAACGGCAGCCACAGCACGGCTCACCTGACCGATGGCGCGGCGCAGCCCGCCGCGCCATCATCACGCACCTGATGGAGACGATCTGATGACCCTTGCGTCGCGACTCGACGCGCCCACCGTGGCCGGCCTGACGCTCCGCGTCAACGACCGCGGCACCGCGCCCGCCGCCGAGATGGCGGTGATCGCCAACGCCGTCAACGCCTTCGACGGACTCGACGACCACGTTGCCACCGCGGAGCTCGAGAACTGGCTCGGCTACGTCAGCACCGGCTTCGACCCGGCGCGCGACGTGGTGCTCGCCGAGGTCGACGGCACCCTGGTCGGCTACGGCTGGGTCGAATGGGTCGACACCACCGAGGGGTTCCGCGAATTCCGGCTCGGCGGCTACGTGCACCCCGATTGGCAGGGGCGCGGCATCGGCCGCCACCTGCTGGCCTGGCAGGAGCGGCACGCGGCCACGCACCCCGCGGTCACGACCGAGCGGCCGATGTCGACCGGGACGTGGCTCGGCGAGGCGCGCGAGCGGAAGCGGCACCTCTTCGAGCGCGCCGGCTACGAGACCTCGCGCTTCTTCTTCGACATGCTTCGTCCCACCCTGGATGAGGTGACCCTGCCGCCGATGCCGGAGGGGCTCGAGGTACGCCCCATCGGGAGCGACCGGGAGAGCCGGCGCCTCATGTGGGACGCCGACGTGGAGGCCTTCACCGGCGACCACTGGGGCGGCTTCGACGGCTCGGACGGCGCCTTCGAGCGCTCCCTGGCCGACACGGACCAGGATCCGTCGCTGTGGGTGGTCGGCTGGGACGGTGACCAGATCGCCGGCGCGGTGATCAACACCATCTACGCTCATGAGAACGAGGCCTTCGACCGCCGGCGCGGCTGGCTGGACGGCGTCTTCGTGCGGCGCCCGTGGCGCCGCCGCGGCCTCGCCTCGGCGCTCGTCGCGCGAGCGCTCGTGCGGCTGCGCGAGGCCGGGATGGAGGAGGCGATGCTCGGCGTCGACAGCGAGAACCCGTCGGGCGCGCTGGGCCTGTACGAGCGCGCCGGCTTCGAGGTCCACCGCCGGTCGCGGGCGTACCGGCGCCTCATGGAGACGAACCGATGACCGGCACCGAGACACTGACCATTCGGCGCTACACGGGTCCCGAGGACATCCCCGGAATTGTCGACGTGTTCAACGCCATGGCCGAGGCGGACGGGCTGCTCGAGCGACGCAGCGTGGAGCAGATGACCGCCTGGTACGCCCGTGCCACCCCGCACCTGGATCCGCTGCACGACCTGGTGCTGGGGACGGTGGGCGATCGCACTGTCGGCTACGGGCGCCACCAGTGGGTGGACACGAGTGACGGCCTGCGGGAGCACCGCTTCTTCGTCTTCGCGGTTCCGGACGACCACGCAGCGATGGATCCGCTGCTGGATGCGCTCGAGCAGCGAGCCACGGAGGTGGCGCGCGAGCAGGGCGAGATCGAACGGCCGCGGACCCAGACCACCTTCGTCGGCGAAACCCAGGCGTGGCGCCGCGCGCCGTTCGAGCGGCGCGGCTACGAGCCGGTGCGGTGGGGCTTCGAGATGGTGCGCCCGACCCTGGACGATTTGGAGCTGCCACCGCTGCCCGAGGGGCTGGAGGTGCGGCCGGTAGCCGGCCGCGCTCAGCTGAAGCAGCTGTGGGACGCCGACATCGAGGCGTTCCGCGACCACTGGGGCGGCTTCGACGGCTCCGACGAGGCCTTCGAGGAGTGGCTCACCGAGCCGGATTTCGACCCGAGACTCTACGTCGTGGCGTGGGATGGGCACGAGATCGCCGGCGGCGTCCTGAACGGGATCAACGTTTCCGAGAACGAGCAGCTCGGCGTCCGGCGCGGCTGGCTGGAGTCCGTCTTCGTCCGCCGTCCGTGGCGGCGGCGCGGGCTGGCGGCGGCGCTGGTGGCGCGCTCACTCCTCGTCCTGCGCGAGCGGGGCATGACGAGCGCCATCCTGGGTGTCGACGCGGAGAACCCGACCGGGGCCCTGGGCGTCTACGAGCGGGCCGGCTTCGCGGTCGCGACCCGCGACGTGTGCCTGCGCCGCTCCTGGACGCCGTCATGAGCGGCGACGAGGTGCGCGTCGCCGGCGCGCCGGACATCCCCGGCCTCGCCTTCCGGCGTCCGCGCCTGCCGGATGACTATGCCGAGCTCGTCGCGGTCTTCAACGACGCGGCGCGCGCCGACGGGCAGAGCTTCCGGGTAGACCTCGCGCGGGTGCAGAACTGGTACGAGCATGCCTCGGGCTGGGATCCGCTGCTCGACGAAGTGCTCGTCCAGCTCGACGGCCGCGTCGTCGGCTTCGCCGATGTGCGCCACGCGCCCGACTCCGACGGCACGCAGGTCTATGCCGTCATCGGCGCCTTGCATCCGGACGTGCGACGCCGCGGCATCGGTACCGCGCTCCTTGCGCACAACGAGGCGCGGGCCCGCGAGCGCGCGCGCACCGAGATCACCGACGACGTGCCGGTCCTCCTGCACGCCTGGTCGACCGATACCGCGCCCGGCGCGATCGCGCTCCTGGAAGGCGCCGGGTTCGAAGTGGCGCGCTACTTCTTCGACATGGTGCGGCCCACCCTGGACGAGATCCCGGAGATGCCGATGCCGGCCGGGCTGGCGGTGCGGCGGGTGGAGCCCGTCGACCATCGGGCCATCTTCGACGCCGACGTCGAGGCGTTCCGCGACCACTGGGGCGGGGTCGACGAATCGGACAATGCCTTCGGGCGCTTCTTCTCCGGCCCGGACTTCCGTCCCGAGCTGTGGCGCGTCGCCTGGGACGGCGAGCAGGTGGCCGCGGTGGTCATGGTCGCGGAGCTGAGCGCCTACAACGAGGAGCACGGCGCGCGGCGGATCCTGGTCGATGGCGTGAGTGTGCGACGCCCCTGGCGGCAGCGCGGCCTGGCGCGTTCGCTGGTGGCCGATGCGCTGCGCGGCGCCGGCGAGCTGGGCTTCACCAGCGCGACGCTGGGGGTCGACGCGGCCAATCCAACCGGCGCGCTGGGGGTGTACGAGGCGATCGGCTTCGCGGTCGAGCGGCGCAGCCGCGCCTATCGCCGTCCGCTGGAGCGGGCGTGAGCCGCTTCACTCCGGTCGCGGGATCGGGTTGACGCCGGTTCGCGCGCGGACCTCGTGGTAGTAGTCGACGATGCGGGCGGTGACGCTCGGCCAGCTGTACTCGGGCGCCTTGGCGCGTCCCGCCTCGCCCATCTCGTGCCGCAGCTCGGGGTCGCGGGCCAGGGCATACAGCGCGGCAGCCAGGGCGCGCGGGTTCTTGGGCTCCACCAGCAGGGCCTGCACGCTGCGCTGCACCACGTTCTTGAAGCCGTGGATGTCGCTGGCCACGATCGGGACCCCGGCGGCCATCGCCTCCAGCAGGACGACCCCGAAGCTCTCCTGGCCCGTGTTCGGCGCGCAGAAGATGTCGGCAGATGCGAAGTAGCGCGCCTTGTCGGTGTCGCTGACGCGGCCCAGGAACTCGACGTCGCGGATCCCGCGCAGACCGATGAAGCGGCGGTACTCGCGTGACTTCGAACCCGCCCCGATCACCAATAGCCGCGCGTCAACCTTGCGCTTGCGGAGGCGGTGGTACGCCTTCAGCAGATGGATGAGGCCCTTGCGCTCCTCGAAGCGGCCCACGAAGAGGATGTTGAGGGTGCCGTCTCGCAGCTCGTCGAACGGCTCGGCTGACGCATACAGGTCGAGGTCGACGCCGTTGGGGATGATCTCGTAGTCGCCCGGGAAGTAGCGGCTGATGAAGTGCCGCGCGGCGCCCGACACGGCGATCCGGCCGTCGAGCATCTTGGCCAGCGGGCCGGCGAAGCGGCGCCCGACCCAGTAGCTGGGGCTGAAGCCGCCGAAGGCATGGAAGGTGGCGACGTTGATGGTGCCGGACGCCTCGGCCTCGGACGCCTCGAGCAGGGTCGGCGAGAGGAATGGCACGAATGGCTCGTGGAAGTGCAGCACGTCGAACCGATGCGCCGCCAGGATCTCGCGCGCCTCGGCCTTGAACCTCAGGCCCAGGGTCACGCGACCCACGCTCCCATTGGCCGGGAACGCCCAGCCGGTGCCGAGACGCAGGATGTGGCCCTCGTCCTCCGTCTGGCGTCCGTACTTGCTGGTGATGATCCACACGTCGTGGCCGAGCTCGTGCAGCTGCTCGTACTGGTTCCGCACGTGGTCGTTGACACCGCCGGGATGCGGGTAGCCATACGGGCTCACGATCCCGATCTTGAGCGTGCCTCGCGGGTCCGGCGCCGGATGGGTCGCCTGGGTCGGCGACGCGATCTGCGTCATCGCCACTCTCCTGTGGGGCGCAGAGTATGCCGGAGGTGCCGACCCTTGGCGACGAGCTGGCGGCCGTAGACGCTGACGTTGTGCCAGCCGCTCCAGTAGCTCCCTGCCGGCTCGGTCGTGCCGGCGGCCAGGGCCGAACGGTAGTGGGAGGCGCTCACCCCATCGAACCAGGTCCAGGCCGTCCCGACCGCGTCCAGGACGTGGGCGTCACTGTTCCCGACGGCTGGCAGGTTGAGGAGCTCGGCGTTGATCCGCTCCCGGGCGCCGGATCGCGAGCGCCCAGCGGCAGACGGGTTCATGAGCTCGATGCCGTCGAGCCGACGCGCCGGGTCGAGCGCCGCATGCGCGGCCCGCAGCGAGCGGCTCCCCAGCGAGGGCGTCAGCGGTGCGAGCGGGTGTGCCGCGATCGCCAGCCCGCCCTGGTCGTGCACGGCCGCCAGCGACTCGCCGAGCGGTCGCAGTGCGCGCACCCGGCGCTCCAGGAAGAGGGCCAGCAGGTGCCCGCGGCGGGTGGTGATCTCCTCGCCCACGACCAGATCGAACGAATAGCCACGCTCCGCGTGGAGCTCCAGCGCGCGCTGCGCGCCGTCGATCCGCTCGTGGTCCGTGATGGCGATGACGTCGAGGTCGGTGCGTTCCTCGACCCATGCGAGCAGATCGGCGACAGCGGCGGTGCCGTCCGACCACAGGGTGTGAAGGTGCATGTCCGCCTTGCCGCGGGCTCCGCCGCTGCGCGGTGTGCGCTCGCCCGTCACGCGCGCGAGGGAGACGGTGGCGGTCACGGGCGCTGGTCCGTCCAGAAGGGCTGGAAGATCGCCCACCATTGCTCGGGCGCCTCGGCGATGGCCGCCTCGAACCGTGCCGCCATCTCGCGCGTGATGCGCGCCACGCGAGCGCGGCGGTCCTCCCCGTCGCGGGACGCGGTGTCGAGCTGCCAGACCCGCGCCCGGAAGCGGTCCGGTGCGACCCGCAGCGAGCGGGCCACGATGAGCGGCCGCTCGGTGAGCACGGCCAGGGTTGCCGGCCCGGCCGGCAGCGTGGTCGGATGGCCGAACATCTGGACCGGGATGCCGTCGCCGTCAAGGTCACGGTCCGCCACCAGCGCCGCGATCTCGCCACCACGCAGCGCCTCGATCATGGGACGCCGCGACCGGGAGATGGGGACCACCCGCATGCCACGCCCGGCGGCGCGGCGGGAGCGCAGGAAGTCGTAGAGCTCCGGCGGCTCGGTCTCCTCGACGGGGGCCACGCCGGTGACCCGCTCCGCCTCGACGAAGAAGCCGAACGGCTCGAAATTGCCGAGGTGCGGCAGCGCGACCACCGCGCCGGCGCGGAAGATCGGCGCGAACCGATCCCAGTCGTCGACCGCTACATGGTCGTGCACGCGCGCAGGGTCGTAGTGCGGCGCGCGCAGAACTTCGAGGTAATAGCGGGCATAGGCCACGAACGACGCCTCCACGAGGCGCCGGAATGCACGCCCCTCGGTGGGCCGGCCGGTGAAGGCGGAGATGCGACGCAGGCCCTCGGCCACCAGCTCGCGACGTCCCGCGGCGCGCCGGTACCAGGCACGGCCCAGCTGGTCGGCGAGCCAGTACGCGACGCGCGCAGGCAGCCACCGGGCCACCAGCTCGCCGGCGTTGAGCCCGGCACGCAGGGCGAGGGAACGCATCACGCGGATGGCCCGCGCCTCGTCCAGTCCTCGCCACGTCGCGCCCGATCCAGCGCGGCCGCGGCGGCCGCACGATCGGCATCGGTCTGCGGCCAGACGGGCCGGAACATGTACCACTGCGCGGGGTCCTCGGCCACCACCGCGCCCAGGGCATCGGCCAGCGCCTGGGTGGCCCGGTAGATCTCCGGCGGGTCGTCGCTGGTGGCGCGGATCATGGGAAGGCCGCGGGCCACGAAGGTATCGCGCGCCGTGCGCTGCGCCCAGACCGGCACCATCGGTGCGCCGGAGCGCGCGGAGAGGGTCGCCGGCCCTGCCGGGAAGGTGGTCGCCTGGCCCAGGAACTCGACCGGCACGTCACCCGGCCGGTAGCCACCATCGCAGAAGAGGACCAGGTTGCCGCCCCCGCGCAGGACCCTGAACAGACCGCGCAGATTACGCCAGCCGATGAGGTCGAAGCCGTGCGCGGAGCGGACGCGCTTGAGGTGGTCATAGAGACGGCCGTAGGTCGTGTCGTCGGCGACCACGTGGAACTTCTCGCCGGAGCGCTTCAGTCCCGGCCCGATCATGTCCATCCCGCCGACGTGCACCGTGCACACCAGCACGCCGGTGCCGCCGGCGCGTGCCTCCTCGAGGATGTCGATGTTCTCGATGGCGACAAGCCGCTCGGCGTCCGCATCGGTCAGGGAGGGGAAGCGCATGACGTCGACCAGGTACTTGGCGTAGTTGCGGAAGGCGGCGCGCGCGGAGCGGGCCACGCGCGGGTCGTCGGCGGGGAGCCCCATCGCGTGGCCCAGGTTGGTGTGAATCAGCTCCTGCTTGGCACCCGACAGGTCATACGCCGCGTTGCCGGCGGCCGAGGCGATGGGCAGGACCGCGCCACGCGGCAGCGCCCCGATGAGCATCTCCGCGGCCCGGTAGGCCCAGTAGGTCAGCCGCTCCCGCTTGCGCTCCCGAGCCGGCGGCGTGGTCCGGCGGGCCGAGCCGTCACCGCGGTCCGCCGTACCGGTCGATGCGGCCAATGCCTCAGGAGGCGCCGGCAGCGGCCTTCGCCCGGGGCCGCTTCGGCTCCGCCAGCTTGCGCAACGTTCGCTTGGCCGGCTTCTCCGTGCCGACCAGCGTCTCGTTGTCCTCGCCGCGGATGAACGCCTCGACCCGGTTGTAGGCGATGTCGTCGTGGATCTGCATGGGCGGGCTCTTCATGAAGTACGAGCTGGGCGCGACCAGCGTACCGGCAAGGCCGCGGTCGAGGCCGAGCTTCGCGCAGCGGATCGCATCGGTGATCACCCCGGCGGAGTTGGGGGAGTCCCAGACCTCGAGCTTCAGCTCGAGGTTGAGCGGCACGTCGCCGAACGTCGTGCCCTCCATCCGGATGTGGCACCACTTGCGGTCCTTCAGCCACGGCACGTAGTCCGACGGGCCGACGTGGACGTCGTCGCTGCCGATCTCGTAGTCGATCATCGACGTGACCGCGTTGGTCTTGCTGATCTTCTTCGACTCCAGGCGCTCGCGCTCGAGCATGTTGAGGAAGTCGGTGTTGCCGCCGAAGTTCAGCTGGTAGGTGCGGTCGATGCGCACGCCGCGATCCATGAAGAGGCGGGTCAGGACGCGGTGGGTGATGGTCGCTCCGACCTGGCTCTTGATGTCGTCGCCGATGACCGGGAGGCCGGCCTGCGCGAAGCGGCGCTGCCAGTACGGCTCACGACCGATGAAGACCGGGATCGCGTTGACGAACGCGACGCCCGCCTGAATCGCCTGCTCGGCGTACCACTTGGTCGCCAGCTCGCTGCCGACCGGCAGGTAGCTGACCATGACGTCGACCTTGCGGTCCTTGAGGATGCCGACGATGTCGGCCGTCGGGCCGGGCGCCTTCTCGATGACCTGCGACAGGTACTTGCCGAGCCCGTCGTGGGTCATGCCGCGCTCGACCGGCACGCCCAGATGCGGGACGTCGGCGAACTTGTAGGTGTTGTTCTGGCCGGCGAAGATCGCCGCCGAGAGGTCCGTGCCGACCTTCTCCCGGTCGACGTCGAAGGCGGCTACGAATTCGATGTCGCGGACGTGATAGCCGCCGAGGTCGACGTGCATCAGCCCCGGGATGAAATCGCCCGGCTTGGCGTCCGCGTAGTAGGTCCGCCCCTGCACGAGGCTGCTGGCGCAGTTGCCGACCCCCACGATCGCCACGCGCACCTTGCCATCACTGGACCGATGCGCCTTGCCGTTGCCGTTGCCGCTGGTCGCCCCTTTGCCGTTTCCGTTAGCCACGCTGGTCCTCAGCCTCCTTGGTGTCGGTCGGGTGCCCCGCCGCCGCAGTCTCGGTCAGGCGGTACACGTGTCGAATGCGCTGGAATGCGGTCACCACCGTGAGGATGGCGACGAGGCCGACCGCACCGAGCAGGCCTGGCATCCAGCCGAGGCCCGCCAGCACGATGCCGGTGATGATGATGACGAGACGCTCGGTGCGCGGCGCCAGCCCGACCGATGCCTCGAGCCCGATGCCCTGCGCTCGCGCATGGGCGTAGCTCACGATGAATGACCCGCCGAGCGCGACCATGACCCCGATGATGGGAAGCAGTGGCTCGTCCATGGTCCGCACCAGGAAGGTGCCGACGCCCGCATACAGAATCGCCTCGCCGGCACGGTCGAGCGTCGAGTCGAGGAAGCTGCCGAATGGCGTCCCGCCGCCCTGTGCACGCGCGATGGCGCCGTCCACGGCATCCAGCACCGAGCCGGCGAGCAGGATCGCTGCGCCGGCGAGCAGGTAGCCGCCGCCGATCACGATCGCCGCCAGCAGGGTGATCAGCAGGCCGAGCACGGTGATCGCGTTGGCGGTGAGGCCGACGGCGAGCGCGCCGCGCACGATCGGGTTGAGGATCGCGCGGGCCGCCTGCTTCACCCAGGCGGGGACGAGGGAATCGCCGCGGGCGAGATCGTGGACCCGGGAGTGACTAGCCGACATCTGGCACCTCTCCGCTCACGGCCGGCGTGATGCCCATGCCGCTGGTGCCGCTGATGAGGCGCGCCTCGAGCTCGTGGAGCTCCTCGAAGGCCGCGATCCGCAGCCCGCACAGCGTCTCGCGGCCCTGCTTGCGCGTGTCGATGACGCCCGCGAGGCGAAGGATGCGCAGGTGCCAGCTGATCAGCGGCTGGGAGAGCGCCACACGAAGGGAGAGCTGGCCGACGGGCATCGGCCCGGCCTCGGCAAGGATGGCGATCGCGCGGAGCCGCGTCTCGTCGCCAAGGGCGCGGTAGAGGGTGCGGAGGCGACGCAGATCGCGCTCCTCGCGCTCGCCGGATAGGGTCATGCGAAAGCAGCTCTTTATCAAACGATGGTTTATGTAAGCAGTTGCTTATGCTACGGGACTCGACGGGCCGCGTCAAGGCAGCGCGGACGTCGTGCTACCGTGCCGTGGTGACCGCCTCCACGCCCGACGCACTGTGGGCCTCGCGATCGGTCCGTCACCTGCGGCCGGGCGCGGTCATCCTGCGCGACCTGCATCGCGCCGTCCGGGGACGCCGCGTGCTCGACGGAGCGACCCTGGCGGTGCCAGTGGGCGCACGCGTGCTGGTGGCATCCCAGCCCGAAGAGGGCGCCTCCCTGCTGCTCCGCATCCTCGCCGGCCTCGCCCGCGCCGACGGCGGCTCGATCCGCCTCGCGGGCCTGGAGACCGCCGATCCGGATCGCGGCGGCTGGCGGCGCCGCGTCACGTACCTCGGCCCGACAAGGGCGCTGCCGGGCTGGATCTCGCCGCGCGAGGCGCTCGATCTTGCGGCCAGCCTCCTCGGCTACGAACGACAGGAGCGCGGCGATCTCATCGAGCGCGCCATCCAGCGGTATGGGCTTGGCCACGGCCCGGGGCCCGACCGGCCGCTGCGGCGCGGCGGGACCGCCTTCGCCGAGCGCACGGCCCTCGCCGCGGCGGTCGTCGGCCGACCCGAGGTCCTGCTCCTCGACGAGCCGCTGCGCTCCCTGGCCGCCGCCGAGCGCGCGGAGCTGCTGGGCGCCGTGCCGCGTCGCACCACCATTCTGCTGGCCAGCCGCCTGCCGGCCAGCGAGGCCGGGCTCGTCAACCAGGTGGCGCTGCTGCGCGACGGGCGGTTCGTCCTGCACGCCCGCGTCACCGAGCTGGAGCGTCGGGGGCTGCCACTCTCGATGCGTGGCATGGAGGCCCTGGCTGCGCTTGCCGACCGCGCCGAGGTCGCGGCGACCAACGCGACCCATGCTTCGTCAGCGGCGCAGTGACCGCGACCATGACCCTGGCTCGGCTTGCTGCCCTGGAACTGTGGACGAGCTTCCGGCTTCTGGGCAGCCTCGCGATCCTGCTGGCGAGCGGGGGCATCGCCGTCGCCGTCGGATCCGTCACCGCAGGCTCGCGCGGCCCGCTGGTGGCCAGCGCCCCGCCGGTCGCGGGCTGGTACGGGATCGCCCTCGCCGTTGCCGTGGCGCTCGTTGCCGGCATGGTGGCGGGCGCCTTCGCCGCGGATCGGGCGCGCGGGTTCAGCGGCTGGCTGGTGAGCCGCACCGCCCCGCGATCATCGCTGTTGGTCGCCTGGTTCGGAGTCGGCACCGCGCTCATGGTCGCCGGCGGCGCGCTGTCGGGTCTCATCGCCTGGCTGGCGCTGCTGGGCGGCGGGCTGGTGGTCGCGGAGCAGGCGCCTGCGTTCGCGGGGGCGATGGCCGCCTGTCTGGCCTGCGGCGTGGTGAGCGTCGCCGTTGGGCTGCTGGCGGGAACGGTCCTTGCGACGCACTGGGCGATGCTCACGACGGTTCTGCTGATCGCGGCATGGCTCGGCGGGGCGGCCGTGGCGTTGCCAGCCGAGACCCTGCCCGGTGGTGGCTTCGTGACGCTCGCCACCTTCCACCTCGGGCGCGGTCCCATCGGCGACAGCCTCCTGTCGGCGGGCGTGACCCTCGGCCTGGCAGCGGCCGTCCTCGTCATGGCCCTCGCCGCCTTCAGCTGGGTCGACCTGTGACGGATCGGCCGGCGGACGGACTCCACCTGCACCCGGTCGCGGCGTGGGCGGCGCTGATCACGGCGTCGCTCGGCGTCTTCCTGGGCGGCGCCGAGCTGATGGTGGTCGCCATTGCCCTCCCCTCCATCGTGGCCGACTTCGGGGGGTGGGCCGACCTGGGCCGCGCCAGCTGGATCGTCAACGCCTACCTGCTGGCCTACGTGGTCGCGATGCCGCTCGCCGGTCGGGGAGCGGACCTGTGGGGCGCGCGGCGGCTGTACGTCGTCGCCCTCCTCCTTTTCTGCGCCGGCAGCGCCGGCGCGGGGGCGGCGCGCTTCGCCGGGCCAGAGACCGGGATGGAGTGGCTCATCGCCGCGCGCGTCGTGCAGGGCCTGGGTGGCGGCGCGCTGGTGCCGCTCTCGATGGCATTGGCCAGCCACCTCTTCTCGGGCCGGAAGCGCTCCGCCGCGCTCGGGGTGGAGGGAGCGGCGACGTTCATCGGGATGGCCATCGGCCCGGCCTACGGGGCGTGGGTCCTGCAACATGTCAACCTGCCGCTGCCGGGCATCGACCTCGCTGCGTGGCAGTGGATCTTCTTCCTCAACGTGCCGGTCGGCATCGTCGCCCTGCTGTTGATCTACGTGATCGCCGGTGGCATCGAGACGCCCCGCGTGCGCGGCGGGATCGACTTCCTCGGCGCCCTGCTGGTGAGCGTGGCCCTGGTCGCCCTGGTCGCCGGGCTGACACTCTCCGGCGCCCACGGCTGGCTTGACCCGCTGGTGCTCGGGGCGTTGGCGCTGAGCGCGGTGGCGGGCGCCGCGTTCGTTCTCTTCGAGCTGCGTCGCCGCCACCCACTCGTCGACCCACGCCTCTTCGCGGACCGGCGCTTCGCAGCCGCCAACGGGGTGAGCCTGCTCACCGGCTACACGCTGGCGACCGCCATCATCGGTGGGCCGGTGTTCGTGAACCGGGTCCTCTTCGGGACCGATGCGCAGGCCGCGATCGCCCTCACCGCTCTGACCGCGGCGATTGCCGCCGGCGCCCTGCTCGGTGGCCTCGTCAGCGCGGTCGTCGGCGAGCGTTTCACCACCCTGCTCGGGGTGCTGGCCAGCATCGCGGGCCTCGTGCTCGCCCTCGGATGGTCGACCGGCACCGGTATGGAGACACTGGCTCGCGACCTGGCGATCTACGGCGCCGGCTTCGGGCTGACGGTCAGCCCGCGCGCCACCGCGGCGGTGGAGGCGGCCGGCGCATCGGCCTATGGGGTGGCGAGCGCCATGCTCCAGATCACGCGCACCATCGGGATGAGCGTCGGCCTGGCAATCCTGACCAGCATCGGCCAGAACAGGATCGACGAGCTGACGCAGCTGATCAACGATCCACTGCGTCGCGATCAGCTGGTGCGGGAGCTCGGGCGCCCCGAGTTCGTGGGCGTCGACCCGCGCGCAAGCCTGGCGCTGGTGGACGTGCTCGAAACGTGGTCGAAGGGCCAGGCGGCGGGGGTGCTGCAGCTGATCCTGGCCATCGCGCTGGGGGTCGGCGTGCTGGCGATCGTGCCGGCGCTGCTGCTCGGGGTACGCTCAGCGGCCGGGGCCGATCACTCGTAGATCGGGTCGGCGATCACGATGAACTCACCCCAGTTGCGGTTGAAGCCCTGGCTGGTCTGCAGGGTCAGCCGCTCGTGGTCGGTCGGCTGTGACCACGAGGCACCGTACGCGCAGCCGTCGGGCGCGTAGCGGAGGGCCAGCGGCTCCTGGTCCACCGGCATCGGTGGCTCGCGATCGTCGGGGCACGGGATGTTGGGCCGCACCTCGGTGACCCGGTAGCGGAGGACGTCGCCGTCGGACATCAGGATTCGCACCTCTGCGCCGAGCTGCACGTTCCACAGGCTCTTGAAGAGCGGGATCGGCTCCTGACGGGCGTGGCCGATGATGTAGGAGTTGGTGCCGCGGCCCGGCTGCGATGCGTTGCGAATGATGTAGGCACCGTCGAGCCCCGGGAAGTCGTCGTTGCCGGCGGTCCCGGACTTGAAGACCTTCACATTGATGCCGACCGATGCGATCTCCAGCTGCACCGCGTCCGCCGTGGATCCAAAGCTGGGGAGCGGCGTCGGGGTGGGGGAGGCGGTCGAGGACGCTGACGACGAGGCGCGCACGGATGGTGTGGGGCTAAATGCCGCGACCGAGTGGGTGGGATCCGGGATCGGCGGCAGGCTCGACGCCACCGACCCATCGAGATCCAGCTGGGCTGCGATGATGAGCGCCACCCCCGCCCCAGCCAGGAGCAGCGGCACGATCGTGCCTGCCGAGAAGATGCGCCTCACGCCGCCGAGTCTAGTCACATGACCGATCCCACGCCCACCGAGGCGCTGCGCCTGGCACGCGCGGCACTCGCCGCAACGCCCGCCGGGCTGCTCACCGACTTCGACGGCACGCTGTCACCCATCGTCGCCGATCCCGCCTCAGCCAGGATGGCCGAGGGAGGCGAGGCGGCGCTGCGCGCCCTGGCCGGGCGGCTTGCCGTGACCGGCATCGTCACCGGCCGCGGGGCACACGACGCGCGGACGATGGCGGGCATGCCCGAGCTGCTGGTGGTGGGCAACCACGGCCTGGAATGGCTGGACCCCGGCGCGAGCGAGGCGATCCCCGCGCCGGGCGTCGAGTGGATTTCGGGCGCGCTCGACGGGCTGATGGCGGAGGCAAGCGACGCCCTCGGCGATCCGCGCGTCACCCTCGACCACAAGGGCCTGTCCGGGACGATCCACTACCGCATGGCCGCCGACCCGGCGCGCGCGCGGGAGACCCTCCTCGCCGCTCTGGCAGCGGTCCCGCACCCCGGAATCGAGGTACGCGAGGGACGGATGAGCATCGAGCTGCGGCCCGCGGGAGTCGGCGACAAGGGGACCGCGGTGCGCCAGCTGGTCGAGCGTCACCGCCTGCGCGGGCTCATCGTGCTGGGTGACGACGTCACCGACCTCGACATGTTCCGCGCCGCCGCGGAGCTGCGGGAATCGAATGGCCTCACCGCCGCGATCCTGGCGGTGGGCGGCCACGGGGAGGTTCCGCCCGAGGTGATGGCGGCCGCGGACGCGGCGCTCCCCGATCCGGATGGCGTGGTCCGGCTCCTGGAGGATCTCCTCAGCGCCTGACGCGCCGGGACCGGCGGGCCGGTCGCCGCTTACCGATCTCCGCCAGGTCGGTGAGCTGGTTGCGCAGCCACCAGCCGATGTCCTCCGCCTCCACCCCGGCACGCAGGCGGGCCAGCCGCTCCGCTCGTTCCGCGGCGGGCATCTCGAGGGCAGTACGCAGTACCTCGGCGGTGCCGACCACGTCGGCGGGCGCCACGGGCAGCACCCCGCCAGCCATCTGGTCGAACGCGCCCGCCGTCTCGGACAGCACCAGCACCGCGTTGCGCTCGCTGACCACCGCCGCCTCCTTGGCCACCAGGTTCATGCCGTCGACGAGGGGGTTGACGAGGACCACGTCCGCGATCGAGAGGCCGGCCAGCGCCTGGGCATAGTCGTTCTCGTAGAAGATCTGGATCGGCCGGTGGCCGTGCCGCGAGAAGCGCGCGTTGATGCGGTCGATGGTCGCCTGTACCTGGCGCGCGTAATGGCCGTACTCGCGGAGGCCGGTCCGCGACGGGACCAGGAAGGCCAGGAACGTGACCTCGCCGCGATAACGCGGGTGGCGCTGCAGCAGCGCCTCGAACGCGGCGAAGCCGCGCAGCAGGTTCTTGGACGGCTCGAGCCGGTCGACACGCACCAGCACCTTGCCGCGCACGCGGCGCAGCAGCTGGTCGGCGCGGCGTGTCGCGCGCTGCGAGGTGGCGATGCGCCGCGTCGCCTCGACATCGATGCTGATCGGGTAGTGGCGTGCGTGGGCCACGTGGCCGTCGGCCATGGTCACGGTGCCGGCCCCGTAGTCGACGGTGGCGCCGGGCAGGAACGACTCGGCGGTGCGCAGGAAGTTGTGCGCGTAGCGAGCCGTGTGGAAGCCGACGACGTCATTGGCCGCCAGCCCCGCGACGATCGATTCGCGGATCTGGGGGGCCATGACCTGCCAGATCGACGACGGCGGCCACGGGATGTGGGTGAAGTGGCTGAGCAGGGCCTTCGGGCGCGCTTCGCGGATCGTGCGCGCGGCGAGGTACAGGTGGTAGTCGTGGAGCATGATCCGCGGCTGCGTGTCGCCCCGCGCCACCTGGCGCAGCACCGCGTTGCCGAATGCCTCGTTGAGTGGCACGTAGCCGCGGTCCCAGGCACGCATGACGGCCGCATCGATCACGGGGCGCTCGGGCAGGTTCCACATCTGGTGCTGCAGGAACCAGAGGAGCGGGTTGGCGATGACGTTGTACGCCGCGTCGTAGACGCTGCGCTCCACCGACATCAGCCGCAGCCGGAGGCGCGGGTCGTCCAGCGCGCGGTCGACCAGCTTCGGGTCGGCCGCCGCGCGTCGATCGCCCTCGCCCATCGCCGCGGCGATCCAGGTCAAGGGCACGTGGCGGGCCACCTGGCCCAGCGCGGTCACCAGGCCGCCCGAGCCGCGTCGCGGTCGGACCGCCCCATCGGGCGCGGCAATGAACGACACCGGGCCGCGGTTGGTGGCGATCAGCAGCCGTCGGTCACCCAGCAGGTCATGGGCGGCATCGGCCAGCAGGGTGTCGGCGGGTGGATCGGTCCTGGGGCGGGGCATGGGGCTACAGCAGGCTGCCGGCCGACGCCCTCAGGATCTGGACGATGGCACTCGGGAGGATCCCGAGTGCGAGGACGCCGCCCACGGCCAGGATCAGGCCGAGCATGCTCGTCGCCGAGTCATCGATCGGGGCGGCATCGGCCTCGGGCTCGCGCATGTACATGTAGACCACCACCCGCAGGTAGTAGAACGCCGCCAGCGCGGCGTTGAGGACCACCGCGACGGCCAGCCAGACGAGGCCGGCATCGACGGTCGCCACCAGCACGTAGTACTTGGCGAAGAAGCCGACCGTGGGCGGAATGCCGGTCAGGCTGAGGATGAGGATCGCCATGGCGGCCGCAAGGCCCGGCGCCCGCGAGGCGAGCCCCGAGAACGAGCCGAGCCCGCCGAAGCGGCGCGGGTCGCGCTGCAGCATGCCGACCACCGCGAAGGCGGCAAAGTTCATCACCGCGTAGCCGAGGACGTAGAAGAGGATCGCCTCGATCCCCTGGCGCTGGATCTCCGGCGATGTCGCAGCGCCGAAGGCGGCGAGGGCGGCGAGGATGTATCCGGTGTGGGCGATGCTCGAGTAGGCGAGCATGCGCTTCACGTTGGTCTGCATGAGGGCCACCACGTTGCCGCCGGTCATGGTCAGCACCGCGAGCACGCTGATGACCACCACCCACTCGGATCGGAGCGGCGCCAGCGCCTCGGCGAAGATGCGGACCAGGAGCGCGAAGGCGCCGAGCTTCGGGCCGGTCGAGAGGAAGCCGGTGATGGGGGTGGGAGCGCCCTGGTAGGCGTCCGGGGTCCAGAAGTGGAACGGCACCGCCGCCGCCTTGAAGGTGGCGCCGACGGTGAGCATCGTGATGGCGACCACGTGCGCGGCGGTCATCGACTGCCCGCTCAGCGCCCGGGCGATGTCCGAGATGTTGGTCGTGCCGGTGATCCCGAACGTCCACGCTATGCCGAACAGCAGGATCGCGCTGGCGAAGCTGCCCAGCAGGAAGTACTTGAGGCCGCCCTCGTTGCTGTAACGGTCCGTCTTGTGGAAGCCGGTGAGGATGTAGCTGGGCATGGTCATCAGCTCCAGGCCGATGAACAGGGTGATCAGGTCGGCGGACGAGGCGAGGGTGAACATGCCGAGCAGGGCGAAGCAGAGGATCACGTTGTGCTCGCCCAGCGGGAGTGCCCGCTGGCGCAGGAACGACGGGACGAAGAGGACCGCCAGGAGACCGATGACCACCGATGCGCCCTTGAAGACGACGGCCAGGTCGTCGACGCGGTAGAAGCCGTTGAAGACGGTGTCGTTGACGCCCCACACCATGAGGCAGCCGATGCCGGTGAGCAGCAGCCCGATGACGGTGAGCGGGGTGAGCAGCCACTTGGCGCGCCGCGAGAGGAACAGGTCGGCGGTCAGCACGACGAGCGCGGTGACCGTCAGGATCAGCTCGGGGTAGAGCGTGAACAGGTCGTTGGCGTAGTCGGTGGGCGTCATCGGTCAGTCCGTCACCACGGCAGGATGGCGAGGCCGCCGGACGCCGAGACCGCATCCAGGATGCGCTCGACCGGAGCCTCGATGGCGTGGAGGATGGGGCCTGGGAACACGCCGAGCGCCACGACCAGGATGACGAGCGGCGTCAGCGAGATCCACTCGCCGCGGTTCATGTCGCGGAGCGCCGGCCAGAAGGTGCGCATCCAGTCCGACGGGACCGTGAAGAAGGCACGCTGGAACATCCACAGCATGTAGACCGCGCTGGCGATGACGACGAGCATGGTGATGCCCGCGACCAGCCACGAGTATTGGAAGGCGCCCAGGATCACCAGGAACTCGCCCACGAAGCCGGCAAGGCCCGGCAGGCCGATGCTGGCAAAGGTGAAGAGGCCGAACATCGCCGCGTAGCGCGGGATCCGCGCGTTGAGGCCGCCCATGTGCGCGATCTGCCGATCGTGGGTCTGCTCGTAGATGACGCCCACCAAGAGGAACAGCGCACCGGTGGTGACGCCGTGGGCGACCATCTGGTAGATCGCGCCCTGCATGCCCTGCATGTTGAAGACGAACGCGCCGAGCATGACGAAGCCCATGTGGCTGACGCTCGAGTACGCCACCAGCTTCTTCATGTCCGGCTGCACCATGGCCACCAGCGCGCCGTACAGGATGGCGATGACGCTGAGCCAGATGATGATCGGCGCGAACTCGCGGGCGGCATCCGGCAGGAGCGGGATGGCGAAGCGCAGGAAGCCGTAGCCACCGAGCTTGAGCAGCACCCCGGCCAGGATGATCGATCCGGCCGTCGGCGCCTCGACGTGGGCGTCGGGGAGCCAGGTGTGGAACGGCCACATCGGTACCTTGATGGCGAAGGCCAGGAAGAAGGCGCCGAAGGCGAGCGCCTGCAGGAGCTCGGGGTACGAGCTGCCGCCGGCGCGCAGCGCCTCGTAGCTGAACGTGAACTCGGTGCCGGTCGAGGCGTGGGCGATGGCGACCGCAAGGATCGCGACCAGCATCAGCAGCGAGCCGACCATGGTGTAGATCACGAACTTGACGGTGGCGTAGAT
>JBDTQJ010000027.1:0-18557 GCA_039932235.1 Chloroflexota bacterium
TCGTCGACCTTGCCGGCCGCGCGGAGAACCTGCCCGAAATGGACCAGCGCATCCCCGTGCATGACGAGGAAATCGGTGCGCCCCACGATCGCCACTGCCTCACTGGCCAGTGCCTCGGCCTCGACGTGTTGACCACGGGCAGAAAGGACCCGCGCCTGGATCTGCCGCCCGCCCGCCTGGGAGGCAAAGTCGTCACTGGCCGACGTGTCACGGGCGATGCTGGCGTACTGCCAGGCTTCGTCCAGAGCCTGGTCTTGCAGGTACGCCTCGGCCAGGGCGGCGGCCGTGGTGGAGGCGAAGGCACGGTCGCCCGTCGCAATCAACTCGTAGTAGGAGAGCTGCAGGTTGCGAACGGCCTCACCGGTGTCGTTCGCCAGCAGCGCCACGTATGCGGCCCATTCATGGCCGGTGGAGATTTCTATCTGGTTCCCCAGCTCGGAGATCCTCTCGCTGGCTTGTTGGACCAGGGCTCGTGCCTCCGCAAAGCGTCCCTGAAGGGCCAGCATTCGGGCTCCGTCCAACCCAGCTGACGGCAGTTGAATACCGCCTGCGGCATCGTCGTCGATTAGCCTGAGCACCTCGGCTGCCGGCATGGGTCCAAATGCGGCCGCGCCGCCACGCTGCGCCCGCGCCTGCCGGGCGAGGGAGCTAGACGTGTCGACGGCGTCCAGCACCGCCTGTACCCGAGCACCGCTCTCGCCCGCCCTGCCCATCGCGAAGAGGCCCGCGGCCGCGCCGAGCTCGGCCTGCTGGGCCCCTTCGGCGTCGCCCAGCTCGATCAGCTGGTCGCGCAACTTCTCGGCCTCGCGCGCGCTGTCCGACAGCTCGCTCGACTGGGTCGAGCTCTGGACACCCAACAAGCCGAGTCGTGCCCAGGCCGCCGCGCGCGCGTCGTGGACCGCCTCCGCTTCGGCGACCACCTCCTGGAGCATGCTCTCCGCTCGCGGACCGTCACCGGCAGCCAGCACTTTCGGCGCCACCTGCGCCAGCAGCAGGCGGCGTTCGGTGTCGTGCGGCAGAAGATCGGCGGCGCGGTCCATAAGATCCACCGTGGCAGCCACATCACCGCGGGCGTCCGCCCTCCGACAGGCACCCGCAAACATGGTCCCGGCTCGCCTCGCCAGCTCGACCGCCGCAGCATCAGGCGGTCCCAGTTCGGTTCGGTACCGATACGCCTGCTCCAAGTGAAAGGCGATGATCTCCTCGTACTCGACCACTCGGTCAACGGCCACGCGTTGAAGCCAGTCCGCGAAGCGTTCGTGCAACTCCGCGCGGGTCTGCTTGGCGATGGCCCGGTAGGCAGCATCCCTGATGAGCAGGTGCCGGAAGCGGTATGCCTCCTCGCCGGCAAAGGCTGCCTGATCGGGCCGCACCAACTCCATGCGCATGAGGCCGGCGAGTCGCTCGCGCACGTGATCGCGCGACAGCTCCGGAGCCAGCGCGGTCACCGCGCCACGATGAAAGAGCTTGCCCTCGACCGCTCCGCTCTCGATGACCGACCGATCCTCGGCTGCGAGCCCGTCCAGCCGCGCCGCCAGCAGGGCCTGGATGCTGGAGGGGATGGCCAGCTCGCGCAGGTCACCGGATGCTGCCCAGCCACCATTGACCCGCTGTAGGAAGCCGTCATCGATCAGCTTGGCCAGCAACTCCTCCACGAACAGCGGGTTGCCCTCGGACGCCGCAGCGATCCGCGCCCGGAAGTCTGCCGGCAGATCCGCCTCGCCCAGCAGGCTGCCCACCAGCTCGTCGCTCTCGAGCTCGGACAGCGGTTCGAGCTGGACGATGGTGGCCGAGCGTTTGCCGCCGCCCCAGCCTGGACGCTTCTCGAGCAGTTCCGAGCGCGCCATCGCAATCAGCAAGATCGGTGCGTCGCGGGTCCAATCGGCGATGTGCTCTACCAGGTCCAGAAAGGTGGACTCGCCCCAATGGATGTCGTCCAGCACCAGCACCAGGGGCCTCCCACGAGCCAGGGCCTCAAAGGTCTTGCGCACCGCCCAGAACAGCTCCTCCTGGTCGTGGGCGTCAGTAGTCAGACCAATCAGCGTGCCGACCGCGGCGGCGATGCGCCCGGCCTCCGGCTCGCCGCTCAGCACGCCCGCCACGGCGGCCCCTGCCTCCTGCGGGGTGGCTGCCTCGGAGATGCCGATTCCGCTGCGCAGGGCTTCGGCCACCGGCCAGTACGTGATCCCGCTGCCATACGCCAAGCAACGACCGCTTGCCTGGGCCGCCTGGTCGCCCAGCGTGGCGATGAACTCCTCCACCAAACGCGACTTGCCGACCCCGGCTGTGCCAAGGACCGTGAAGAGGTGGCAGACCCGCTCCTCGACCGCTCCCCGGAACGCCTCCTTCAGGAGGCGCAGCGGACGCTGACGACCGACCAGGGCCGCCTCCTGGGGGCGGAGATGCCGGCCGGACCCCTCCTCGGCGCCGACCAGGCGCCAGGCGGGGACCGGCTCGGTCTTGCCTTTGAGGCTCAATGCGGCGAGCGGCTCGGCATTCACCGCGTCATGCACCAGAGAGTGGGTCTCGGCACCCATCAGGATCTCGCCGGGGGCGGCGGCAGCCTCCAGG
This sequence comes from Chloroflexota bacterium, assembly GCA_039932235.1. Classification (GTDB taxonomy): domain Bacteria; phylum Chloroflexota; class Limnocylindria; order QHBO01; family QHBO01; genus JAICQM01. The sequence continues at coordinate 2,572 of JBDTQJ010000027.1, forward strand.
CGGGCCGCCACGTTGACCGCATCGCCGGTCACCATCCGCTGTCCCGCTGCCACGTCGCCGGCCACGACCGGCCCGGTGTTAATCCCCATTCGCCACTCGATGGCCACCCCACGGTCGGCGCGCAGCTGCGGCTCCAAGTCGGTCAACCGACGCCGGATCTCGATCGCCGCGCGGCGGGCGCGCAGGGCATCGTCCTCGTGGAGGGTCGGCACCCCGAAGATGGCCATCACCGCGTCGCCGATAAACTTCTCGACGGCGCCGCCGTGGCCTTCGATCGTCTGGCGCATGGCGTCGAAGTAGCTCGTCATCACCCCCCGCAGCGACTCGGGGTCCATCTGCTCACCGAGGGCCGTGGAGGAGACGGCGTCGATGAACAGCACGGTGACCGTCTTGCGCGTTTCGCGGCTCGCGGCCGCCGCCACGATCTGCGCACCACACGACTTGCAGAACCGTGAGTCCGCCGTGTTCTCCGCGCCGCACGTCGCGCAGGTGCTCACTTCGGCAACGAGACCTCTTACATAGGTGGTTCAGGGGCGGATGGGCGGTACCGGCACACATCAGAAGGGCATCCAGGCAGGCAACGCGATTTGTCGCTTATCCCGCAGACTGCGCCGACCTGTTGGCGACGTCAACGCTGACGATGAAGATCGCCTCGCAGCCGTACGCGCCCCGGTTGGCGACTGAGGTACGCGCGTTACGAGTGCTGGGTCACGTGGAGCGGCTCGTTCTGCTCAGTCACGAGGTCAGACGGCTTGTCCGTCGGCGATGTCGGACCGCGGGGTGAATGCTAAGCCTGTACTGTCAGGGAATGGGCGGTGTGATTCGCGATGTGGTTCGGATCGGCCTGGCGCTGCTCTTGACCGTCTCCGGAATTTCGCATTTCGTGGCGCCGAAGCCGTATGTGCAGCACCTGCCGGACGCCGTACCGATGCGTGCCGAGCTCGTGGTGATCACCGGGGGTATTGAGTTCGCCCTCGCCGCAGGGCTCGTCGGCCCACGGCGGTTGCGACGGCCAACTGGAATGGCGCTGGTGGCGTTTCTTCTGCTCGTGTTTCCGGCCAACGTCTACGCGGCCGTGAGCCAGGTACCGATTGACGGCGTTCCGACCGGTTGGCTGCGTTGGCTGCGCTTGCCGTTCCAGGTGCCGTTGGTCTTCGCCGCGTGGTGGTCGACGCACCAGACCTGAGGGTGCCCAGCCCGTGAGCACTCCGCGCCGCGCTGCCAATATCGGTCTGCGGATTTATCGCCATGTCGTCATCGCTGAGTGGCGGCGGGGGCATTCCCTTTGGCCGATGACGAGCGACTGGCGCCGTCGGCGACCGACTTCGGAGACAGCGCAACTGAACCAGTTGAGCTCGGAGTCCCTCGGACAGCTGCCGCACTGGACGCTAGGTAACCCGGGAACAGTCGGATAGTCTCCGCTATCTCTCTCAGTCCGACCGCTCGCTTCCGAGGAATCCGCGCCAGGCCCGCTGTGCTGCTCGCTCGCGTTTCGTCGCCTTGTCCCATCGCGCCACCCACCCTGCATCCATAGGCGATGCGATGGAATCGAGCGGTTGACTCGCCATTTGCGCCTGGGCACGAGCGACTAGCTGACCTACCAAATCCCGAGCGTCCACATACTCTCTCAAGAGGCGAGATGCACTCGCCTGGCGAGACGCCTCCTGCTTTCCAGTGACCATGACATGCTCCTCTAGTGCGATGAGGGCCTCTCCGATGCGGCGCCGCAGCGGGTTGTCAGGGTAGGTGAGGAGAGTCTCCAATGCGAGACCGAAGGTGTAGTCGGTCGCGGAAGCCCCGCCGTGCTCGACGCCGTCACTTACGCACCGGGCCCGAACCGGTCGTTCGGGCCCCGGCTGGTAGCCGGCAGACAGCGCTCAACGACAGGATTCGACCCTATCGAGTGACCCACAAGCTGACCCACAATGTCCGCCGCTGCGTGCCCTCGCCGGCGGCGTCACGCTGCGATCCCGAGCGTGGAGCACCGTGGACGGCTGCGCTGTCGGGAATCCGGTATGCGGTACCAACCTCCATCATTAGGCGCATTTCGCGCGGAACTTGGCGCGATTCTGCCTCCTTTCTGAGCAGTTGACCCTAACCTGACTCGCCTCATGAAGGTGCAGGACCGGCCTCGCATTCGGGCCGAACGGCACTTGGGAATCGAGCTGGAGTCGCCCAGCCTCGCGACAGACGCCGGGCGCCGCTCGGCACCAGTCTGCATGAGGTACCACGATGATCACCGTCGCCGTGACCGAGCCGCTTCGAGCCGAGCACCGCGAGCTCGTGCCACACGTTGAAGAGCTTGCCCACACCGCGACCTGGGTCGCAACCGCGCCCGCGCCGGTGGTTCGCGAGAGGCTGACGCATGCCCTCGAGTTCCTGCGACACCACCTCGTGCCACATGCGTTGGCTGAGGAGGAGACGCTGTATCCAGCCGTTGAAGGCGCGATGCAGGCTCCGGGCGCCACGGAAACGATGCGCCGCGACCACGTTGAGGTGGTGCGCCGGGTCGAGGCGCTGGAGCAGCTTCGAGACGACATCGACGAGATCCCGACCGAATCTCAGCGCGACCAGCTCTCCGCCGCCCTCCATGGGCTGCACGCGATCGTCTCCCTCCACTTCGCGAAGGAGGAGGAGATCTACCTGTCGGTCCTCGATCGGACGCTGACACCTCGTGACGCGCAGCTGCTGTTCGAGCGGATGGAGGCGGCCGCCGAGAGGCACGCTGATACCATGGGCCGGTCGAATGGCCGGGATGGCGGCAGAAGTTGATGGGCGAGGGACGGCGCGTTAACTGAGGGCTGAGTTCGACGGCGCGCCAGAGAAGTTACGCATCCTGATGCTGGCCGTCTCGTCCGAGGGAGCTGCTTGATGGTTGCTCGCCGATAGCCATGTCGGCGAAAGACCGGGGCGGCCTGTTCGAATAGCTCGTGGCGACGCTGGTCGATCGGCCTGCCCGCGCTCCGTTTCCAGGGCTCGAACCTGGGCGCGGGCTCTGCTTCATGGTGCGACATCAGATGAGAGTGCTGCGCCTCGCAGTGCCGCCGGTCTCGCTCCGCGGTGCGTCCTTGCGCCTGCGGTCACCGGATCGGCACTGGCGCGCGGGGAGTACGCGTTGCCGCGTGGCGTAATTCACGCTCACCGAGGCAACAAGTCCAGGGTTGCTCAACAGGTCCCTCGAGAAGGTGACCTTCGACTCTGGTGCCGGCCTCCGTCGGGATCGACGCTGACCCACATCTCCCGGGCTCCGCCGCCACTCGACGGAGCAACCGCCCGGCGAGAAGGAGGCATAACGATGACCCGCGTACTGCTCGTCTATCACGACACCGACGTGGCGGACCTGGATGCGTCCGAGCTGCGTCGCGCCGGTTACGACGTCGATCGCTGCGCCGGCCCGATCGGGGGCGGTCCCTGCCCGGTCCTGGACGGTGAGCCATGCTGGCAGGTCGAGGCCGCGGATGTGCTGCTCTACGATCGTTGGGACGCGACACGCGGCGGTCCCGACCTCGTCGAGGAGCTCAGGCGCCTCCATGGGGACAAGCCGCTGGTGATCACCTCAGCGGCGCATCACTCCCCGGACTCGGTGGAGCCGGGGGACCCGGTAGTTGCGCCGTCGCGCGCGAGCCTGGCAGACGCCATCGAGCGTGCGCTCCGCGCCCCTCACCCTTCGGCCGCGCAGGTCCGCGACGCGCGTGGCGAGCTAGCCGCGCACCACCGCCCGACCTGGTGACGACGAGACAGTCGATCCCGACTCGGCGAGCCGCTGTCTCCGGACACGGTCGGACCGAAATGAAGCACCGGCGCTCCGCGGTGGGCGTCACTTCGCGAAGCGCCGGCTTGGAGGGCTACCCGACGGGCAGGCCGCTCGCGAGGGCCTTGACATCCTCGGTCCGCATCGGCTGACCGGCGATCCCCCAGTCGCCGCTCGCGACCTCCTCGATGACGCACCACGTGACGGGTCGCATGTTTTCGCCTTCGATCGCCACCATGGTGTCCGTCAGCTTACGGACGATGTCGGACTTCTGATCGGGCGTGAACACGCCTTCGATGATCTTGACGTTGATGAATGGCATACCTTCGGATCTCCTGGTGGTGGGCGTCGATCACGGCGCCGATGGATCTGCGGCCTGAGCCGCTTGCCGGTTCAATTCAGCCCTCGGCCGGCCGCCGATGGGTGGCCGACAGGATGCCGATGTTCGACACGCAGAACGGTGTCAGATAGGTGAGTCCCGCTTTCAACCACACGACGAGCGTCGCGTCGCCGGACAGGATCGCGCCGAGCTGATTCATCGCCACGAAGAGGCTTCCGATGACAAGCGCGATGGTCACGGTCCGCTTGAGGTTGGTTGGGGCGCCGATCACGGCCGGCAGGTCATGCCAGGTGCTCCATGTGCGGCCGGGTGATGCAATCGCAGCCGTCATCGGCGCGCTCCTCTTCGGTGGCTTCGCGATGAGGCTACGAGTCGGCGGCCGGCACTACCTCCGTACTTGTACGGAGTGTTCGATCAGAGGTCGAATTCAGCCGCTCGCCGGATCAGGTCCGACTTCGATCGGACGTCCAGCTTCGAATAGATGCCGGTCAGGTGGGTTTCAACGGTCCGCTCGCTGATCGACAGCCGCTCGGCGATCTCTCCCGCCGTTTCGCCGCGGGCCGCGAGCATCGCCACCTCCCGCTCTCGGCGGCTCAGGGCGTCAGGTCCGACCCGGGCACTGCGCCTTGGTCGGTGCCTGCGCCCGACCAGGAATTGCTCGACAGCGTCCACGATCGCATCGACGTCACCGAGCCACGGTCGATGGTCGGCTCCCGGCAGCTCCATGAAGGTGGCCGCGGGAATGTGGTCGGCCAGGTAGCGGGCGTGCCCAATCTCGATCCAGCGATCGTCCACGCGATGCAGAATCAGCGTCCTGGCGCGGATGCTGGAGAGTAGCGCGCGGATGTCCAGGCGCGCATTCATGCGAACCAGGCGCTGGGCCATCGCCGGGCTGGCCGCCGTGCGCAGATACCTCGCCCACCAGGCCTGGTGACGCGGCGTGTCGAAGCGCGTCGGCTCGTCGCCGTCCCACCAGCGCCCGGTCGCCCACGCCTCGTCCATGCGGGCCAGGAGCTTGTCGAGCTCCTCCTCCGTCGGGCCCCACGGGTAGTCGGGTCCGCGCATCCGGCGCGCCCAGGAGCCGTAGATGACAAGGGCCATCACTCGCTGCGGATGGTGCACCGCGAACGACATGCCGAGCGTCCCACCCTCGGAGATGCCCAGGATTGCTGCGCGCTGTGACCCGGCGTCGTCCATCACCGTGCCGATGTCGTCCATCCGTTGCGCCATGGTGGGCACGCCGGTCACCGGATCCGAGAGCCCACTGCCGCGCTTGTCGAACAGGATCAGCCGCGAAAAGGAGGCGAGCCTGGTCAGCAGGTGAGCAAGGTTCGGCTCCTCCCAGCCGACCTCCAGGTGCGACACGAAACCCGGGACCAGGACCAGGTCAAGCGGCCCCTCACCAAGAACCTGGTAGGCGATGCTGACGTCGCCGCTGCGCGCGTATCTCGTTTCCGGTCGCACGGCTCCCACTCTAGGCGGTGCGCCGATCGGCATGCCTCGATCCGCAACAGGCATCGATGCGCTCGGAGTGTCCCCTGGCCCGCTGAATGAGGACGTCTCGCTCTCGCCGGTGCGGCCCCTTGCCCATCAGGCTGATGCGTGTACAGCCGCACGAGAGGCCGTCACGAAGCGGCCGGAGGAGGAACAGCCGTGTCCACCACGACCCATCGCGGCGCCATGGAGCGCGCAACTCCCCGAGGCAGGGCACGGTTGGACTGGCGCGAAGCGGTCGGGACCAGGCGCCGGCTGGCGGCGGCTGTCGCCGTGGCGGTCGGTGCGGCGGTCGCGCTCATCAGCAGTATCCCGATGCCACGCGGCCCGGTCACCGGCGGGCAGGGCCTGATCGTCATTTCAGTCTCCTTGCTCGCCGGCGTCGCCGTCGGGTATCTGACGCGCTCGCGGTGGCCGGCCATGGTGCTGGCCCTCGGATACATCGCCGCCTACGAGCTGGCTCGGATCGGTATCGGCGGTGCCAGCCTGGGGATGATCCGGTTGGACTCCGCGAATGGCATCGCCGCGTTCGTCGCCGGGCGGGGATTCCATGCCCTCCTCGCGCTGCTGCCGATGGTGGTCGGCGTCAGCATCGGAGCTGCCGGAGCGAATCGAGGCAGCCGCACGCTGTCGCGGTTGTCGCGGACAGTTGCCCTGGCGCCCACAGCTGTGCTCAGCCTGGCGGTCATCGGCCTGAGCGTGCTGGTGGCACTGCCGCCCTCGACGCCGCCGATCCTGGGAGGCGGCGGTCAGCCCGTGCCCGGCAGCATCGCTGAGCTGACCACCGTCGAGCTGGGAGGCGTGGCGCAGGGGATCTCCGTGCGTGCCGCGGACCCGGACAAGCCCGTCCTCCTGTACCTGTCCGGCGGCCCGGGTCAGACCGACCTCGCCTTCGCGCGGGTGCTGCTCGAGCCCCTGGAACGCGACTTCGTGGTCGTGGTCCACGACCAGCGGGGTTCCGGGACCTCCTACGGCGCGATCGACCCGACCAACGCGTTGACGCTCGACCGGGCGGTGAGCGACACCATCGAGCTGACCGAGTACCTGCGCCAGAGGTTCGCCGGGGAGAAGATCTATCTCCTCGGCGAGTCGTGGGGCACGACCCTGGGAGTGCTGGCCGTCGAGCGGCGACCGGACCTCTTCCACGCCTACATCGGCTCCGGGCAGATGGTGAGCCAGCGTGAGACAGATCGGATCATCTGGCGCGATCTGCTGGCGCATGCCAATCGCGTCGGCGACGGCGACCTGTACGACCAGGTCCTGACCCTCGGCGAGCCGCCGTATCGGGACACACCGTGGGCCAACAGCCTGGTGATGGGCTATTACCCGCTCATCGAGCCGGCGTACACGCCGCCGTCGGCGTATGCCGAGCGTGGCAACGCCTCCGGCATCGGTCCTTTCGGCGTCCTCGCCAGCGAATACGGCTTCGTCGACAAGGCGAACGTCATCCGCGGCCTGGTCGACATGTTCAGCCTCATGTACCCACAGCTGCAGGAGATCGACTTCCGGACCGATGTCACCCAGCTCGAGGTGCCGGTCTACCTGCTCGACGGCGCCAACGAGCTCCGCGGCCGGCGCGACCTGGCGCTCGAGTGGTTCGAGCAGCTGTCGGCGCCACACAAGGCGCTCATCACGTACCCCGACGCAGGGCATTCGGTGGTGTTCGAAGAGGCCGATGCATTTGTGCGACTGATGAATGACCAGATCGTGCCATCGACGTACCCAGCCGAATGACGCGCGTCGAACGTGCCGACGAGCTGTCCCGCCAGCCAGCCTGGAGCGGGACGTGGACGGCTCCCCTCGAGGCACTCATCCCGATGCGCGGTCGCGGTTCGGCGCTGACGGTCATCAAGGGGATCCACACCGCCATCTTCTTTTCGGTGGCCGGGTCCGCGGCGCTCTTCGCGTGGGATGGGCTTCGGGGTCGGCCCCGGCGCAGGACAGCCGTCGCGGGTGCCGTCGTCCTCGGGGAATCGGCCATCTACGTCAGCAATAACCAGGTGTGCCCCTTGACGCCGCTGGCCGAGGCGCTGGGCGCCACGAGCGGCTCAGTCGCGGACATCTTCCTGCCCACCTGGCTCAGCCGACGCATCCCGCTGTTCGGCACCACCCTGTTCCTGATCGGCATCGTCCTGAACGTGAACGCCTGGATGCGACGGCATGCGCACAGATCGGCCGGGGCGGCAGTTCATGACGGCCCTCCCTTCGTATCCGGACCATCAGCACTGGCCGAGGGTCCGTCAAGCCGCGACGCTTGAACCGAACACGTTCACCAGGAGGACAGGACAGTGACAAAGTCAACGATCACGAGAGTGTTTCTGGCCAGTGCGATCGCGGTCGTCGCGGGCGCGGTGCTGGCGTTTGTGGCGGTCATGATCGCGTACGCCAACGGCGCATTCGTGATGCGCGGATCGGACGTGGTCGGCGTCCAGTGGACACCGTCGGCGGCCGTGATCATCGGCCTTGGGATCGTGGCGATCCTGGCCATCATGGGCGGCTTCATTGGAGGCCTCGTCTCGTGGATCGGCGCGTTGCTGAACACGGCGCAGCTTGACGACAAGACGTGGTTCATCGTCCTGCTCGTGGTCGGTCTGCTCAGCTTCGGGGTCTTCGCGATGATCGCGTATGTGATCGGTGGACCAGATGCTCTGCGGGCCGGGCGCTCGGTTGATGGGCATCGGCTGGGCTCACCAGCTTGAATCGGATGAACCGATCGGCCGCTGTTGAGCACCGGCAGCGGCTGGTCGCACCACAAGGAGGTACGTCATGAAGGCCGTCGTGGTCTACGAGTCCCTCTGGGGCAACACGGCCGCGGTGGCGCACGCCATCGCGGAAGGGATTGGACCGGGCAGCACCGCCCTCACGACCGATGCGGCGACGCCGGAGGCCCTTGCCGACGCAGACCTGCTCGTGGCCGGAGCGCCGGTGCTGGGCTTCAGCCTGGCCAGCGAGGCGATGCGCCGAAGTGTGGCCACCAGCGAGGCCGGCGCCCCCACGCCACCTGACCTGGCGCATCCGTCGATGCGGGCGTGGCTTGCAGGAGTGCCGTCCGGCCGCGGTCGCTCGGCCGCGTTCGAGACACGCATCTGGTGGTCGCCGCGCGGCGCCGCGGGTGACATCGAGAAGGGGCTCGGCCGCGCCGGATACCGATCCGTCGCGAAGGCGCACAAGTTCGTGGTGACCGATAAGTACGGACCGTTGCGCGAAGGCGAGCTGGATCGGGCGCGCGAATGGGGCGAGGAGCTGCGGCGGTCGGTCGAGGCGTGAGCGGGTCGCAGGTGCGATCGGGTTGACTGCAGCTCGGTGAGCGGCGGCCTCGCCACCGCGTCGTCGAGTCCCGAGGCGGTCAACCCGCCTCGGGACTCTCCTTGCGCGTTCCCCAGTCCGGGACCTCTACCTGTGCCGGCACGCCGTTGACGCGCAACACGAACTGCAGGTGCGCCGCCCGCGCGACCGTTCGGGTGATGGTGCCCGTGCGCAACGCGCTCTCGACAACCTCGATCACCCGCCGCGTCGGCGCGTCCGTCCGTAGGTCTGCCTCGAGCCTGACGTGGCTGATCGCCGGCGGCTCGTCATCGCGTTCGGCCGCGAGCTGCAGCCGGATCTGCGCGAAGTCGACGTGCCGGCCGTCGGCTACCCAGCGCAGGTTCCGAACGAAGCAGCCGGCAACGCCGGCAAGGAGACCCTCGACCGGGCTTGGGCCGTCGAGGTCATCCTCGGGTGAGGCATTGAGAACTCCGTCCCACAGTGCGCCGTGGGCTTGCGTCCGACCGCCGCGGTCCAGGACGACATCGAGCAGATAGACCGGCGGGGACGGCGCTCGCCGGCGGATGACATGCACTGGGGCCGTGGGCATCGCTTGCTCAGGTCCGTTGCAGACGATGGGCCAGAGCGATCCGGATGTCGTGGCGTCGCCGGGCGAGGCGCGCCAGCGTCTCGCGGGCCGGGTTCGGATACGAGCAGATCACCGAGGGAATGAGGCGGTCGTGCCGGCAGAAGAATAGGCAGCCCTGGCACCCTGCGACGGAGAGGCGATCCTGCCGCGGGCAGGCCACGTCGCCGTTGACCACGGCCAGGCTCCGCTCGATCGTCCGTCCTGAGAAACGCCTTACCATCTGCCTGCTCCGCAATGTGAGCTCCGGCGCCGCGGTACAGGGCGCCGGACTTCTCCTCAATGGCCACGGTCCTACTGGGCCGTCCACCCGCCGTCGACGTACATCTCGGACCCGGTCATGTAGCTGGCCGCATCGCTGGCCAGGAAGGCGACGACGTTGCCGATCTCCTCGGGGCGCCCGAGGCGCCCCATGGGGGTACCGCCAACCATCGCCTGCTCGGCAGGGGTTCCCTTCACCGCGGCCAGCATCGGTGTGTCGATGAAGCCCGGATGGACCGAGTTCACCCGGATCCCTTCCTTGGCGTAGCGAATGGCCGCGTTCTTGGTCATCAGCCGCACCGCGCCCTTGCTTGCGTGATATGCGATCGAGCTGCCGAAGCCGCCCACCGCGCCGAAGATGGAGCTGAGATTGACAATCGACCCGCCACCGTTTGCCTTCATGCCGGGGATGACCGCCTTCATGCCCAACCAGACCCCGGTCTGATTGATGGCGATCAGCCGATCCCAGCCCTCGCGGGTTTCCTGCTCGACGTCTTCCATGGTGCCGATGCCTGCGTTGTTGACCAGCACGTCCACGTGACCCAGATCTCGCACGGTTCGTTCGACGACCGTCTGCCACTGCTCCTCGCTCGCCACGTCAAGGTGCGCATAGCGCACATTGGCGCCCTCGGCGCACAGCTCCTGGGCGAGGGCATCTCCCTCGCGGTCCAGCACGTCGGTGATGACCACAGCCGCACCCTGGTCCGCCAGTGCCCGGACGCTGGCACTCCCGATGCCACGCGCGCCTCCGGTCACGATCGCGACCTTTCCGTTCAAGTTCCGAGTCATCGGAAACCTCACTTACATCCTTGCTGTCGGCAGCGTGCTCCGGTGGCACCTGGCGCGACAGTGCCGGACGGCACCGCAGCGCCATGCCGGGCCGCACTATCGACCGAGGACGGGGACCTCGCGAGGCGGAGCGTCCCGCATCGGCGTGGCGGAGCATCGACGCGGTCGTGACGCAGCGTCCCTCCGATTGGGCCGATGGCGCCTGGGTCCTCCTCCTCCCCATCGCCCCGTGAGGATCAGGGAGCCTCGAGCGTGATCGTCCACGAGCGCGTGGTGCCAGCGGGTGGCTCGATGTCGATCGGCCAGCGCGTGGCGAGCAGGTCGGCGAGGTCCAGCGGATCCTCGGGCTGGTTCGCCGACGACAGCACGTGACTGGCAGCCTCGCCGCGAATCCGCTTCGCAATGACGTCGCCGATGTGCGCGCCGCCGCGGGATGAGGGGCGGACCCGCAACGTCACCGTCTGGTCGTCGAGGCCGGCAGGGCGGCCCACGGCCCGGTAGGCGCGCGACCGCAGGTCGAGGACCGGTCCGGCGAACCCCGCGGCCTCGGTGAGGACGGCGGGGAGGACCGTTCGCCACGCCGGTTCCAATCGGTCCATGCCGACGAGACGCGAGCACACGTGCAGCCGGTACGGCGGGATCCGATCTGCCGGGCGGAGGGCGCCCCATAACGCCGACACGATGACGACCTGCCGCCCGGCACGGGCCTGTACCTCGGGCGCCCAGGACGCCGGGTCGATCCCGCCGTATAGCGGGCCGGCATACGTATCGATGGCAGGCCGCGCCGGCAGCTCCCGCAGGCGCACGTTGCGCTGCACCTCGCCGACGAGCGAGGGACCCACCAGCAGGCGCCGCTTCGCATCCGGGAGCTGGCTCGTGGCGATGAGCGCATCGAGGACGCGTGACCGCATCTCGGAGAGCGCCGGAAACGTCAGCTCGTCAAGCTGGAGCACGGGACCGATGTCGGGCGGCGGGCGCTTCGTTTCCGATGGCGGCAGGATCACGAGCATGGAGGCATGCTACGCAAGGTCCGCGGCCGGCCGGCGGCGCGCTCAGGAATCGGCGCCAACCATCGTTGCCAACGGACCGCGCGGCCTTGCCCACCAGGCTCTCAGGGGCGGGGCGGCTCGTGGGGGGTGTCATCGTCCGGCTGGTGGCCACGAAGGGAGCCCGCGTGGGCGCGCGCGGACGGGTCGCTACGCGCCTTCGCCAGGCTCGCGATCGTCGTGATGGCGAGCACGACGCCAATCACGACCAACGAGGTCGTCGTGGAGATCTCTGGTACACCGTCGTACTGGAGGTGGCCCCAATGGAGGGCGAGCTTGACCCCGATGAAGGCGAGGATGAGGGACAGGCCGATCGAGAGATAGATGAGCCGGTCGAGCAGGCCTGTGACGAGGAAGAACAGTGCGCGCAGGCCGAGCAGTGCGAACGCATTGGCCGTGAAGACGATGAAGACCTCCTCTGTGACGCCGAACACCGCGGGAATCGAGTCCAGCGCGAAGAGGATGTCCGTGCTGCCAATGGCCACGAGGACGAGGAAGAGCGGGGTGAGCATGCGACGGCCCTCAACGTGCGTGACGAGCTTGCCGCCGTCGTAGTGGTCGGTGACGGCAAGCCGTCGCCTGGCGAAGCTCACGAGCGCGTTGTCCTTCACTGATGGGTCCTGGTCGCGATGGCGGAAGAGCTGGACGGCGGTGGCGATGAGCAGCAGCCCGAAGACCAGGAACATGAAGGAGAAGGCCTCGAGCAGCGCGGCACCCAGGACGATGAAGATCACGCGCAGGACGAGCGCGAGGACGATGCCGATGATGAGGACCTTCTGCTGGTGCTGGCGGGGCACCGCGAAGGTGCTCATGATGATCACGAACACGAAGAGGTTGTCCACCGACAGGCTCTTCTCGACGATATAGCCCGCGAAGTACTGGCCGCCGAATTCCCAGCCGGCGACGGAGCCGAAGACCACGCCGAAGCCGATCGCGACAGCGACGTAGAAGATCGACGTAATCGTCGCCTCGCGGAATCCCACCTCGTGGGGGCGCCCGACGGCGAGCGCGAGGTCCACGGCGAGCAGCAGGAGGACGAGGCCGACCGTCAGGGCCCAGGTCGTGCCGGTCACGTCGAGCATCCGCGTCCGCCTCCTCCGCAGGCGTGCCTGCTTCTCAAAGCAGGCGCGTCATCCATCGTCCTGCATCCAAACCCGCGTCCGTCGCGACGGAGCCGATCCCCCGTGCAGACGACAACGCACAGTATCGCGCGCCTGCGGATCCGCTGCCCACGCTCGTTCCGGCTGGGCTCCAGGCAGCTATCCCCCGGATGCGTCCGCGTCGTGCGCCGATGGCCCCCGGCAACGGGCCAAAGGGCACTCGCGGCAGCCCTCCACGCCCACCACGCTGAGCCTGCCGGCGACCGCGGGCGGCGCACGCCTGCAGCCGGGCAGGAGGCTGCAATGGGTCACACGCGAGTGGTCATCATGGGCGCGGCGGGCCGCGACTTCCACGATTTCAATGTCGTCTACCGGACCGATCCGGCGGTGGAGGTGGTTGCCTTCACCGCAACCCAGATCCCGGGTATCGCGGATCGCCGCTACCCCCCGGAGCTCGCCGGGCCGCTGTATCCGAACGGCATCCCAATCCGGCCGGAGCGAGATCTTGAGACGATCATCCGCGACGAGCACGTCGACACCGTGGTCTTTGCGTACAGCGATGTCAGCCACGAGACGGTGATGCATGCCGCATCGCGCGCGCTCGCGGCGGGTGCCGACTTCACGCTGCTCGGACCAGCCCGCACGATGCTCGAGAGCCGTCGACCGGTGATCGCCGTCGGTGCGACGCGCACCGGCTCCGGGAAGAGCCAGACGACGCGCTATCTCGCCGCCCTGCTCGCCGAGCGCGGCGTCACGCCGGTCGTCATCCGCCATCCGATGCCGTATGGCGATCTCGTTGCACAGCGCGTCCAGCGGTTCGCGACCTACGAGGATCTCGACCGCCATGAGACGACGATCGAGGAGCGCGAGGAGTACGAGCCGCACATCGATGCCTGCCGGGTGGTCTACGCCGGTGTCGACTACGAGGCGATCCTAAGAGCGGCCGAGAGCGAGGCCGATGTCATCTTGTGGGACGGCGGCAACAACGACTTCCCGTTCTATCGCCCGGATCTGTTCGTCGTGGTTGCCGACCCCCTGCGGCCGGGCGACGAGCTGCACTACCACCCAGGCGAGACGAACGTTCGCATGGCAGACGTGGTAGTCATCAACAAGGTCGATTCCGCAGAGCCGGCGGCGATCGACGCGGTTCGGGCGGCGATCGCCGAGCTGAACCCGACCGCGCAGGTCGTGACCGCGCGATCGGACCTCACGCTTGACGGGCCCTCGATCGCCGGGAAGCGAGTCGTCGTCGTCGAGGACGGGCCGACCCTCACCCACGGCGGCATGACCTATGGCGCCGGGGTGGTCGCGGCGCGCCGATTCGGGGCCGCAGAGCTCGTCGATCCGAGGTCCGCGGCCGTCGGATCGATCCGAGATGTGCTCGACCGGTATCCGGCGCTCGAGCCCCTGGTTCCTGCCATGGGCTACGGCGCCCTGCAGATAGCGGAGCTGGCGGCGACGCTCAACTCGGTCGACGCTGACATCGTCCTCTCGGCCACGCCCATCGACCTGACCCGGGTGCTCACGCTCATCAAGCCGATCACTCGCGTCCGCTACGAGCTGGTCGAGGTCGGGGGTCCCTCCCTCGACACGCTGATCGAGCCGATCGTGGAGCGGGCGCGTTCGTCTGAGCTCGTCGGGGTTGGATAAGGCCAATCGTCCCGAATCGTCGTGACATGTGGGTCGTGCGCATCGACGAGCCGTGACGCACGATGGTCTCGACCCGAAGAGATCGGAAGCCGAACATCCGACGGAGGGGCCCGCAAGGGCGGACCCGGAGGGATAGGTGGACGAAGGTCTCTCCGGGTCGTTTCGCTGTCCCGCTTTCCCGCCACGGCTACACTCCGCCGATGCCGGAACGCCACGACGCCATCGTCATCGGCCTCGGCGGGATGGGGAGCGCGACCGCGTACCATCTCGCCCGGCGCAACCACCGCGTCCTGGGGCTGGAGCAGTTCGGGGAGGGGCACGAGCGTGGCTCTTCCCACGGCCTCACCCGGATCATCCGCCTCGCGTATCACGAGCACCCCTCGTACGTTCCGCTGCTACGGCGTAGCTACGAGCTGTGGCACGAGCTCGAGCAGCTCGCGGGGAAGGAGCTGCTGATCACGACCGGCAGCCTGGAGGGCGGCCCGGAGGACGGACCGATGTTCCGCGGCGCGCTCGAGGCCGCCGAACTGCATGACCTGCCCCACAAGGTGCTCGACCTCTCCGACCTCGCGCGGCGCTTCCCGGTCTGGAAGGAGCTCGACCCCGACAGCAGGTACGTGCTGCAGCCGGACGGTGGCTTCCTGCTCGCCGAGGAGACGATGGCGGCGCATGTCGAGGCGGCGGCGGCGCACGGCGCCGAGCTGCACTGGGAGGAGCCGGTGAGCGGGTGGGAGCCGAGCGCTGACGGCGGCGTCACCGTCACCACCACCGCGGCGACCTACCACGCCGACCGGCTGGTCATCACCGCCGGCGCGTGGGCTCGCCAGCTGCTCCCGCGGCTGGCCGAGCTGGCGGTGCCGGAGCGTCAGGTGCTGGGCTGGTTCACCCCGCTGCGTCCCGAGCCGTTCAGCGTCGAGCGCTTCCCGGTCTTCATCTTCGACGTGGCCGGTGAGAGCTGGTACGGCTTCCCGACCCACGAGGGGCACGGCGTCAAGGTCGGCTGGTACCACCACTTCCGTGAGCCGATGCAGCCGGACGACCCGGACCGATTGACGACGCCGCGGGACGAGGCCGCGCTGCGTGCCTTCGTCGAGCGCCACCTGCCGGATGCAGGCGGCGCAACGGAGATGCTGAAGGCCTGCATGTTCACCAACACGCCGGACGAGCACTTCATCATCGATCGCCTGCCCGATACCCCGCAGGTCACCATCGCCGCCGGCTTCTCCGGCCACGGCTACAAGTTCTGCAGCGTGGTCGGCGAGATCTGCGCCGAGCTGGCCATCGATGGTGCCACGCGCCACGACATCGGCCTGTTTGCGCTTGGCCGCTTCGGTGTGGAAACGAATGTGGACAAGTTGGTGGATGAACCCCCTTCCGGGGGCGCCTGAAGGCTTCTACGATGCCTGCCGACGCGTATCGTCGTCGTTGTCCTTATCCATCAATCGAATCACCTGGGAGGCCCGCTGCACATGTCCGAGCGGTCCGGCGCCCCCGCCGAACGCCCACCCTCCGCGTCGCCACGACACGAGCATCCGTCGGCCGAGATCGCCGACTTCATCCGTCACTGCCACCGCCGCCGAAGCGCTCACTGGCCGGAGATCTACGACGACATGTGCCTCGTGGCATCGCGTCGCGAGTTCAACGGGTGGGGCTACGAGCAGCT
>JBDTQJ010000028.1:0-18546 GCA_039932235.1 Chloroflexota bacterium
CCGTCAGCCGCAAGCTGGCGCTGGAGCGCCGCCATGACCGCATAGGGGCCGTACTTGTGCTTATAGGCGTCATCGCGCAGCGAGGCGCCGTACAGGTAGTACGCCCGCTCCCCGATGCGGGGCATAACCATCCCCGCGATGGGCGTCCCGCCGACACTGGCGATTCCCAGGTACCAGCCGTCGTCCGGGGCGTACGAGGCCGCGAGCCGCTCCAGGAAGGCGAGGTCGCGTACCCGGAACTCGGCGCGCTCCGCGGTCACTTCCAGCAGCTGGTGGAACGTCTCGAGCGCCTCGCCGGCGCCGATGCGGTCGATGTCGACGATGACCCCCTCCCGCTCGCTGCGCCGCGAGAGGCGTCGGGCGTCGGCATGCCAGGCGGCCATCAGCTCCTCGCCGCCGTCGCGCAGATCGACGAGGCGCGTGGTGGGTGCCTGCAGGTCGTCCGCTCGGCGCAGGCCGTAGCCGGTCAGCGTCGCCGCGAGCTCGGTCGGATCGTCGCCGGGCGCCGAGCGCGGGTCGAGCTTGACGACGATCGAGCGTTCAGCCGCTCCCAGCTGGCGCAGCCCGTCGAGCAGGGCGCCGAGCAGCCGGTCGCCGTCGGCGGCCTGCCGGTCCCAAACCGGTCCGTGGGCGACGTATGCGACGCTGCGCCCGAGTCCCGCCGAGCGTACGAGCGCCTGGGCGACGCCCCGCACCGTCCCATCCGCGGTCTCGGCCAGAATTCGCGCCGGGGGCTCGCCGGCAATGGCGGCACACTCGCCCCAGGACCACATCTGGAGCGGGTCTGCCTCGGGGCGCGACGCGACGAAGGCATCCCAGCGCTGCTGGTCGGTGTGGTCCGCGGGCGTCACCCGGACGCCGCGTGCCGTTGTCCGGTCGGTCATCGGTCTCCTGTCGCTGGTCAGTCGTCGCTGGGGGTCAGGTGGCGTCCAGAGAGGCGCAGCCGTGCGCGCTGCGCCATGCCGTAGGCGGGAAGCGCAATCCGCAGCAGCGCATCCACCGGGGCTCGCAACGGCAGGTCGCGTGCCCCGATGTACCGATGCACCTCGCCACCGAAGCCCTCCTTGAACTGCGCGATGCCGCCGGTGGCGATGCCCCACAGGTCGTAGGAGGTGCGCCCCTCGGCCCGGAATCCGCGGATCGCCTCCCACTTGAGGAGGTAGTTCGCGCGCGATGCGGCACCGGCATCGGTCATGCCGCCGTAGGCCTCGGCGACCTTGGGACCGACCACGAAATGGAAGAGCGTCGCCACCCGCACGCCCTCCTCGACCGCGAACAGGAGACGAGCACGCCCGCCCGGCGCGAAGAGGCGCCACACGCGCTCGTAGTACGAGGGTGCGCGCGCCACGAACCCGGCCCGCGTGGCCGTGGCCTCGTAGATGGCGTAGAAGTCGGCCAGCGCCTGCCGGGTGGCGGCCTCGTCCGTCGTGGCGTCGAGCCACTCGACGTGGAGCCCGGCGCGCTCCGCCTTGTTCACGTACTGCCGGTGCTTGCGCTTGAGGTCGCTCCGCAGCTGCTCCTCGGTCCGGGTGAGGTCCAGCACCCGGCTGCTCGGCGGCTGGACCTTGTCGGCGGCCCGCCACGGTGCGTCGAGGAGCGCCGCTCCCAGCGGGTCCTCAGCAATCGCTTCGGGGTCGACCTTGAGAGTGGCGATCCGCTCGCGGCGCGCCAGCGTCCGCATCGCGGCGAGCAGCGCGTCGAGCACCACCGGGTCGTCGACCGCACCGATGGGGCCGCGGGGTGCGTAGCCGAGGTGCCAGCCCAGTCCCGGTAGGGCGCGCAGCAGCAGCTGCGCGCCGGCGACCGGCTCCGCCGGCGACTCCCCCACCGCGATGCGCAGGGGCCGCCAGCCGAGTGGCTGCCGGAGCTCGCCCCACTCCCAGAGCTGCGGGAACGCGGCGTACGGCGCGGCCTCAACGAAGGCGTTCCATGCGTCGGCGTCGGTGACCATGAAGGCGCGCAGCTCACCCATCACGGGCGGCCTCCCAGCCGGCGGCACGCAGCGCGTCGCGTACCACCTCGCGGTCATCCCAGGGCAGCTTCCGCGTGTCGTAGAAGATCGATGTCTCGTGGCCCTTGCCGGCGAGCAGGACCACGTCGCCCTCGCCGGCCACCTCCACGGCGCGTCCGATGGCGGCCCGCCGGTCGTCGATCACCTCGAGCGTCTCACCGTCCCGCGCGCCCGCGTCGCGCGCGCCGGCGGCGATCGCCTCGTTGATCGCCCGCGAATCCTCCAGGCGCGGGTCTTCGTCGGTCACGATGGCCAGGTCGGCGAGCTCCGCGGCCGCGCGCCCCATCGCCGGCCGCTTGCTGGGATCGCGCTCCCCCGCCGAGCCGAAGACGACGATCAGACGGCCGCGAGTCACCGGGCGCAGGGTGCGCAGCACCTTGGCCAGCGAGTCGGCAGTGTGGGCATAGTCGACCACCACCCCGAATGGCTGGCCGGCATCGATGCGCTCCATGCGGCCCGGCACACCCGCCGATCGGCCAAGCGCCTCGACCGCCAGCCCGAGGTCGACACCCTCGGCAGCGGCGATCGCCAGCGCCGCCAGCGCGTTCGACACGTTGTAGCGCCCGGGCATTGGCAGGTGCACCGGCCCGCTCCACGCCGGCGCCGCCAGGCTGAACCAGGTGCCGTTGGGGTCGGAAACAAGGTCGGTGGCGCGCAGGTCCGCATCGGTGTCGATGGCGTAGGTCAGGACGCGGTCGCGCGCGCGGTCGCGGAAGTAGGCGAAGGTCGGCTCGTCGGCGTTCAGGATCGCCAGCGGCGCCTCCTCGACCAGCAGCGCCTTGGCGGCGTGATACGCCTCCAGGCTGCCGTGGAACTCCAGGTGCTCGCTCGAGACGGTCGTCACCACCCCCACGTCGAAGCGGCAGTTGCGCGTCCGCTCCAGGGCGAGGCCGTGCGATGTCGCTTCCATCACCACCGCGTCGTTGCCGGCGTCGACCATCTCGGCGAGCAGCTCCTGGAGCTCGAGCGCCTCGGGGGTCGTGTTGCGGTCATCGTTGTCGCGTCGCTCGTCGCCGACATCCGCCGCGACCGTGCCGATCATCCCCGGCCGCCGGCCGCCGGCGCGCAGCAGCTCGACCGCCAGGAAGCTCGACGTGGTCTTGCCGTCCGTGCCCGTGATGCCGATGACCTGCAGGCGTTCGCTGGGCCGTCCGAACCATGCGTCGGCGGCATCGGCCATGGCGCGACGCGTGCGGTCGACGAGGAGCTGGGGGATCTCGAGCCCCGCCACCTCGTGCTCCACCACCGCACCGATGGCGCCGCGTGCCTGTGCCTGCGCCGCGAAGGAGTGGCCGTCGACGTGGACTCCGGGGACCGCGAAGAAGAGCGTGCCCGGGCGGGCGGCGCGGGAGTCGTAGGCCAGCGAGGTGACCTCCCCGAACGGGATGCCGACGACGCGCTCGGGCGCGATGACGTCCGCCAGCGCCCCGAGGCCCATGCCACGGGTCTCGGTGGTCATGAGCTTCCCCGTCGGACCAGGGCAGCCGGGGCGCGCAGAAGACGGCGTGCACCGCCGCGGAGCATGCCGAGCGCGGTCCGCAGCCGGTAGGCGGTCGGATCGACCACCACGTCCCACGTGCCCGCCCAGTGGACCTCGCTGCCGCCGAAGCCCTTCTTGAAGAGCCCCACCCCGTGCCACGGGTGCCGCGCATCGACGCCGGGCGGAGCGATTCCCCACAGGTCGTGGCTCTGCGCGCCCTGCTCGCGGGCGTCGCGCATCATGGCCCACTGCAGCGCGTAGCTGGCAAAGCGCTTCGGCTCGCCGCGCGCCTCGCGGATCGAGCCGGAGAAGAGGTAGAAGGACCGATTTCCCTCCACGACGAGCATGGCCGAGGCGAGCAGCCGTTCCTCGTGCCACGCCTCGAAGATGCGAGCTCGACCGGCGCCGCCGAGGCGCTCCCAGACGAGGCGGTAGCGCTCGCGCGGCGGAAGCGGGAAGCCGGCGCGGCGCTGCGTCTCGGTGACCAGGTCGTGGAGCCGATCGACCGCCGCCTCGTCGTGCGCGTCGGTGATGCGACGGACCCGAACCCCTTCGCGCTCGGCGCGACGGACGCCATAGCGGGTGTCCTTGTCGAAGGCCGCCAGCAGGGCATCGTCGTCGAGGAGGGGGACGACGCGCGTCTGCCCGACCTGCACCGAGGCGCGCTGCCGGCGCACCGGGAGGTGCGCCAGCGCGGCCACCATGGGGTCGTCGTGTGCGATCCGCGGCTCGAGCTTCACGGCCAGCGCGCCGCCCTGGCGCCCGACCTCCCGGAGCGCAAGCACCATGGCGCGCAGGCGCTCTGCCGCCCGCGCGTGGCCATAGTCGATCACCGGGCCGTGGGGCACGTACCAGAAGACCCGACCCATCGGCAGCCCGCGCACCTGTGCTGCGGCAAGGCCCACCAGCTCACCCTCGTCCTCGAGCATGAACCGACGCTGCGGCTGGCCGTCGAACGCCGCCACCTCCGCCCACGCCCAATCGTGCAGGAAGTCGCCTGACGCGGTCGCGCCCAGGAATGCCTGCCATGCCGCGGCATCGGCATCGGTGGCCGGTCGGAAGTGCATCAGGACGTCCCTCGGCGCAGTCGACGGCGCAGCTGCCCGCGCACCTGTTCCAGCTCCGGGGAGCCGAGCGCCGCAGTGACCAGGCTGAAGATGGCGATGCCGGCAAGCGAGAGCACCAGGAGCAGCACGAGCCGCCCAAGCCCGTGGTCGAGCATGCCGCCGAGCCAGGCGCGGGCCATGGTCAGCCCGCCGAGCATCAGCAGCGCCGCGGCCACGCCACCGACCAGCGAGCGGCCGGCGGATGTCAGGACGGATCGCTCCTCGACGCTCTCGATCCGGCGGCGCAGCGCCCAGACCAGGCCGATGACCTCCGCGATGGCGGACAGCGACAGCGCGAGGGCAAGGCCCTCGACGCCCATCGGTCCGACGAAGGCGATCATCAATGGCACATTCATGGCTACCGCGATGATCGCCCAGGTGACCGGGGTCCGGGTGTCCTGCATCGCGTAGAAGGCGCGCGTCAGCACATGGACCACGATGTGGCCGACGAGGCCGATGGCGAAGTACGCCAGGGCGCGCGCGGTCAGCTCGGTCGAGCGCTCGCTGAAGAGGCCGTACTGGAAGAAGACGGCCGCCAGCGGCTGGGCCAGCACGATCGTGATGGCGGTCATCGGCGCCGCGAGGAAGACGAGGATCCGCAGGCTGCCGGCAACCTGGCGGCGAATCTCGCCGACACGGCCCAGCGCCGCATCCCGTGACAGGCTCGGGAAGAGCGCCACCGCGATGCTGACGCCCAGCACGCCGACGGGAATCTGCGAGAGCTGGAAGGCGTAGTTGTAGGCCGTCACGCTGCCCTCCGGCAGCCCCGAGGCGAGGACGGTGGAGACGATGAAGTTCAGCTGTCCGGCCGCCAGGCCCAGCATCCGCGGACCCATCAGCCACGCCACCTGCCGCACTCCCGGATGGCGCAGACCGATGGTCAGGTCGTAGCGCTGCCCCACCCGACCCAGCTGCGGCAGCTGGATCAGCAGGTGCAGGAGCGACCCGAACACCACGCCGACGGCCAGCCCTTCGACCCCCATCAGCGGCGCCAGCACGATCGCGGCGAGGATGATCGCCGCGTTGTAGATGAGCGGCGCGAGCGCCGGCACCGCGAACCGCTCATATGAGTTGAGGATCCCGCTGACCACCGCCCCCATACCGATGAAGACCGGGCTGAGCAGCATGATCCGCGTCATGCGGACCGTCAGCTCGGTGGTCGGCGCGTCGAAGCCGGGGGTCACGATCGGCACGATGAGCGGCGCGAAGATGGCCATCAGCAGGCTCAGCGCGGCGAGCGCGATGACGACCAGGTTGATGATGCTGCTGGCGAGACGCCACGCCTCGCGCTCCTGCTCACGCGCACGGTAGCTGCTGAAGACCGGGATGAGCGCCGCCGACAGCGCCCCCGCCACGACGAGCTGGAAGATGGCGTCGGGGATGCGGAAGGCGGCGAAGTAGGCGTCCAGCTCGCGGCTCGCACCGAACTGCGAACCGATGACCAGCAGGCGGATCCAACCGAGCAGGCGGCTGGCCAGCGCGGCCACGGTGAGGATGAGGCTGGCGGTGACCAGCACGCGTGCGGCCGTCGGACGGAGCCCGGCACCCTGCTCCGCCGTCTCCTCCACCGGTGGCGGGCTCGTCGGATCCGTCACCGGGTCGAGCGCGCGCGGCCGGAGCGCGGATGGGCCGCGCGGTACGTGGTGCGCAGCGCGGCGTCGGAGAGGTGGGTGTAGATCTGGGTTGTCGCCAGGTTGGCGTGACCGAGCAGCTCCTGGACGCTGCGCAGGTCGGCTCCGCCCTCCAGCAGATGGGTCGCGAACGAGTGCCGCAGCGTGTGTGGCGAGGTCCGCTTCGGCGCGCCGACGCGCTGCGCCCACCGATCGACCACCATCCGCGCACCGCGCGCGGTGAGCGGCGATCCGGCGGCGTTGAGGAACAATGCGTCGCCGGCGGCGTCCCCCCGCGTCGAGCGCGCGGCGAGGACTCCGCGCCCATCGGCGAGGTAGCCGCGCAGCGCTGCCGTGGCCGGCGCCCCGAAGAGCAGCTCGCGCTCCTTGTTGCCCTTGCCGATCACGCGCAGCCGGCCCCGCGCCAGGTCGAGCCGGGCGGCGGTGAGGCTGGCCAGCTCGCTGATGCGCATCCCGGTCGCGTACAGCAGCTCGAGCAGTGCCCCGTCGCGCCGCGAGAGTGCGTCGGCGAGGCCGCCGGCATGGGGGGTCGAGGCAGGTCCGGTGACGAGCGTCTCCGCCTCGGCCGCCGAGAGGACGCGTGGCAGGCGACCCGGGCGGCGCGGCGTGCGCACCCCGGCCAGCGGGTCGACGCTGATACGCCCCTCGCGCGCCGCATGGCGGTACAGCGAGCGGACCGCCGCCAGCCGCCCACCCACCGAGGAAGCGGAAAGGTGACGATCGGCGAGGGCCGCGAGATACGCGCGGACGACGGCGCGGGGCGGCGCCTCCCACGCCTCGCCGCGCGCCGCCAGGAAGGCGAGGAACTCGGTGGCGTGACGGCGATACTCGACCACGGTGCGCGGTGAAACGTTGCGGCCACCGAGGTGGGCGATGAAGCGCTGGAGCGCCTCAGCCCCGCTCGGCGTCAGCGCGAGGGTCGTGCCCTCAGGCACGCGCTCCACCGGCCGCCCCGGCGCGGCGCGTGCGGCGCCGCGGGGCGCCTGCGGCATCTGATTCGGTCGCGGTGGTCGACGCGGGCTCGGAGCCGGGGCGCGTCCACGTCGAGTAGTCGCAGTCCGGGTAGCGGTTGCAGGCCCAGAACGATCGGCCGCGGCGGGATCGCTTGGTCACGACGGTGCCCTGCTCGCACTTCGGGCAGACACCGAACTGCTCGTTGGCCGGTTGGGCGTCCTTCTTGATGTACTTGCAGTTGGGGTAGCGGTCACAGCCAACGAACGGCCCGAAGCGGCCGCGCTTGGCGGCCAGCTTCCCCTCGCCGCACTCCGGGCACGGCTCGCCGACGCCCGGCAGCTCCGGCAGCGCCTCGCCCTCCTCGCCGGGGACGGGCTCGGTGTACTTGCACTCCGGGTAGCCGGAGCAGCCGAGGAACCAGCCGTTGCGACCGAAGCGCTTGATGAGCATGTCGCCCTTCTCGCCGGTGAGCGGACACGGCTTGTCGGTCACTTCGACCTGCTTGGCGATGTTCTCGCGGCCATCTGCGATCTTCTGGCTGAACGGCCCCCACCAGTCGCGGACCATCGGCACCCAGGCGCGGTCGCCGCCGGCAACGTCGTCGAGCTGCTCCTCCATCCGCGCGGTGAACTCAAGGTCTACGATCTCCGGGAAGTGCTCGACCAGCAGGTCGGTCACCCGCTCGGCTGCCTCCGTCGGGTGCAGGCGTCGCTCCTCGAGGGTCACATAGCCGCGCTGACGGATGGTCTCGATCGTCGGCGCGTAGGTCGACGGACGGCCGATGCCGTGCTCCTCGAGCGCCTTGATGAGGGTCGCCTCGGTGAAGCGCGGCGGCGGCTGCGTGAAATGCTGCTCGGCCGCCAGCTCGGTGAGCCGCAGGGCCTCACCGTCGGCAAGGTCCGGAAGGACGGCCAGGCGCTCGTCTTCCTCATCGTCCTTGCCCTCGACGTACAGGGCCTGGTAGCCATCGAAGACTCGCTTTCGCGCCCCGGCGTGGAGGGTGTATCGGTCCGCGCTGACATCGACGCCGACCTGGTCGAACCGCGCGGCGGCCATCTGTGACGCGAGGGCACGCTTCCAGATCAGCTCGTAGAGGCGGTATTCCTCGGGCTTGAGGTGCGGCTGGACCGATTGCGGCGTCCGCGCGAAGCTCGACGGCCGAATCGCCTCGTGGGCCTCCTGGGCGCCGCGGCTCTTGGTGCGGAACGCGTTGGGCCGCTCCGGCACGAAGTCGGGACCATGGCGGTGGGTGATGACGTCGCGTGCCTCGGCGACCGCCCCGCTCGACACGGTCACCGAATCGGTGCGCATGTAGGTGATGAGCCCAACCTGGCCCTCGGGGAGGGTCACGCCCTCGTAGAGCCGCTGCGCGACGCTCATCGTGCGGCGCGCCCCGAAGCTCAACTTGCGCGATGCCTCCTGCTGCAGCGTGCTGGTGGTGAACGGCGGGGGTGCGTTCTTGCGCTGCTGGGTACGGGTGACGGCCACGACCCGGTAGTCGGTCGCGGCGCGCAGGGCCGCCTCGTGCTCGCGGGCCTCCGACTCGGAACCGATGCGGGCCTTCTCGCCGTCGATGCGGGTCAGCTCGGCGCTGAACGAGCCCTCGCTCTCGAGGCGTGCGAGGGTCGCGGCAATGGTCCAGTACTCCTCCGCGGTGAACGCGTTGATCTCGCGTTCGCGGTCGACCACCAGTCGCACCGCCACGCTCTGCACGCGGCCGGCGGAGAGGCCGCGTCGGATCTTGCTGCTCACTAGCGGGCTCAGCTTGTAGCCCACCAGGCGGTCGATGATGCGGCGCGCCTGCTGGGCGTTGACCAGATCGACATTGATCGTGCGCGGCGCGGCGAACGCGGCGTCGATGGCCGACTTGGTGATCTCGCTGAAGGTGACGCGCCGGATGCGGTCCGCCGGGATCTCGGCGTATTCGGCGATGTGCCAGGCGATCGACTCGCCCTCGCGGTCGAGGTCGGTGGCGAGCCACACCTGCTCCGCGTTGCGGGCCTGCGTGGCGAGGCGGTCAAGATCCTTCTTGCGGTCGGTGAGCGGCTCGTAGCGCGGCGCGAAGTCGTGGTCGACGTCGACGCCGAGGCCCTTCTGGGGCAGGTCCCGGACATGGCCGTACGAGGCCAGCACGGTATAGCCGGGGCCCAGGTAGCGTTCGATGGTCTTCGCCTTGGCCGGCGACTCGACGATCACCAGATCGCCGCCGGAGCGTGGCTTACGGGGTGGCATTCGGTCAGCGAGTGTAGCACCGACCCCCCGGATTTCCGGAGGGCCGGTGGCTGCGATGACGAGCTGCGCGGCGGGTGCGGCCCGCCGGCATCAGCGTCTCAGCCGGCGAAGTCCCAGACCACGACGACCTTGCCACCCGAGACCGCGATCCCTATGCCGACACGTCGGAAATCGGGGTCCAGAATGTTGGCGATGTGGTTGTAGTACCCGGGATAGGGCTCGGCCATGAAGCTGCTGTGGCACCAGTTCAGGGTGGCGTTCATCCCGATCCCGGTGTACTCGCAGATGTTCTCGCCCGCATGGCTGTACGGCACTCCGGCCCGCGAGAGGCGGGTGCGGACGGTCGAACCGTCACGCCCGGTGTGGCTGAAGTAGCCGTAGTTGAGCATGTCCCAGGCGTGCGCGTTGGCCACGCTGGTGATGGCGCTGTCGAGGGCCAGCGGCGCGAAGCCGTACTGCGCCCGCGACGCGTTGATCTGGTTGAGAGCCAGCGCCACCCCGCTCCCCGATGGGGCCGGCACCGGAGGGCGCGGCCTGGCCGTTGCGACGGGTGCGGCGGCGGCCACGACAGGTGCCACGACCGGGACCACGGTCCGGAACGACGTGCTGAAGGTGACGGTGTTGCCATCCGCGTCGACGGCATCGCTGAGCGTCGCCGTGTAGGCGTGCCCGACCACGAAATCACGGTCCGCGGTGAACGTGAGGGTCGTGAGAGGCGCGTTCCAGCTGATCTTTCCGGTCACGCGGCCCCCGGGGCCGGCATCCTTGACGCTGAACGCCTTGGCCACGCTGGCCGTGTTCATCGGCTCGGTGAAGCGGAGCGTCACCGTTCGGCCTGTCACGTCGCGCTCGCCGCCCTTGGGACGCACGGAGGCGACCTGTGCACCGTCGCGGGTGGTGAAGGAGAAGCTCGTGTCACCGCCAACGCGATTGCCCTCCGCGTCGCGGGCACCTGCCACGCTGATCGCGTAGCGGTCGCCGGCCACGAACGGAGTCAGGGGCTCGAAGCGCAGGCTTGCACCGGTCCATTCGAAGGAGCCCTCGACGGCAGGAGTCACGACGAAGGCAGCCTCGGTGGCGGCCTGGTCCATCGGCACGCTGAAGGCGAGGGTGACTGCCGTGCGGGCGCTCACCCGGTTGGCGGTGTCGGCCGGCGCAACCAGGCTCGCGCCATCGTCCGCGCTCTTCGGCTGCATCGCCGCCGCGTTGGCGGTTGCCGGAGCGAACCGCAGCTGGAAGTCGGTGACCGTGGGAGCGGTCTCGGTGGTGAAGCTCACATTGGCGGCGGTGCCGACCGAGCCGCCATCAACGGTGCGGGCCTCGGCGGGCACGTGCACCACGTAGCGCTGGTCGGTCTGCCAGCGGGTGGCCGGGCCGATGCGCACCGAGCGCCCATCCGGGCTCCACCCGAAGGCGAGCGGCTGGGCCGGGCGCACGCGGAGCGACTGCTCCACCGAGGCGCGGTCCATCGGCTGGTCGAACGAGAGGGTGATGGCCTCGTCGGTGGCGATGCCGACGCCGACGTTGGCGGGAAGCAGCGAGGAGGCGACCGGGGGTCGCTCGGGTGCCCGGCCGGCCTGGCTCGGGCTCTGCTGCGAGATGACAAACACGATCGCGAGAGCGACTGCCGAAAGGGTCACGCGGGTGACGGCTCGGTGGCGGGTCACAATCGGAAGTAGCGATTCGTGGGGGGCGCGCAAGGCAGCGCGGACGTCACGGATCGAATGCAATAGACATGGACTCCTGAAGGGGCTTCGACCTCCGCGTGGGCACGTTGGAGGTACCAAGTGGCGCCGCAGTATAGCCCGAATGGCGGCTGTCAAGGCCCACGCTGCTCCGCGCCGCGTGTTCCGCGGCCTCGCGCCAGCAGGGTCGGATGGAACGTGGCGCCGCCGTAGCTTGTTGCCAGACCGCGTGCTTCGAGGAAGGTCAGCGCGCTGGCCAGCGCGGCCGCGGGCATGCCCAGGCGACCCATGAGCTCCTCGATGGAGGCGCTCCTCCGCAGCAGCTGGCCGAGCACCAGGCCCTCGACGTCGGAGAGCGCCGGGAGGGTGCCCCGGCGGCCGGGCGCGAACGCCCCGAGGCGCTGGAGGAGTGCCCCGGACGAGGTCACGATGCTCGCCGACTGGTCGGCGATGAGCCGGTTGCAGCCGCGCGACGCGACGGCGTCGATGGGCCCCGGGACGGCGTACAGCTCGCGTCCGAGGGAGATCGCGAGGGCGGCGGTGAGGAGGGCGCCGGAGCGATCCGGCGCCTCGACCACCACCACGGCGCTCGACAGGCCGACGATCAGGCGGTTACGGCGGGCGAAGTCCGGGCGCCCGATGGCTACGCCGGGCGGCACTTCGCTCACCAGCGCGCCACCGGTGGCGACGATGCGCCGCGCCAGGTCGGCATGGCGCGGCGGATAGACCCGATCAAGTGGCGAGGGCAGGACGGCTACGCTGGTGCCGTCCGCGTCGATCGCCGCCCGATGCGCCTCGCCGTCGATGCCCAGCGCAAGCCCGGAAACGACGACCATCCCGGCACGCGCGAGGGCGTCGGCGATATCGATGGCGGTCGACCGGCCGTACCCGCTCGCGCGGCGGGTGCCGACGACCGCGACGGCGGTGCCCTCCAGCGCCGCCTGGTTGCCGGACACGTAGAGCACCGGCGGACGTGGGTCGAGATGGCACAGGATGCCGGGATACGCATCGTCCACCGCCGTGATCACCCGCCCGCCGACCCTGGCCATAGCCGCCTCGGCACGTCGCAGCACACCAGCGGGATCCTGGCCCGCATGCTGGCGCAAATGCTCCGCGGCTGCCGCCGGCGCGCGATGGATGTACGGCACCAGCTCGACGCCGGCACGCAGCGCAGCCTGCGCGCTGCCGAACCGATGCAGCACCGCGGCGAATCCGGCCGGCCCCATGCCCGGGACCAGGGAGAGCGCCACCCATGCCGCGCGCTCCGCGGGGCCGTCCAGACCGCGCAGATCGAGCGCATGCCACGACACGGGCCGCTGGGGTACGACGCCTCGCTCGGCAGTGCCCGGGTCGCGGGTACCCACGCCGATCATCGACCCGCCTCCGGCCGATAGAAGAGGGCCTCCATGACGTGCCCGCGCCCCACCCGCTCGGCCCGCTCGAGGTCGGCGATGGTGCGCGCCACGCGCGCAGCGCGGTGGAGACGCCGCGGCGAGAGTGCGAGCCGCTGTCCCTCCCGCACCAGCGTGCGAGCGCCGGCGGATCCGAGCCATGCATCGGTCAGGAGGTCCTGGGGCGGGACGTCGGCGTTCAGGCATCCCTGGCGATCCACCTGGCGGGCACGCGCCGCCCCGATGCGCGCCGCGACCGCATGGGTGGGCTCACGCCCGTCGGTCTCACGCGCGACCCGAGCCGGCTCCTCCATGCGTACCCACAGGTCGATGCGGTCGCGCAGCGGACCTGAAAAGCGGGTGGCGTAGCGGCGTGCGGCAGCCTCGTCGCAGGTGCACGCGTGACGCTCGCTCCCGCGCCAGCCACAGGGGCAGGCGTTCGCCGCGGCGAGCAGCTGGAAGCGGGCGGGCAGCGTCACCGCTCCGTCGACGCGTGCAATGCTCACCGACCCGGACTCCAGCGGCTGGCGCAGCGCATCGAGCGCGTCGGGTCGGAAATGGCGCACCTCGTCGAGGACGAGCAGGCCGTGGTGCGCCAGCGACGCCTCGCCGGGTCGGACGCGAGGGCCGCCACCCACGAGCGCCTGCGGCGAGACGGTGTGGTGCGGCTCCCGGACCGGTCGCTCGCGGCGCACCGGTGCCCGTCGGTCCAGCAACCCGGCGACCGAGTAGATGCGACTCACCTCGCCCGCCTCATCGTCATCCAGCTGCGGCAGCAGTCCCCGCGCGGCGCGCAGCAGGAGCGTCTTACCGGTCCCCGGCGGTCCCTCCAGGAAGCAGTGATGACGCCCTGCCACGGCAATCTCCAGGGCGCGGCGAGCGACGGACTGACCGATCACGGCCGCGAGGTCCGGCGCGTCGGCGGGCCGTGCCTCGGGGATGGGCGCCGCCGTCGCCGTCGCCAGTCGCGCCGTCGCGCTGAGATGACCGATCACCTCGCCCAGCGTCGCCGCGCCCACCACCTGGATGCCGCGCACCACCGCCGCCTCCGCTGCCGCCTCCGCCGCCACCAGCGCCTCGCCGAGGCCCGCCCACCGCGCCGCGTCGACGAGGGCGAGAACTCCCGGCACGCGACGCAGCCCGCCGTCGAGGGCCAGCTCCCCAATCAACGCCATGCCGGCGAGCGACGCCGCGCGTGGCAGCTGCCCGGACGCGGCGAGGATCCCGACCGCGATCGCCAGGTCGTAGGCAGTTCCCTCTTTCGGGAGGTCCGCCGGGGCAAGATTGACCGTGATGCGGCGCGCGGGAACCTCGAACCCCGAGTTGCGGATTGCCGAACGGACACGCTCGCGCGCCTCCAGCACGGCACCGCCGGCGAGACCGACGATGGTGAGGCCCGGCAGCCCGAAGGCGACATCGACCTCCACCCGCACCGGGACGGCGTCCACGCCGATGATGGTGGCGGTGCTGACCTGGGCGAGCATGGGGCGTCTCCGGCGGAGGCGCGGCGTTGGGACGTAGCGGGGAGGTGCCGGCCGCCCACCTGCTCGCCTCCATACTCGGCGGCGACCGGCAGACAGCAGGCTAGGGATCCGGGCTTATCGGTCCGTTAGCGCCCGGTTAGCTCGCGGGCGTGCGCGGCGGGTCCGTCAGCGGCGGGCCACTCAGGTGCGGGCGGGCACCCGCTCTTCTTCGTTTGCCAGCGCGGCGTCCATCGCCTTGGCGAAGTCCGTGATCGAGCGCGAGAGCGGCGCCTCGGGGCGCGACGACATGATCGGCTCGCCGGAGTTGAGCGCGCTGATCGCGCCGCGGTACTCGTTGATCACCTGGTAGTCGATCGAGCGGCCCAGCGCGGACTCGGCGTTGTTGACGTTGATGCCGGTGTACGCGTTGGACCGATTGAGAACGAGCTGCACCTTGCTGCGCTCGTACCCCAGCGAATCCATCGTCTCGAGCACCAGCCGCACGTTCTTCAGGCAGGACAGGTCGGCGGTCATGATCACGAAGATGACGTCCGCCTCGTCGAACAGCTGCAGGTTGAAGTCGTCGATGGTCTTGACCATGTCGATGAGGGTGTAGTCGTACGCGCGGCGCGCGAGGCCAAGCAGGTTGCTCAGCGCCTGCGGGTTCTGGCGCTGATGCTCCATCACCAGGTCGGCCGATTCCGGCGAGGGGGGTGCCAGCAACAGGTCGATCCCGGTGTGGTGGTGGACCATCAGCTTGCGCAGCAGGTCGATGTCGAGATCCGTCTCGCTGATGGCGTTGACGATCGAGGCGGTATCGAGCGCCAGATCCATGAACACGCGCAGGTCGCCGAACTGCAGGTTGGCGTCGATGAGCGCGGTTCGTCGGTTCAGCTCGCGGGCGAGGCTGATCGCGGTGTTGATGGCGATGGTCGTCGTCCCCACTCCGCCCTTGGCGCCGTAGAACACGGCCAGGCGCCCGAGGGTCGGGCGATCCGAGCCGGTCGTCGGCTTCGCAGAGCCGCCGCTGGTGCGCGACAGGAGAGCCTTGATCTTGGCCATCAGCTCCAGCGGGTGGAACGGCTTGACGATGTCGTCATCGGCACCGGCCCGCAGGCCGCGGACGCGCTGCTCCACCTCCGCCTCGGAGGTCAGCATGATGATCGGGACGCGCCGGCCATCGGTCTCGCCGGCGCGGATCTGCTGGGTCGCCGCGTAGCCGTCCAGCTTGGGCATCGCGACGTCCATCAGGATCAGGTCCGGCGCCTCGCTCTCCGCCATCTCGACGCCGGTGGCACCGTCCGACGCCACGAGCACCTCGTAGCCCTCCTGCTTGAGGGTGAAGACGAGGACGCGCTGGATGTTCAGGTCGTCGTCGACGACCAGGACCTTGGTGGCAGCCATGCAAGCTCCGCTGACGTGGAGGGGAATCGCGGCGATTATACCGGCGCATCACGGTACCCCCACCAGTCGATCCGCCCAGTACCGATGCCGCCGCTGCGGCGGCGTCAGCCGAGGTACCGCTCCAGGAAGGCGAGGACCCGCTCCTCGTATGCCGCCCCCGCCACCCAGCGCGCGGTCGCGTGCTCGGCCCCGTCGATGATCCACAGCTCCTTCGGCTCCCCGGCCGCGTCGTAGAGCCGCTGCGACTGCCGCCAGCTGATGAGCGCGTCGTCCCGCGGCGCGATGAGCAGCAGCCCGCGCGGCGCGAGATCCGCGACCCGATCGATGGGTGAGATGAGGCGCGTGCCGGCGCGCAGCCATGCGGCGGCGACGATGAGCCGCGAGCCCAGCTCGGCCAACGGATAGCGCTCGCCGCGCAGCCGATTCGCGATCGGATGCCGCAGATCGGCGAAGGCCGCATCCGCCACCACCGCTGCCACCGGCAGGTCGGGCGCCGCCACGATCGCGACCGCCGCCCCCATCGACAGGCCCATCAGCGCGATGGGACCCATGCCGCGGTCCTCCAGGAAGCGAACCGCGGCCGCCACGTCGCGCCGCTCCAGCGACCCCAGGGTGATCGCCCCGGCACCGCTGGTGCCGTGGCCGCGGAAGTCGAACTGCAGGACGTGGTACCGGCGGCGAAGCCATGGAACGTAGGCGGCCAGCTCCCCGAGCCGGTGGCCGCTGAACCCGTGCATCACCACCACCGCGGCGCGCGTCTCGCGCTCGGCGGGAATCAGCCACCCGCCCAGGGTGACCCCGTCAGAGGTCGTGAAAGCCACGTCCTCCCACGGCAGGCCGAGGTCGGCGGGCGAGGCCGGCCAGCCCTCGGCCGGTGGCTCGAAGGGACGCGTCGCGGGACGCACGAGGCGCCGCGAGCCCATGAAGCTGAGGTAGCCGAGGTAGGCCGCCACGGCGGCCCCCAGGACCCGACCGACCCAGGCGACCAGCCCGGGCCGGCCGTGCTCGCTCATTCGGGAGCGCGATCCCCGAGGGCGCCGGAGTTGCGCATGACCTGGCTGATCGGGCGTGTCAGCTCGGCCAGCTCCATCGGCACGATCCACTTGGTGCTCTGTCCGGCGGCGAGCGCCTTGAGCGCCTCGAGGTACTGGAGGGCCATCGTCTTGTCGTCGATGCCACTCGCAGCCCCGAAGATCGTCTGCAGCGCGTTGGCGTAGCCCTCGGCCCGCAGGATCTGGGACTGGCGCTCGCCCTCCGCGCGCAGGATGTTCGACTGCTTGTCGCCCTCGGCCACGTTGATGGTCGCCTGCCGGGTGCCCTCCGACTCGGTGATCACCGCGCGCCGGTTGCGCTCGGCGCTCATCTGGCGGTTCATCGCCTCCTGGATGTCGCGCGGCGGCACGATCTCGCGGATCTCGACGCTGGTGATCTTGACGCCCCAGCGCTCGGTCACCTCGTCGAGCTTGGCACGCAGGATGTGGTTGATCTCCTCGCGCTTGGCGAGCACATCGTCGAGCGGGATGTCGCCGATCACTGCGCGCAGGGTGGTCGCCGCCAGGGCCTGTGACGCGCCGGTGAAGTCGGTCACCGCGGTGACCGTGACATCGGGCTGGAAGACCTTCGAGTACACGAGGAAGTCGATGTTGATGGGCGCGTTGTCCTTCGTGATGCAGGTCTGCTGCGGCACCTCCAGGAAGCGCTCGCGGAGGTCGACCTTGACGGCCTGCTGCACGAAGGGGATGAGCAGCACGATGCCCGGACCACGGGACCCCTGGAGGCGCCCGAAGAAGAACACCACCAGGCGCTCATACTCGCGGATGATGTGAACGATGCTGCTCAGGATCCAGAGCAGCAGGGCCAGGCCGATCACCAGGATGATCAGGCCGACCGGATTCTCGAAGGTCATGGGTTCTCCTCTTGCCCGCGCTCGGGTTCGTCGGCGGGTTCGACGATGAGCTCCAGCCCCTTCACCCCCACGACACGGATCGGCGTGCCGGCGGAGATCGTCCCGCTCGGCACCCGGGCGGACCACGACTCCCCGCCAGCATAGGCGATCCCGGTGGGCGCGATGAGGGTCTGTGCCGTGCCGATCACCCCCTGGAGTGTCGCCATCGGGTCGGTCGCCGCACCCCCGCGGTCACGCATCTGCAGGAGGGCGCGCACGAGGACGAAGAAGTAGATGAGCGTCACCGCCACGGCCGCGGCGATGAGCCAGGGCGAGACCGTCACCTGCACCGAATCGGTGCCGTCCACGCGGGTGTAGAGGGCGAACGCGCCCAGCACGAAGGCCCCGATCCCGCCCGCGGTCAGCAGCCCGTAGCTGGTGACCTGCAGCTCCAGCACGAACATGCCGATGCCCAGCAGGATGAGGAGCAGCCCGCCGACGTTGAGGGGCAGGCTGTTAGAGCCGATGAACGCCAGCAGGATGGCGATCGCGCCGGCGATGCCGCTCACGAAGTTCGGGTGCCACACCTCGGCGAGCAGGCCGTAGAAGCCGACGGTGAAGAGGATGAACGCGATGTTCGGGTCGCTGAGCAGGTGGAGCAGCGACTGACCGATGTTCATGCGCACGTCGGAGAGCGGCAGATCTGCCAGGGGCGGGAGCGGCCTCCCGTCGAAGGCGAGCGACGCTCCGTCGGCACGGCGCCCGGTGTCGATGGCAGCCAGCAGCTCGTCGGTGGTGGCCGCCACGAGATCGACCACCGGCGGATCCATGGCGATCGCGTCCGCCGCATTGACACTCGCGGCCTCGCGCACCGCCGATTCGGCCCAGTCGGCGTTGCGGCCGGTGCGCTCGGCGAGCGATCGGATCTTGGCCACGGCGTCGTTGGTCACCTTGGCCGCCAGTGTCGGTCCGAGCTCCTCGCCACCGCTGCCGACCACCGACGCCGCACCGATGTTGGTGGACGGGGCCATGGCGGCCACGTCGCCGGCCAGCACGATGAACGTGCCCGCCGACCCGGCGCGTGCCCCGTCGGGCGCGACGTAGGTGATGACCGGGATGGGGCTGTTCAGGATCGCGCTGACGATGTCGTCCATCGCGCGCAGCTCACCGCCCGGCGTGTCGACCTCGATGAGGACCGCCGCTGCCCCACCGTCCACCGCGGCGCGGATCCCCTCGGCCACGAAGGCGGCATTCACCTGGTCGATGGTCCCGACGATCCGGAAGCGGGTGATGTGGTCGCCATC
>JBDTQJ010000029.1:0-17964 GCA_039932235.1 Chloroflexota bacterium
GTGCCGTTCGCGCTGCCCGCCCTGACACAGGCCGGCGCGAGCGGCGCCCTCGGCGTGGCGCTCGGGTGGGAATCGGCGCCACGCTCCGACGGTCCGCTGGCAGTCGCCTTCTTCTATGTCACCAATCTGGGTGTGCCGTTCCTGCTGGGCGTCATGGCCCTCCTCGTCGCCCGCGTTCCGCACGCCGGCTTCCTGGCCGCCTGGACGGTCGCGTTGTTCGCGCTCCCCAACCTCGTCGAGGTGAGCGTGGTGGCGTTCGACATGAACAAGCTCTTCCAGGGCATGTGGCTGGCCACGGCGCTGGCGGCCGGCTGGCTGCTCCGCCGCTGGCCGTGGCCGGCCATCGCGGCGGTGCTGCTGCTCAGCCTGCCGAGTCCGCTGCTGGTGGGAGCGTGGACCGCCACCGGCAATCTCCAGATGCTGACCCGCGACGAGCTCGACGCGGCTGCCTGGGCGCGCACCACGCCGCAGCGCAGCGTCTTCGTGACCGATGGCTGGCTGCATGCCTTCACCGATCCTGCCGGGCGGCTGCGGCTCTCCACCTTCGGCCCCTACGTCGCCAACCTCGGCTACGACGTTGACGAGCGAGCCGCACTGGTCGCGGAGATCTACTGCGGCGGATCGGCCGACCGCAGTGCCGCGCTCATGCGCCAGCTCGGTGCCGGCTACGTCGTGGATGCCGGGCGACCCACGCCGTGCCCGGCGCCGGTCGACTTCTCCGCCAGCCGGGCATTCCGCGAGGCCTACGCCAATCCATCCCTCCGCGTCTGGGAGCTGGCTGGCGGATAGGTATCATCCCCCGATGAACGGACCCTCCCCGGCCGGCGGCGCGGTCGTCGAGCTCGAGCATGTGAGCAAGTCCTATCCGGGGACCGATGCGCCGGCGGTCGGCGACCTGTCGCTGACCATACCGGCCGGCGAGATCTGCGTCCTCGTCGGCCCGTCAGGCTGCGGCAAGACGACCACCATGAAGATGATCAACCGCCTCATCGAGCCGACCGGCGGGCGGATCACCATCGGCGGCGAGGACATCATGTCGATGCCGGCGGTCGAGCTGCGGCGCCGCATCGGCTACGTCATCCAGCAGGTCGGCCTGTTCCCGCACCTGACCATCGGCGACAACGTGGCCACCGTGCCGCGCCTGCTGCGCTGGAAGCCACCGCGCATCCGCGAGCGCGTCGAGGAGCTGCTCGAGCTGGTCGGGCTGGAACCGCGCGAGTACCGCGACCGCTACCCCGCCGAGCTCTCGGGTGGCGAGCGCCAGCGAGTCGGCGTGGCGCGTGCCCTGGCCGCGGATCCGCCGGTGATGCTGATGGACGAGCCGTTCGGCGCCGTCGACCCCATCCGCCGCGAGCGGCTGCAGAACGAGTTCCTGCGCCTCCAGGCGCGGGTGCGCAAGACGATCGTCTTCGTCACCCATGACGTCGACGAGGCGATCAAGATGGCCGACAAGATCGCGATCCTGCAGCGTGGCGGGGTGCTGGCCCAGTACGACACGCCCGATGTCATCCTTGCCAGCCCCGCGACGGAGTTCGTCGAGCGCTTCGTGGGCGCCGATCGCGGCCTCAAGCGCCTCTCCCTGGGCCGGGTGCGTGACCTCGCGCCCATCGCCCCGGTAATCGTGCACGCCGGCGAGTCGCGCGCGGATGCCCGGGGACGCCTCGACCGCGTCGAGGAGCTGACGTATGCGCTGCTCGTCGACGACCGCGACCGCCCCATCGGCTGGATCGATGCACACGACCTGGCCGGGGAGGGGCCGATCCCCGCCGATGCGGCGACCCCCGGCGCGCCGACGGTCCAGGGGGAAACGACCCTGCGCGATGCCCTCTCCGCCCTGCTGGGCTCGTCGGTCCAGCTGGGGGTGGTGGTCGACGAGCGCGACCGGGTCACCGGGCTGGTGAGCGTGGATGCCATCGGCGAGGCGCTGCGGGCCCCGGTGCGGGCCGCCGACGGCAGCCTCGTCCCGATCGGCGAGGCCGCGGCCGGCTGATGGAGGGCCAGCCCTTCTTCCGTCCCGAGTGGATCGGCGACAACCTCGATGTCATCGGTTCGCGGCTCTGGGAGCACGTGCAGATGACGGTCATCGCCGTCGCGATCGGGTTGCTCCTCGCGTTCGCGCTCGCGCTCCTCATCCGCCGCCTCCCCTTCCTCTACGGACCGATCGTCGGGTTCACGGGGACCCTGTACGCGATCCCCAGCCTCGCGCTCTTCGCCATCCTGGTGGCCTTCCTGGGCCTCACCCTGGCGGCCGCGGAAGTCGCGCTCGTCTCCTATACGCTCCTGATCCTGGTGCGCAACATCGTGGCCGGCCTGCGCGGCGTTCCCGCCGAGGTGATCGAGGCGGCCACCGGGATGGGCCTCACCTCCGGCCAGCGCCTGGCGCGAATCGAGCTGCCGATCGCGCTGCCGGTCATCGTCGCGGGCCTGCGCATCGCGACGGTCACGACCATCGGGCTCGTCACCGTCACCGCCCTGATCGGTCGCGGTGGGCTGGGCTACCTGATCGTGAACACCGGCATCAACCGATTCTTCCCGACCTCCATCTACACCGGGGTCGTGCTGTGCGTCGCGCTGGCCGTGGCCGCCGACCTGGGGCTGCTCGGGCTGCAGCGCTGGCTGACGCCGTGGGCGCGTGCCCGCGGCGCATCGGTCTAGTCCGATGGAGGTGCTTGGCGATGCGTTCGCCTGGCTGACCGATCCGTCCAGCTGGAACGGGCCGAACGGCGTCGGAGTGCGGCTGCTGGAGCAGGTCGTCCTGAGCGCGGTTTCTCTCGCGGTCGCCCTGGCGGTGGCACTGCCCGCCGGGTTGGCGATCGGTCACACCGGCAGGGGCGCGGCGGCGGTGATCTGGGTCGCGAACATCGGGCGCGCGGTGCCGTCGCTCGGCTGGATCGGCATCTTCTTTCCGATCGTGCTGGCGCTCCGCACCGGCGAGTCGGGCTTCTGGACCTGCGTCATCGCGCTGACCCTGCTGGCGATCCCGCCGATCGTGACCAACACCTACACCGGACTCCGCGGCGTCGACGCCGACATGATCGAGGCGGGACGCGGGATGGGGATGCGCGAGGGACAGCTGCTGCGGCGCGTGGAGGTGCCGCTGGCGCTGCCGGTGATCGTGGCCGGGATCCGCATCTCCGCCACACAGACGGTCGCCACCGCGACCCTGGCCGCGGTCGTTTCGGGCGGCACGCTGGGGGTGATCATCATCCAGGGCATCAACGGCGGGCGGGACGATCGGTTGGTCGGGGCGTCGCTGGTGGTGGTGGCGCTCACCCTGGCCACCGAGGGGCTCTTTGCCCTGCTGGAGCGGCTCGCCGGCGGGCGCCGGAGCGCCCCGAGTGCGCCGCGTGGCTACGAATCGGCGGCTGACCTGCCACCTCCCGGCGGAGGAGCTCCCGGCCCGGTGTGAGCCTTTCGTGTGCTCGCTCCGTATGAATGGCATACCTGACGCGGTTCGGCAGTTCCCTTGCTATGGTGAAGGTCAGAACCGCTCACGAGCGCCACGACGAACGTGGCGCCATTCACCGAATTGAGGAGAGACCCAAATGCGGATTGCCCGCAGGCTTGCCCTCGGGGCGTCGGTGCTGGCACTGGTGCTCAGTGCCTGCTCGACGGGTGGGGGCAGCCAGTCGCCTTCCGGCAGTGCCGGATCGTCTGGTGCCGCCGACCTTCCCGACATCACCGTCGGCTCCGACGGCTTCTACGAATCGGCCGTGGTGGCCGAGATCTATGCCCAGGCGCTCGAGGCGCAGGGGTTCACCGTCGCGCGGCAGCTCGAGATCGGCGCGCGTGACGCGCGGATCGCGGCGTTCAAGCGTGGCGACATCAACCTCATGCCGGAGTACATCGGCTCCGGGGTGCTGTTCCTCGCGGCCAACGAGGACCTCCCGGGCGAGGCCACGGCCGACACCGCGGAGACGCTCGACGCGTTCAACGGACAGCTCGCCGGTCTGGACCCCGCGTCCGTCGCCTTCGACGCCTCCCCGGGCACCGATGCGGACGGCTTCGTGGTCACCCAGGAGACCGCTGACGAGTTCGACCTGGCAACGATGAGCGACCTCGCCGAGGTGGCCGACCAGCTGGTCTGGGGCCTCCCCGCCGAGTGCGGCGACAACCCGGCCTGCGGACCGGGCCTGATGGAGACGTACGGGATCGACATCTCGACCCTGGACGTCAACAACTACGCCGCGTGCGACGTGCCGATGGCCGAGGCGCTCAACGCAGGCGAGATCCAGGTCGCCGAGGTGTGCACCACCCAGCCGGCGATCGAGACGTTCAACTTCGTCCTCCTCGAGGACGATGGTGGACTGGCACCGGCCCAGAACATGGCGCCGGTCGTGACCCAGGAGCTGGCCGATGCCGGCGGTGCGCTGCTCGCCGACACCCTCAACGCGGTGTCGGCGAAGCTGACCACCGAGGAGCTGACCAGCCTGGGCGTCGAGGTGGCGGTCAACCAGACCAGCTATGCCGACGCTGCGCAGGCATGGCTGGAGGACAACGGCCTGCTCTAGGCCTGGTTCCCACCGTACCGATCACGGGCGGCGCTGCCTTCGGGCGGCGCCGCCCGTATCCTTGTCGGCGCATGTCCGAACATCTCGACCTGGCCGATTGGCGGCGCCGCGTGGCGGCGCTCTACGCGGATCTGCGCGCCGATGGCCGCGCGGATGCGATCCGTCTCGTCTCGTTCCGCTCGCGAAAGGACCGCCTTTTCGGCGAGCATCCCTCCTCCCCCATCCCTCCCGACGCGCGGCGCGACTTCCGCGGCCTTGCCTACTGGCGACAAGAGCCGGCCCTCGTCTTCCGGGCAACCCTCGAGCGCGATCCCGCCGCGCCACCGCTGGAGCTTCCGCGCTCCGGTGCAGGCGAGGCGATGCCGTTCACGCGGATCGGCTGGGTGCGCTTCGTGGCCGACGGCACGCCGTGCCGGCTCGCCGTCTACTGGCTCAACGAGTACGCCGGCGGCCTGTTCATCCCGTTCCGTGACGCGACGAGCGGCGGTGAGACCTACGGCGGCGGGCGCTACCTGTGGGATTCGGCCAAGGGCGCCGATCTCGGGTCGTCGGGTGACGAGCTGACGCTCGACTTCAACTACGCCTATCACCCGTCGTGCGTCTACGACGTGAAGTGGAGCTGCCCGTTGAGCCCGGAGGAGAACCGGCTCGCGATACCGATCACTGCCGGGGAGCGGCTGGACCGCGCCGCCGGCACCGAGCACGGCGAGGCGGCGGCATGACCGACCGGCCGGCACGGCACTGCATCAAATGCGGCCGCGAGATTGGTGCTGACGAGACGATCTGCGCGACCTGCAACCGGGCGGGCATGGTGACCCCCTCGGCGAGCCAGTACCACGGCACCATGGTGGCGGCGATCATCGCCGGGGTCGCTGTGCTGGCGATCGCGGCGAGCCTCGCGATGCGAGGCATCGGCCCCTTTGAGGGGCACGTGCTCAGCAGCGAGCCAATCGCCGGCGACCGGGTGGCGGTCAGCGTCACGGTCGACAACCAGGGCGAGCGGAGCGGACGCGCACGCTGCCAGCTGGTGGCCTACGACGGCTCCGGGCGCTCCTCGGGATCGCGCTCGTTCGTGACCGTGGAGATCGGCGGTGGCGGCAGCGTCGAGGTGGATGAGGTGATTCCCGGTGTCACCACGCCGCCTGCGCGGGTCGCGGTCAGCTGCCGCGGCTAGCCGGCAACGCGCAGCTCCACGTCGATCAGGCCACGCTCGATCGGCTGGTCGCTGACCAGCAACCAGGCCTCGTGGGACAGATCCACCACCCGCTGGTCGTCGGTGCCCCAATAGCAGTCGCACCAGTCCACCACGGGCAGCTCGGCGCAACGATCCGCGCAGACGGTGACCATACCGTTCACGGCCCCGGTATACCGCCCGCCAAGGTCGCCGGGCAATGCCACGACCGCCTGACCGATGTAGCCCGCCGTGCCACGGTAGTTGCTGGCCATGCCATGCACGGAACGCTGAGCGCGAGCCGGCCGTGTGGCCGCGGGTGCAGCCGGCCTTCGTGCCAGTCCGGGGGTCCCGGCGGCGGCGAGAACCTGCTGCTCGACGACGGCGCGATCGAGCGGCGCCGAGCGGCGCGCCAGGGTGCCGACGTCGCGCGCCTGGGCGGCAATGCCGCCGAGGGCCGCCGAGAGGACAAGCCCCCCGGCGAGGGCGGCGCACAGCGCCGCGAGTGGATGCCGCAATGGTGACTCCGGAATGCGAATGTTGGGGCGATCGCTGCCATCCGGCGCGCCTCATGGGGGCGCTCAACGCGGAGGTCAGGCTGCGCGATCGCGTCGCGGCGCCGATGGGCACCGCGGGTCATCTGTCGGATGCAGATGGGTCGCAAGAAGGGTGCCACCGCCCGGCCCGCCACGCAAACCGCGTATGCTCCGCACCGATGCGACGTCGACGGCTCCCCGCTCTGCTGGCGCTCGGCGCGACTCTCCTGCTGGCCACCGTCGCGGCCGCCGCCGGCCCCCCGTTTCCCGATCCGATTGACACGGTCGCGGTGTACGACACGGCCGATGCGCTGCGGGACGCCACCGAGGCCGCCATGGAGCAGCGGATCGATGCCATCGAGGTCCGCACCGGCGCAGAGGTGGTCGTCTACACCCAGGTCAAGCCGTTCATCGGGGAGGAGGAGAACCTCGCCGACGCACGGGCGCTGATCGACCAGTGGGGCATCGGTCGATCCGGCTTCGACGATGGCCTGGTGCTGATGATCGGCCTCAACGACGACCGGGTCCACGGCAAGGTGAGCCTCTTTGCCGGCTCCGGGTACACGTCCGCCTACCTCGACGAAGATGCGCTCAAGGGGATCATCGACAGCGAATTCGTGCCGCCGGCCCGCAACGGCGATCTCGACACCGCGGTGCTGCAGACACTGGAGGCGATCGACCGCGCCACGACACCCGAGCAGCGAGATCGGCTCGAGGGCGCTCGCCGCATCAACGCCGTGGTCGGCCTGGTTGGCGGCCCGCTGGCCCTCCTCCTCGTCGGCGGGGGCGCGCTCCTCCGCTGGCGCCGCGAGGGCGACGACCCGGAGCTTGTCGACAGCCCCTCGATCCTCGCCGCCGGTCCACCGGCCGGCATGACCCCGGCGCTGGCGACCGTGGTCCGGGACGGGCGGGCGACGCGCCACAGTCTCAATGTCACCCTGCTCGAGATCGCCAGCACCGGCCGCATCGGGTTCGCCAATCTCGACAACGTGTCCAGCGCGCGATCCGATGCGGATGCCGATCCCGACACCGATCCGGCCATCCACCTGCTTGGGGCGGACGGCGCAGCGCGCGAGCTGAGCCCGGTGTCGGCGCAGGCCTACGAGATCATCCGCGGGCTGGGGCGCGGCGACGAGCGGATCAGCCGCTCGCGACTGTGGGGGCTCAATGACGCGCTGGCCGGCACGAGCGAGCAGCTGGAGCGCGAGGCGGTCCGCCTCGGCTGGCTGACGCGCGAGCCGAGCCCGGTGATCCGCGCCCGGTCCTGGGTAGCCGGGCTCTGGCTGGTGGCGGCCCTGGTGGTCGGTGGCATCGGCTTCGTCCTCCCGGCGAGCGGGCTCGTCCTGGTGGCCATCGGCCTGGGGCTGGGCGCCGCCATTACCTTCGGTTTCGCCCAGGCGATGAGCAAGCGCACCACGCAGGGCGCCTACGCCGACGCAATGCTCACCGCGTACCGCCGCACGCTGCAGAAGACGATGCTCCAGGCGCGCTCGATGGAGCAGGTCGCGGCCGACGACACGGTGTCAATGTTGGCCGACACCCCCGCCAAGGCGGTGGTCTGGGGCATCGCCCTGGGGCTGCACGATGAGCTGCGCGGCGTCCTCGAACGCACGCTGGAAGACGCGCGCCAGACGGGCAGCTCGAGATCCGCCGGATATATGCCGCTGTGGCTGGGATCGTCCAGCGGGTCGTCGTACAACGCAGCCGATACCAGCATCCTGCACGGCGGCGGCGGCCTCTTCTCCGGCTCGCCGATCCCCGACATCGGCGGCATGTTCGACGCGCTGGGGAGCATGGGCAGCACCCCGCCATCCACCGCCTCCAGCTCGTCGGGCGGCGGCTTCTCGGGCGGTGGGAGCTCGGGCGGCGGCGGGGCGAGCGGCAGCTTCTGATCGTTGTGTTTCAACGACGCGTTGAAACTGATGCTGGCGCATTCGTGACAACCACGGCATACTTGCCGGCAATGGCACAGCAACGACGCAACGACCGACGACCCGGCGGGGGCAGGGGTGGATTTGAACGTGGCGGCGGTGGCGGTTTCGACCGCCCCGATCGCGGCGGGTTCCCGCGCGCGGATCGCGGCGGGTTTGAACGGGGCGCCCCGGCCGACCGCGGCGGCTTCGAACGTCGCGACACGCCGCAGCGCGGCGCCGGCTTCGGCGCCCGCCCGGCGACGCCACGGCCTGCCTTCCGGGGCGAGGACGAGGGCGGCATGAACATCCGCCTCACGCCACGCGGCCTCAACGCGCTGAAGACCCTGGCCGGCGAGCTGGGGATGCGTCCCGGCGAGCTTGTCACCAAGTGGGTCGAGGAACGACTCGAGGCAGAGCGGTCGGGCGGCGCCTCACCCGAGGTGCGCACCGCCCTCGAGGCACGCGTCGAGGAGCTCGCCAGCCGGGTGGAGGCCCTGGAGGCCGGACGCGAACCGCGAGCCGGCCGCTCCGCCAGCTCGACCGCGGCCGTGGAATCGGCATCGTCGCCGACGACAGCCGGAGAGGCGACCGGCGACGCAACCCCCACCGCCATGCCTCGGCGACGCGGCCGCCCCCCGAAGTCGGCCACCACGGCGGCAGCGGCAGCGCCCGCCGCGAAGCGTGGCCGACCGCGCAAGACGGACGCTGCCACGGCGCCCGGCAAGCGCGTTCCCCTTCACCAGGAGATCATCGCGGTGATCGGCGAGCGTGGCCCGCAGACCGCGGCCGAGCTCGCCACGGCGATCACCGAGCGGGGCGTCTTTCAGCCCCCGCGCTCGGGAAAGCCACTCGACGCCGCCACCGTCAACAGCCGCGTCAGCAACCCGGTCTACCGGGCGCGCTTCCGTCGCGAGGGACACCAGATCACGCTCGCCGACAGCTGATCGGCCGGCACTCCAGGACATGAGGATGGCCGCCGGGCCATCGGTCGGGAAACCGACCGGCACCGGCGGCCATTCTGCTGCTCAGGCCGTGATGGCCCATCGGTCAGTCGTCGAGGACGAAGGTCACCAGGACGTTGACCTGGAACTCGATGGCGCCCTCGCGGCTCACCATGACCCGCTGCTCCTTGACCCACGCGCTGCGGACCTGGCGCAGGGTCTTGTTGGCGCGGCTGATGCCTTCCTTGATGG
Organism: Chloroflexota bacterium; assembly: GCA_039932235.1. Lineage (GTDB taxonomy): Bacteria > Chloroflexota > Limnocylindria > QHBO01 > QHBO01 > JAICQM01. The sequence continues at coordinate 9,325 of JBDTQJ010000029.1, forward strand.
CGTCCTCGAAGCTCTCGGTGGAGGTGCAGGACAGCTCGGTTACGCGTGCGACGGACATCTCATGTCTCCTTATCGTGTCGATGTGTGGGTGTGCGACACCGATGATGCACGACCCGGACCAGCTGCCGGGTCACGCCTGGTGCGAGGCGGCCCATGCCAGCAGGTCCTGGGCCGGCAGGGCGTTGAGCACCATCGCGGGGGTGACCCCGCAGCGAAACGCGCGCTCGGCCCCGTTGCGCAGCCAGGCGAGCTGCCCGGGGGCGTGGGCGTCGGTGTCAATCGTGAAACGGCAGCCGGCCTCGACGGCCAGCCGCAGCAGCCGCTTCGGCGGGTCCTGGCGTTCCGGGCGCGCATTGATCTCGATCGCCTTGTCGAAGCGCAGCGCGGCGGCGAATACGATCTCGGCATCGAACGTGGACTCCGGCCGCTTGCGCTTCCCGGTGCTCATGCGCCCGGTCATGTGGCCGAGCACATCGAGGTGCGGGTTGGCGAGGGCCGCCACCATGCGGCGCGTCATGGCCCGCGCTTCCATGCGCAGCTCCGAATGGACGCTGGCGACGACCACGTCGAGCCGCGCGAGCAGCTCCGGCTCCTGGTCGAGGCTGCCATCCGACAGGATGTCGCACTCGATCCCGGTCAGGATGCGGAATGGCGCCAGCTCGGCGTTGAGCGCCGCCACCACGTCCAGCTGCTCCCGCAGCCGGTCAGGGCTGAGACCGTTGGCGACCGTCAGGCGCGGCGAGTGGTCGGTGAGGACCATGTAATCGCGCCCCAGCTCGATGGCCGCCTCGGCCATCTCGCGAATCGGCGAACCCCCGTCCGACCAGTCCGAGTGGACGTGGCAGTCACCACGCACGGCGTCGAGGATGACCGCCGTGCCGGCCTCCACCGGCAGCGGGCCGGTGGCCTCGAGACGTCGCAGGTAGACGGGCTCGGTACCGGCAAGCGACTCGAGGATGGTGCGCTCGGTGACCTCGCCGATCCCCGACAGCGCCTGGAGCGTTCCGCTCGCGGCGCGTTGCTGCAGCTCGTCCGCGGGCAGCGCGGCCAGCGTCGTGGCGGCCGAGCGAAAGGCGCGCACCCGGTAGCCCGGCTCGCTGGCCACCTCGAGCAGGAAGGCGATGCGTTTCAGGTCGGCGATCGGGTCGCGTGGCTCGGCCATTGGGTCAGGGCAGCGTCAGCAGCCGGCGCGGGTTGTCGACCGTCATCGTGGCGATCTCGCCCTCGCCGACCGCGGCAGTGCGCAGCTTGGGCAGGAAGTGCTGCTGGAGGTACGTGTAGCCTGACCCCCCGTTCGCCTTGAGCTGGTCGTCGTGGCACACGTCCTGGCTCAGCAGCAGCTGGCCGGCGAAGCCCCGCTCCAGCAGCTCGACGATGAGCTCGATCAGCCGCGCCTCGCGCGCCTCCGCTGCCCCGCTGCGCTGCTGGAGGTTGTCGAAGGCGAGGCTGGCGCCGGTGTCCAGCAGCGCCAGCCAATGATCGAAGTCCGGGTGCGTGTCGGCGTGGCCGACGACCACCCGTTCCGGATCGGCTCCCTCGTCCACCAGGATGCGAAGCTGATCAGCCCCCACCGGGCTGCCGACGGCGTGGGTGACGACCGCCATTCCGGTGGCCCGCGACGCCCGCGCGGCGGCGCGGTGGACGCGTTCCTCCGCCGGGCTGACCCACGACTTGTCGACCCCGATCTCACCGATGATGCCCGGCCGGATGCCGGTCTCCCCCACCCCGCGCTCGAACTCGGCGATCAGCTCGGCCGCGAGGTCGTCGACGCTGCGCTGCGCGATGCGCGCCTCGGCGGGGTGATACGGCTCTGTGTACCAGCCGCAGCCCATCACGATCTGCATCCCGGTCCGCGACGCGAGGCGACGCAGGCGGAGCGCGTCGCGACCGATCCCCGGCACCGTCAGGTCGACGACGGTCGCGGCGCCGCGCCGACCCGCTTCGCGCAGCTCGTCGCCGAGCAGCTCGTCGTCGACGCTCAGCTGCCAGCCATCCCAGCGCCCGGGGATGTGCCACAGCGAGAGGCCGGTGTGCTCGTGGGGCAGCGTGAAGCCAGCCTGCTCAGGCGCAATCGGTCCGGTCACGGTCATGATGTGGGGAGCCATGGGGTCCTCCAGGTGGGCCATCGGTCAGCGCAGAGTGGGGCCGCCGAGGGACGAGCTGACGCCAGTCTGCGGCTTCACGTCGTCGCGTCGCGCCTTCCGGCGACGGACACCCATGCCGGCGTCGTAGGCTGGTCCCGACCTGCACCGAAATCGCCAGTCCCGCGGGAAGTGACCTGTGCCGCCGACGACCCGAGACACCAACCTATGGACGATCGCCCAGCACCACCTCGACGAGGCGGCCGACCGGCTGCAGCTGGATGACGGCATGCGCCGCGTGCTGCGCCTGCCAAAGCGCGAGCTGACCGTCAGCTTCCCGGTCACGCGGGACGACGGGACGGTCTCCGTCTTCACCGGCCACCGGGTCCATCACAACGTCAACCGCGGCCCGGCGACCGGTGGCGTCCGCTACGTGCCCGACCTGACCATCGACGAAATCCGGGCGCTGGCGATGGCCAACACGTGGAAGGCCGCGCTGGTGCAGATCCCGTTCGGGGGGGCGATGGGTGGCGTGCGGGTGGATGCCAAAGCCCTCTCGGTCACCGAGCGCGAGGGTCTCACGCGCCGCTACGCGACGGAGATCAGCCCGTTCCTTGGCCCGGATCGCGACATCCCCTCGCCCGACGTCAACACCGGCTCGCAGACGATGGCCTGGATCATGGACACCTACTCGATGCACCGGGGGCACACGATTCCCGGCGCGGTGATCGGCAAGCCCATCGCGATCGGCGGGTCGCGGGGGCGGCGGGAGGCGACCAGTGTCGGAGCGCTCCGCGCCATCGAGCTGGTCGGGCGCACGGCGAAGGTCCAGCTCGACGGGGCGCGGGCGGTGATCCAGGGCTTCGGTCGGGTCGGCACCATCCTCGCCCGCCGCCTGGAGCGCGCCGGCGTGCGCGTGGTGGGCATCGCCGACGACGACACCGGGGTCGTCAACGATGCCGGTATCCGGGTCAGCGACGCGGTGGCCTGGATGCGCGAGCATGACCGCATCGCCGGCCTGCCGGAAACCGAGCCGATCGACCTGGAGTCGGTCTTCGGCCTCCCCTGCGAGATCCTCGTCCACGCCGGACTGCAGTCGCAGCTTGACGGCGCCACGGCGGACGCCGTGCAGGCGCGCATCGTGGCCGAGGTGGCGGGCGGGGCCGTGACGCCGGAGGCGGACGTGGCCCTCGCCGATCGCGGCATCCCGGTCATCCCCGACATCCTCAGCTCGGCGGGCGGCCTGGTGGTCGGCTACTTCGAGTGGGTGCAGGACATGCAGGCGTTCTTCTGGAACGACGCGCAGGTGTCGAGCGAGCTCGAGCGGGTCATGGATCGCGCCGTCGCCGCGGTCTGCGACACGGCCGACCGCGAGCACGTGACACTGCGACAGGCGGCCGAGATGGTGGCGGTGCTGCGGGTCGCGGAGGCCACGTCGCTGCGCGGCCTGTATCCCTAGCTCTCGCCGGGGGCGACCATCGCGACCAGCGCGCCGGGCGTCGGGCGCGCGGACGACCTCTCGCGTGGTGCGTGCGAGTCGGGAGACTGCGAGCGCGAGGCGGTCAGCTCCTGCGCAGGCTCGAGGCGCGGCGACTCGTTGAGATCGACGCCGGTGACGGCGGCGAGCTGGCGCTTGAACCACAGGTCGTGAGGATCCATGGAGACCGACAGCAGCCCCAGTGCCCGGGCCAGATCGCCGCTGTCGATCACGCCGATCAGCAGCTCTCCCCCCGCGACCCGGCCCAGGTACCAGCGTGCTTCCCCGATTCCCACCCTACGTTCGGATCGCTCCTGCTCGGCGCGGCGCCCACCTGCAAGCTGGCGCATGAAGTCGCGCGCCGACTCCCCCCGGCCGGGCAGAAGCGATAGAACGACGCAGTGTTCCTGCATGGACTGATGATCCGGCCCGGAGTGCGGTCGCGCATTGGGCAGCGCCTTAGATTTCCGCGCGCGGCACCTTAGATTCGATCTCGCCGTCCCCCGCCAGTCCGAGGCGCGCCGCGAGCGTGGCGGCCTCCACCCGGTTCTCGACGCCGAGCTTGTCCTTGATGTTGGTGACGTGCACCGACGCGGTCTTGGGGCTGATGAAGAGGCGCTCCGCGATCTCGCCGTTGGTTCGCCCAGCCGCGAGCAGGGCAAGCACCTCGCGCTCCCGGGGCGTGAGTGCGTCGAGCGCCCCTGGGACGGGATCGTCGGATAGCGCGCCATCGCCCACGTCGAGGCCGATGCGGCCGCGCGTCGCGAGCTCCTCTATCGCCTCGATGAGCGGGTGCGCGCCCATCTCGCAGGCGAGACGATGAGCCGCACGCAGCGCCTCGCGTGCGGCCGGGCGTGCGGCACCACCGCTGGCGAGCGCCGCGGCGCCCTCGCGCCAGCGAGCCACCGCCTCGTCGAAGCGATGGTCGAGGATGGCCCACGCGGCCGCGGCTTCCGCCCACAGGGTCGGATCGTCGTGTCCGCTGGCGCGGGCATGCTCGGCCCGGACCTGAGCCTGGTCGGCGCGAAGGTGGGCGGAGGCACGGTGGCCATCCGTGACGCTGGCCGCATGCCGCTCAAAGCGTCCGAGCAGCGCGTCCGCCTCCTCGTCGAGCGCCGCGCGCTCGGGAACCGAGGCGCCATCCCGAAGGTCGCCGATCGCGCGCAGCCCGTGGATGGTCAACCAGCGCCACTCCCCCGCCGTGGCCGCGAGACCGGCCGCGTCCAGGATGGCTAGTGCGTCGCGCGTGTGCGCCAGGGCCTCGGCGGGACGCCGCGCCCACAGCGCCGCGTGGGCGCGCTGCTCGTGCGGGCCTGTCCAGCCGACGATGCGCGGCGAGGTGGCGAGGCGATCGACCGTCTCGAGCGCGACAGCCGCCGCCGCGTGGTTGCCCTGCGCGGACTCGAAGTCGGCGCCCACCAGGGCAAGCCACATCTCCGGCAGCCCGCGCGGAGCGCGCGCACGACCGTCGCCGAGCAATCGCTCGGCGAGCGCCCAGTCTCCCGCCAGGAAGGCTCGGTCGATGGCGACGGCATTCGTCGTCTCGCCATAGGTGTGATGCATGCCGGCGGCATGCACGCGCTCCACCCCCTCGAGGACCACCTCAAGCGCCTCGCGCAGGTTGCCAGCCTCGTGGAGTGCCTCGGACAGGTTGGACCGGTCGATTGCCTCTTCGTCGAGACGCCCCATGCGGCCGGAGATCGCAAGGGCGGCGCGCAGGCTGTCCACCGCCGCCTCGGCATCCCCGGCCTGCAGCTGGGCGACGCCCAGGACGCCGAGCGCCCGCCCCTCTTCGATCTCCGCGCCGACCGCCCGCGCGACCGACACCGCCTCCTCGGCCAACGGTCCCGGCTCGTCGCTGGCCCCTGCCATCACCAGCGCCGACGCCAGCCGTGAGAGCACCCAGGATCGGGCGGGACTTGGCGGTTCGGCGGGCACCAGCTCGACGGCGCGCCGCCGATGGCGGGTGAACGACTCGCCATCGCCGATGAGCCAGTACGCCTCCCCCGTGCGGGCATGCAGCAGCCCTGCCTCCACCGGCTCCGAGCGGGCGTCGACCAGGGAGATCGCCCGTTCCCACAGCTCGGCCGCACGGGCGAAGTCGCCGCTCGCCTGCGCGGCCTCCGCGGCCAGCCGCGTGAGCTCGAGCAGGCCGATGTCGATGTCGGCGAGCGCGTCGGGCGTGACCTCGATGATCGCGAGCGCCTTGTCGAGCGCGGCGAATGCCTCGGCCTGCGCAAATGCGGCATTCGCCGATCGAGCGGCGGCGACGAGTGCCGGCAGGGCGCGCCGTTCATCACCGGCCCGCATCCAGTGGTTGGCCAGCTCGGCGGCCGCGCGCGACGGTGACGAGTCCCCGAGCCGCGGGGTGGCCTCCAGGGCGGCGGCGTAGGCCGCATGCCAGCGAATCCGCTCCCCGGGCAGCAGGTCCTCGTACACCGCCTCCGCAATCAGGGGGTGACGGAACCGATAGCGCGCCGATGCGGGATCGGTGGTGATGACGGCGCGGTCGACCGCCTCACGCAGCGACTCGAGCAGCTCATCGGGAGGCAGGCCGGCCACGGCCTCGAGCAGTGGATGGGTGACGGACCACCCGACCGCGACGACGCGCAACAGGCGCCGCGTGCGGTCACTGAGGCCGCGGACACGGGCGAGGAGCATGTCGCGCAGGCCGCTCGACAGGCTCACGCTGCCGCTCCCCGGCGCGATCAGCTCCTCGGTGTAGAAGGGATTCCCCGCGCTGCGCGCGTACGTCTGGGCGAGCAGCTCGTTGGGTGGCCGCTGCCCCAGGATGGCGGTGACCTGGGCGTCGTGCTCGGCGCGGGTGAACCGCTCCAGCCGGATCTGGGTCACCCGTTCGACGCGTCCGAGCTCGGCGAGGAGCGGAGTCAGCGGATGCCGCGAGTGGAGCGCATCGGTCCGGACGGTCACCACCAGCAGCACGCGCGCCGAATGGAGTTTGCGCCCAAGGAAGGCGACGAGCTCGCGAGTCGATCGGTCCGACCACTGCAGGTCCTCGAGCACCAGGAGCACGGGCCGATCCTGGCCGGCGCGGCCCAGCACCCCGAGCACCTGGCCGAAGAGCCGCGACTGCGCCAGGCCGACGTCCACGTCGTCGCCGTCGACACCGCCGCCCAGCTCGGGAAAGAGGCGCGCCAGGTCATGGCGGGCGCGACCGATGGCGTCGTCGGCTGCCGGGTCGCCGTCGAGCGCGTCATCGACAATCGGGCGGAGCGCCTCGAGCACCGGCACGTACGGAAGGTTGGCCTCGTCGATCTCCATCGCGCCGCCGACCAGGGCTCGCCCGCCGCGCGCACGAACGCGCGTTACCAGCTCCTGGACGAGGCGAGACTTCCCGACGCCGGCCTCGCCGAGCACGAGCACGGATGCCGCGGAGACGCCGCTCGCGGCGGCCTCGTACCGCTCCTCGAGCTGCGCCAGCTCGGCGGCACGGCCGATCAGGACTGGGCTGGAGCCGGCACGGACCATGCGCCCAGAGTAGACCGGCGGCCATTGGTGCGACAATTGCAGTTCCACGTACCACACGTGCGCGTTCGTCACCGACTGCGGTGCGCGTGATCGCCCCCGCAGGAGAGTTCACTTCCGAATGTCGACCCCCTTCATCCCGCCCCGCGACCTGCTCGCCGAGCTCGAGCCCGCGGCCGAGCGCCTCATGAACCGCCACCTCGGCATGGCCAGGGAGTGGTTCCCGCACGAGTACATCCCGTATTCGGTGGGCCGCGACTTCGACAAGGACCCGTGGACGCCCGACCAGCCGCGCATCACCGGCGTCGCCCAGATCGCCTTCGAGGTGAACCTGCTCACCGAGGACAACCTGCCCAGCTACCACCGCGAGATCCATCGCATGTTCGGTGGCGGCGACGGGGCGTGGATCAACTGGGTGAACCGGTGGACCGCGGAGGAGGGACGGCACGCCATCGTGCTTCGCGACTACCTCATCGTGACGCGCAACATCGACCCCATCGCCCTGGAGCGCGGGCGCATGCAGCAGCTGCAGACGGCGTACGACCACGACGACGGCGGCAACGTCCTGCGCGGCATCGCCTACGTCGCGTTCCAGGAGCTGGCCACCCGCATCAGCCACCGCAACACCGGTCGGTACTCGTCCGATCCGGTCGCGGACCGCATCATGGACCGCATCGCGGCGGACGAGAACCTGCACATGGTGTTCTACCGCGACATGCTCAGTGAGGCGATCAAGCTCGATGCATCGGCGGCCGTTCTGGCGGTGGCCGACGAGATCATCGACTTCCAGATGCCGGGCGCCGGAATGGCGAACTTCACTCGCAAGGCGGCCCAGATGGCGAAGGCCGGCATCTACGACCTGCGCGTGCACCACGACGAGGTCATCTGGCCGCTGCTCCGCCACTGGGGCATCTTCGAGCTGCCGAACCTCAGTCCGGAGGCCGAACGGCGTCGCGAGGAGCTGCGCGCCTTCCTGGACGGGCTCGACGCCACCGCGTCACGCTTCGAGGCGAAACGGGCGGCCACCCTGGAGCGCCAGGCAGCGCGCGCGGGCTGAGGGGGATCAGCGGCGCCGCGGCGCCGCCGAGTTGCCGGTGAGACGGCGAAGCAGCTTGGTGAGCAGCCAGCCAATGACGAGTCGTCGAATCAAGGTGAACATGCATGGCCCGAATGCACTCCGCGTGCCGAGCGCGCCGCCAACCTCGGTTGCGGCCCCATCGGTCCAGGCGGCACACTTGCCCGCATGAGTGACGATGAGCGCTGGCGCGAGCACCAGGACCGCTGGGCGCGCGAGCGCCTCGACCCCGCCCTCGAACGCGCGCCGGAGCGGCGTCCGCGCTTCATAACCCAGTCCGGCGTCGAGATCGAGCGGCTCTACACCCCGGCCGACCTGGCAGACCCGGCCAACGATCCCGATGCCGGCCGCCCGCGCTACCAGTTCAGCCCGACCAGCGACGCGGGGACCGGCTGGGACCGGCTGGATGACCTGGGCCTCCCCGGGGAGCCGCCCTTCACGCGTGGCATCCATCCCACCGGCCATCGCGGTCGCCTGTGGACGATGCGCATGTTCGCCGGCTTCGGCACCGCCGAGGACAC
>JBDTQJ010000030.1:0-17725 GCA_039932235.1 Chloroflexota bacterium
CCGCGCGCGAGGAGCGTCGATCCGTCGGTCGAGACGTCGATCTGCGCCACCGACGCCAGCTCGGTGCTCCATCGGTCTGCCGTGGGCGGTGGTGCCCGCGGCCCGGACTGGGTCAGGAAGGTCGCCAGGTCGTAGGCCACCACCTCGCCGCCGTCCGAGCGGCCGACCAGCAGGCGCACCGCTGTGTCGTCGTACGCGATGGCGCTGACGGGCCCGTCCGCCGTCCAGCGGCTGACCTCGGTGCCGTCGAGGGCGTCACGCGCCACCACCTGGCCGCCGTCGAGGGTGAAGGCCACCGAACGCTCCCGCGACTGCGACGCCCGGGGTGGTGCCACGGCGAGCGCGGGGCTCGGCGCGTCGAGCACCGTCGTGGCGCGCACCTCGTTCGGATCGGAGATCACCATGCCGCCCGCGATGAGGTACTTGGCCAGCATGGGGTGGGTCCATTCGTAGGTGTCCTCGGTCCAGCCCTCGTTCCAGTCGGCGAGCCACTCCATCGCGGAGCGGGCGTGGTAGATCTCGTCGAAGTGGTAGCCCTGCGGCACGTCGATGCGCCAGAGCCGGAAGAGCAGCGCGAAGAGGACGAATCCCAGCACCAGGACGGCGTCCAGCCGATCAAGGCGCCGCCCGGGCTCGCGCAGGAAGGGGTCGCGCGACCCACGCGCCGGCAACGCGCCGGCGGGCGGCAGGACGCCGGCGGGCGGGACCTCGCACTCGACCGGGGAGGCCGGATCGGGTCGGCCCGGACCGGAGGCGATGGCGGCTGCGGCATCGGTCCAGGCGGGCGCCGCGCTGACCCCGAGGCGCAGGGTGCGCCAGGCCAGCCAGGCGAAGGCGATGACCACAAGCATCGAGAAGGCATAGACGCCGGCGTCGCTGAAGAGGACGTCGTCGATGCCGCTGGGCAGGGTCATCGGTCCGCCTCCGAAGCCGGGGTTCATGACCCCGCCGCCGGCGAAGCTCCAGTCACGCGTGTAGACCCACACCACGTTGGCGGTCACCGAGAGGCTGAGGAGGACGTACAGCGCCGCCCAGCCGTAGCGGACAAGGAGCCAGGCCGCTCCGGCGGCAAGCACCGGGAAGAGGACGACGACCGCCCATCCCCCGCCGATCGCCTCGCCCTTCTGGAGCGCCGGGATCACGTAGCCGATCACCGCGAGGGCCACCGCACCCGCCGCGGCGAGGACGGCCCGTTGCCGCGTGAAGAGGGAGGCGCGTGCCACCAGGGGCGCCGCCAGGGCGAGCGCCGGGAAGAGATAGCGCTCGTGGACGCGAGTCGGGAGGACGAAGAAGGCGGCGGCGACCAACAGGGTGCCGACCAGGAGGCCGGTGGCATCGTCGCGGCGCCAGACCTGCCAGAGGGCGAGGGTCACGGCGGCGATGAAGAGCACGGTGCTCACCGTCTGCCACGGAATGGTGGTCCCGCCGAGCATGAAGGCGATTCCCTGGTTGGCGCAGCCCGGCGAGTCCGGCCACGGGCCGTCGCAGCCCCACTGCAGCGTGTCGCCGAGTCCGCTCCACGGCGTGCGCCACAGGTTGAAGGCGTTGATCGTCAGGCCTTCGTAGGTCTTGGTCGCCTCGTCGAACTTGTGGAAGAGGCTCATCGTCGGGTCGCCGGACGGGTGCCAGAGCGTCATGCCGAATGGCGCCAGCAGGGCGACCAGCGAGCCGATCCCCACCGCCAGCGAGGTGAGGATCCGGACGGGGTCGCGGCGACCGTCATGCAGCGGGTCGCTGGAGCGGCCCAGGAGGTGACGGCGCACCCCGACCAGGGCGACGATCGGAATCAGGAAGCCGTACTGGAACTTGATCAGCAGTGCCACCACGGCGCCCAGCGCAGCGCCCTCCGTCCAGCCCCGCGCGAGGGCGTAGAGCGTCGCCAGCATGACCAGCGTGCCCACCGAGTCCACCTGTCCCCAGATGGCGCTGTTGAAGATGGTGACCGGGTTGAAGAGGTAGATGACCGCCGCGGTGAGCCCCAGCGACTCGCCGCTCCATGACCGGCCGCGGAGCCCGAAGCGATGGTCCAGGAAGCGGCGGCAATAGCTGAACAGCAGCCATGCGACACCCATGTCGGCCAGCACCCCGGGGATCTTCACCAGCCCGCCGGTGGCGGGCTGCCCGACGAGGGGCGTGAGCCAGCTGCCCACGATGCCCAGCAGCCACAGGACGTAGAGGTAGCCCGGCGGGTAATCGGAGAAATAGCCGGTCTCGTAGAATTCGCCCGGTCCGAGAGTTGCCAGTCGGTTGGCCCAGCCGGTGAAGTCACCGATGTCGATGCGAAAGCCGCTCTCCGGCAGCAGGACCCCGGCAATCACTACCCGAAGCAGCAGGCCAATGATCAGAGCGGCAGCCAACAGCGTGCCGGCGTCGAGGGGCAGGCCGTCTCGGAATGGCCTCGCGCCCCGCCGCACGGGACGGGAGGTCATGAGAAGCGGCGCCCCGACGGGCGCCGCTGGGTGTCACACGGCACGGCGGCGGTGAGTATACATCGGCTCCCAGACGACCCCGGGCGACGGCAGGTTGCGCGGCGCATCGCCCACGTTTCGGGCCCGGTGCTGTGGGCGGCGGCGTTCGCGACGCTGGTGGCCCTGGCGATCTACCTGCGGACCTTGATGCCGGCGACCGGCTTCTGGGACACCGCCGAGGCGCAGACGGTGCCGCCGACGCTCTCGATCTTCCACCCCACCGGCTTCCCGACCTACACCGTGCTCGGCTGGCTGTGGAGCCAGCTGCCCATCGGCGGCGTGGCGTACCGCATGAACCTCCTCTCGGCGGTGAGCGTGGCGTGCGCCGCCGGCCTCACGGTCCTCATCACCTCGCACTTCATCACCGAGCGCAGCCGCTGGCTGGTGGCCGCCGCGTCCGGCGTGGCCGGTCTCGCCTTCGCCTTCGCCAGCGAGCCGTGGGAGAACGCACTGCGCGCCGATGTCCACGCCATCCACATCGGTCTGGCGGCCACCATCGTGTGGCTCGTCGTCACCTGGCGGACCGCCGAGCAGGTCGGCTCCCCGCACCCCGGCCGCTGGCTGGCGGCCGCGGCCCTGGTCTTCGGGCTGAGCATGGGCAACCATCCGCTCACCGGCCTGATGGCCTTCGCCATCGGTCCATGGCTGTTCATCGTCGACCCGGGCATCTGGCGACGATGGCGCCTCATCCTGGCCTGCGCAGCGCTCCTCGTGGTTGGCCTGCTGGTGTACCTGTACATCCCGATCCGAGCCAACATCTCGCCCGAGCCGCCGCTCTTCTACGCCCGGCCCACCACCTGGGAGGGGTTCCGCTACCTGGTCTTCGCCGAACAGTTCCACGGCCTCTTCGACCAGTTCGCCAATCCGCTCGACTTCCTCGCCGGCAAGTGGGACAAGGCCGAGAGCGTGCTCGCCGCCCAGCTCGTCGGGCCGGGCTGGCTGGTCGTCGCGATGGGCGCCGCGACGCTCGCCGTGCGGCGCCTCGGCGCGTTCGCGTTCCTGGGCCTGCTGGTCGTCTCGAACATCTTCTATGCCATGAACTTCGAGGACGGCGACATCGACCGCTACTACCTGCTGAGCACGCTGGTGGCATGCGTGCTGATCGGGGTCGCCGCGGCCGCGCTGGCCGGCGGTGGCGCGCGGGCGGTGGCCGAGGCGACGCGACGCACGCTCGACTTCGCCGGACGACGGCGGGCCGCGTCGATCGCCGGGGCGATCGTCATCGGTCTGGCAGCACTCCTGCCCGCGGTGGCGCTGGCGACCCGCTACGAGGTCCGTGACCAGTCGGACAACCGCGAGGCCGACCTGTGGGTGACCAGTGTGTACCGCGCCCTCCCGCAGGACGCGGTGATCATCAGCTGGTGGAGCTACAGCACGCCCCTCTGGTACCACCGCTGGGTGCTCGGCGACCGGCCCGACATCACGATCATCGACGAGCGGAACATCATCGACGACGGCTGGAGTACGATCGATGCGGCAATCCGCGGCCACCTGGGGCGCCGCCCCGTCTTCCTCGTCCCGCCGGACTGGGAGGTGGAGCGGCTGCTGTCCGTCTTCCGCACCCGACCCGTGGCGACCTACGGCGGCTATACCGAGCTCGTCGAGGTCCTGCCCTGATTCCCGCCCCAGCTGAGGAGCCCGCGTGACCGATCGGCCCCGACTCACCTTCTTCTTCCCCGCCTACAACGAGGAGGAGAACGTGGAGCGCACCGTCGAGCGGGCGCTCGCCGACATCGGCCCGCTCGTTCCGTCCCTCGAGGTTGTGATCGTCGACGACGGCTCGACCGATCGCACCCCGGAGCTCGCCGACGCCCTCGCCGCGGCGCATGACAACGTGCGCGTCGTGCACCAGGAGAACCGGGGCTACGGCGGCGCCCTGCAGGCCGGGTTCGCGGCCGCCGAGGGGGAGCTCGTATCCTTCTCCGACGGCGACCTGCAGTTCGATCTCAAGGAGATGGGCCGCCTGCTCTCGCGGCTCGAGGACCCGGCTCGCAAGCCGGTCGACGTGGTGATCGGCTACCGGATCAAGCGCCGCGATCCGGCGCACCGCATCTTCATCGCCAAGACTTACAACGCCATCGTCTCGGCGCTGTTCGGCCTCCGCGTGCGCGACATCGACTGCGCCATGAAGCTGTTCCGGCGCGAGGTCTTCGACGGCCTGCAGCTCGACGCTGACTCGCCGTTCCTCTCCGCCGAGCTGCTCATCAAGCTCCGCGCCCGCGGCGAGCGAATCGCGCAGGTCGGGGTCAACCACTTCCCGCGCACGGCGGGGGAGAACACCGGCGCCAGCTTCGAGAAGATCCTGCGGACGTTCCGCGACATCGGGAAGCTGCGGATCGCGCTGTGGCTGCGGCGGCGCGCGGTACTCGGGCCGCTGCGCACTCGCTGAGGAGGGGGATCTCCGGACTAGCGGCTCTCGTCCCTGCGGTCGGTGTCGCCGGCATCGGTATCGACGTCGACATCGGTATCAAGCGAGTTGATGAAGTCGCGGAAGACCGCGAGCTTCTCCTCGGAGGGCCCACCCTCGACACCCTCGATCTGATCGGGCTCGACGCCGGCCTCGTCGAGCACCCGCTCGTCCACGTAGATCGGTGAGGCGGTGCGAACCGCCACTGCGATGGCGTCACTGGTGCGCGAGTCGACCTCCGACTCCTCGCCGTCCGCGTGCTCGACATACAGCCGCGCGTGGAAGGTGCCCTCGTTCACGTGGGTCACCACTACGCGGCTGAGGCTGGCGCGCACGGTGGCGAGCACGTTGACCAGCAGGTCGTGGGTGAGCGGTCGCTCGGCGGTGAGTCCCTGCAGGCGCATGGCGATCGCGTTCGCCTCCGCCGGGCCGATCCAGATGGGGAGGTATCGGTCCCGCTCGGATTCCTTGAGGATGACCACGTGCTGGCTCGAGAGCATGTGCACGCGCACGCTCTCCACCACCATCTCGATCAGCCGCACCCGGCCGAATGGCTGCTCCGGCATGGACCGATTCTAAGCCACGCCCTACTCGAGCACGACGCGCACGACGCGGTCCGGAGTCGCCAGGAAGGCGACCGCCGGGCCGTCTGCGACCGACTGGACCCGTAGCCCGACCACGTTGTCGAGCAGCCCCGCCTGCGCGCCGCGGCGCGGGGCCATCCACTGTCCGATGAACGCGCCGTCGGCGCGCTGGAAGCCCAGGATCCGCGCGTTGGCATGGTCGTACACATAGAAGAGCTCGCGTTCGCCGATCGTGGCCGCGTCCAGCAGCCGGTAGTCGAGGTCGCGCCGCACCTGGGCGTCGGGCGGCGCGTCGAGCGAGTAGTCGGCCTGCGGAAGGGGTGTCCCGAAGTTGACGCGGGTCAGCGTGTCGCGATGCAGGAGCCACAGGTTGGCGTCGACGAGCAGGTCGCGCGCGTCGCCCGGCGGCAGGTCAGCCTCCCCGATCAGGAACGGCTCGGCGGCGGTCGGGAATGTGACCGGGATGACGGCAGGCGGAGTCCACTTGTCGATCTGGCCGCTCCCCGCGTCAACCAGGTAGAGGGTGAAGATCTCGAGCGGCGGTCGATGCTGGAGCGCGGCGAAGAGGGTGCTCTCGGGAGCGACCCCGTCGATCCCGGCGAGTGGCATGCGTCGCGGCTGGAGCTCGACCAGGTCGATCCGCCACGCCTGGCGCTGCCGGTCGACGACCACGACGTCGGTCGCCGCGGTCGCGATCAGCCACGGCTCCCCGGCCGTCGCCCCGTCCAGCTCCTGGCCGGCGCGATACACGACGGTCGTGGTGCCGTCGGCGGGGTCGACGCGCAGCACCCGGCCGCGGCCGGCCTCGGTCAGCCAGAGGGCGCCGTCCGAGGACGCCACCATGCGTGTGGCGTCGATCTCCTCGAGAGTGCCGCCAAGGTCGGCGACCGGGGCAATGTCCCGAATGCGGGCCACGCGGTACAGCTGGTCCAGCGCCCGGTCGACCCGGCCGCGCAGCGGCTCCAGCTCGGCCGCCGCGACGCCGGCCCCGGCGGCGCGCTCGACCTGGGTGAACGCGTCGCCCAGCAGGTCCGTGGCCCGCTCGGGTGCGCGATCGACGAGGTTGCGGCCCTCGACCTGCTCCTCGACCTGGTCGATCAGCTCGACGGCGCCGGCGATCGCCTGGCGTGCGACCGCGGCCCGCGGGATCGCCTCGGTCGGCGCGGCCGAGGGCAGCGACCCGACGGTCACGCCGATCGCCATCATCGCGGCCAGCATCGCCATCCACACCAGGCCCAGCCGATGGCGGCGTCCCGACTCGCGCTCGTCCGTGCGCGAGACGGCACGCGGGTAGTGCGCGCGCCGCCGCGGGACGAAGGCGAGCAGGACGTTGACGAAGCGCAGCAGCACGCCCGCAGCGGCAGACTGGATGGCGTCCAGCGCGGCGCCGATACGGTGCAGCAGGCGGCCGAGCGCATCGGCCAGCGGGACCGGGCTCTCGTCGGGCAGCCCGGCGAGCGTGTCAGCCGGCCGGACCGGCTCGAGCTGCTGCGTCGTCGCGGTGGCCGCCAGCTCGATCACCTCCACCACCATGAGGCCGTCCGAGCCGGCGCCGCCACGGATCGCGAAGAGGCGCTGCAGATGCTCGGCGGCGGCCGCCGGGCGCATCGCCCCGAGCGCCCCCTTGAGCTCCTCGATGCCCACCACCTGCGCCAGGTTGCGGCTCACCAGCGCGACGCGGTCGTCGGGCGCCAGGTCGCCGTGCCAGGTGTAGGGCTCGATCTCGAGCGCCTCACCCAGCGTGGACGCGACCCGTCGCTGTCGCAGCCGGGGATCCTCCTCGGCGACCGCCGGGGGCGGCGGCAGCTCGTACATCCGCCCGTCGCGGACGATGACCGCGCTCGCCGGCCCGAGCTTGGCGACGTGGAGCTCGCGCGCCCGGATGGCCACCGCCACGACACCGACACCGCCACGACGGCCGATGCCGAGCTTGCGACGATGGTGGAAGAGACGGCGATTCGCGCTGCGCAGCGCCTTGGCGAGTGAGCCGGAGGCGCCGGCCGAGAGGTCGTAGTAGTAGGCGCGCTCCACCTCGTCGAGCGCCTCGGCGGCCGCGCGGGCCAGGCCGGGGTCGGCACCGGTCACCTGGGCGAGCAGGAAGAGGCTGCCCTTCGTGCGTGCCAGCGCGCCCACCGTCGGCTCGTGGAAGCGCACGACGTCGAGCGCGCCGGATGGGCGCTCGTCGGCCGGCGGAAGACCGATGCGGGTTGCGAGGCGGGTGCTCATGGCGGTGCTCGGTCGGTTGCGAGTTGGCAGCTGCTGACAGCGAGTATAGGAACCTGGTCAGTCGCGGCGATGCACCGATACGGCCAATCCACGCAGCACGATGGTCGCCCCCGGACGACCCACCATTCGGCGGTTCACCGCCGAGGTGAGCGCCTCGGCGCGCAGGCGCAGCTCGTTCGCCAGGATGGGCTCGGAGGCCTGCACCTGGCCGATCCCGTTGGCCACGCCGACAATCCGCGACGACATCCCGGCGCGGCTCAGGCCGACCTCGGCCGTGACCTCCTCCCACGCGATCCGCACCTGGGCCCGGGCGATCCCCTCCGCCCCGTCGGCGCCAAGGCTCTCCAGCAGCGTCCGCTCGATGGCCGCGCCCGCCTCCTCGCGTGGCATCGTCAGGCGACCCGCGGGGTGAGTGAGAGGCGCCCGTCGTCGACCTGCCAGATCGGCACGCGGGCACGACGTGCCGCCGGAATGGCCCCCGTGTCGGCCATCGTCACGAGCACCTGGCCGCGCTCGGTCAACAGGTCCAGCGCCCGCTCCGAGCGCTCCGGGTCAAGCTCGCTGAAGAGGTCGTCGAGGAGCACGATGGGGCGCGGTCCGTCGACGCCCAGCAGGTCCGTCTCGGCGAGCTTCAGGGCCAGGATGATGGTCCGCTGCTGCCCGCGGCTGGCGTGGACCGCAACCTCGCGGCCGGCGAGCTCCACCCGCAGGTCGTCGCGCTGTGGGCCTACCAGCGAGACACCGTTCCACTGCTCCTTCTGCCGCAGGTCGGCGATGCGGCGGCGATAGGCGGCTTCCAGGACGTCCACCGCCTCGGACGCGCCGCGCTCCGGCCACGCATCCTTGAGCGAGTCGACGTACGAGAGGCGCACCGCGTCACCGAGCTCGTCGGCGGGCGCCACCGCATCGTGGAGCGCGCCGATCCGCTCCCCGAGCTCGCGCACCAGGGCCAATCGCGCGGCGGTGACCCGAGCACCGACCGTGGCCAGCTGGTCGTCCCAGAAGGGCATCCCCTCGGCGCCCGCCTCCTCGCGCCGGATGGCACGCAGCAGCGCGTTGCGCTGGGCCAGTACCCGCGTCAGCTCCACCAGGTCACGCGCGGTACGGCGATCGCGTTGGGCGAGGATCGCGTCCAGGAAGCGACGGCGCTCGGACGGCGAGCCCACCAGCAGCAGCATCTCCTCGGGACGGAACAGCACGGCCCGCACCAGCTCACCCAGGGACCCGCTGCGGCGCGCCAGCCCATTCACGCTGACCCGCTTGCGTAGCCCGGCCGGCGGCTGCACGCCCGGGATGAGGGCCTCGACCCTCGCGCCCTCGCCGCCGGCGGGGTCCGCCAGGTCCAGTCGCACCCGCCCGTACGGAGCGCCGTGGCGCACCAGCTCGTGGTCGGCGGCGGCGCGCGGCGAGCGGCCGGTGACACCGACGAAGACGGCCTCCAGCAGGTTGGTCTTGCCCGCCCCGTTCGGTCCGGCGACGATCGTCAGGCCCGGCTCGGGGTGCAGCTCGGCGGCCTCGTAGCTGCGGAAGTGCTCGAGGGCCAGGCGGGCCAGGCGCATGCTCAGGCCCTCATCGGTCGAGCTACGACGCGGTGCGGACCGGCATGATGACGTGCACGTAGTCGTCCTTGCCGACCCCGCGAATGACCCCCGGCGCCAGCGGCCCGGACAGCTCGAGCGCGGCCTCGTCGGCGCCCAGGTTGCTGAGCACATCGATCAGGTAGCGCGCGTTGAACGCGATGGTGGTCGGCGTGCCCTCGAGGTTCGCCTCCAGCGCATCCGCCGCGTCGCCGATATCGGCCGCGTGGGCGGTGATCGAGACGGCCGAGGCCTCCTCGCCGTCGACTCCCTCGCCGCCGAGCGCGATCTTGACGATGTTGGCGCTGTCGCGGGCGAAGATGCTGGCGCGCCGGGCGCTGGACAGGAACGCCTCGCGGTCGACCACCGCGCGGGAGGTGTGGGAGCTGGGGATGACCGGCTCGTAGTTCGGGAACTGGCCCTCGATCAGGCGGCTGACCAGGTCGATGCCCTCCGTGTGGAAGAGGACCTGGCTCTTGTTCGGCGTCACGGTGATCTCGACGGCCGCCTCGCCGTCGGGCAGGATCCGCATCAGCTCGCCATAGGAGCGGCCCGGCACCACGATCACCATCTCGGCGCTGACCGGTGTCGCGAGCTCCAGGTGGCGCACGGCGATGCGGTAGTTGTCGGCCGCGGCCAGGGTCATCCGCGAGCCGGCCAGCTTGGTCAGCACACCGGTCAGGATGGGGCGGCTCTCATCGGTCGCGGCGGCGAAGACCACCTCGCCGAGCGCCTCCCGCAGGGCTCGCGCGTCGACGCTGGTCGCCGGTGCATCGCCGATCGCGGCCACCACCGGGAACTCGTCCGCCTCGATGCCCTTGATGGAGCTCTTGCTGCCCGCGCAGGTCACCTTCAGGGTGCGGTCCTTCGGCGAGAGGACGAGGTCGACGCGCTGGTTCGGGAAGCTCGACACCAGGTCGGTCAGCAGTTTGGCGGGAACGGTGATCTCGCCCTCCTCGGCGACCTTGCCGGGGACCCAGCAGTTGATCCCGATCTCGAGGTTCGTGGCGGTGAGCTTGAGCCCCGCGTCCTGGGTCCGCAGGAGCACGTTGGCCAGGACCGGCAGGGTCGCCCGGCTGCTCACGGCACGGCTCACGATGCCCAGCCCGCGCGCCAGGTTCTCCTGCATCACCGAGACATTCATGTGCGCTTCTCAGTCCTCATCTGTGCGACCGATGCGTATCCACATCCCACGGGTCGCATCACACCACTATCGAACTTCTCCAAAGGATACTTCCTATCCGTCGTCCTCCCTAGTAGGCGTGTGGACGGCGTGGACAGGACCCAATTTCCCGATCAAATCCCTCCGCCACGGCTGTGGACGAGGCGTTCACCGGCCGGTTCGAACCGGTGGGCGCCGCCGACACGGTGGTGGATGGGCCGCCCGGGCCTCTCCCGCCGGAGCCGGTGTTGTCCACACGGCTCATGGGATATCCACCGGAACCGGCGAGTTATCCACCCGGATCGGGCCAGAAGTACCACCCGGCGCACGTACGGCGACCCGGCGGCTGGCGCTCATTCGGAGTAGATCATCTCCCGCACCGCGTTGATCTCCCGACGCATCTCGTCGTTCTCCCCCAGCTCGCGCGCGATCTTGTCGTAGGCGTGCAGGACCGTGGAATGGTCGCGTCCGCCGAGCTCGGCACCGATGCGCAGCAGGCTGATATCGGTCTCCTCGCGCATCAGGTACATCGCGATCTGGCGCGGCACCACGATGGCGCGGTCGCGCTTGCTCGAGCGCAGGAGGTCCAGGTGCACGCCGTAGTAATCGGCGACCGCGCGCACGATGCGCTGCGGGGTGATGGACCGCTTCTTGGGGTTGTACATGACGTTCGAGAGCACGGCCGAGGCCAGCTCGATGCTGATCGGCATGCCGCTCATCGACGCGTAGGCGATGACCCGGTTGAGCGCCCCCTCCAGCTCGCGGACGTTGCTCACCACCTTGCGGGCGATGAACTCGATGACGTCCGGCGGGATGAGGTCGAGCTGCTCCTCCGCCTTGGACCGCAGGATCGCGATGCGCGTCTCCAGGTCCGGCGGGGTCAGGTCGGCGATGAGACCCCACTCGAAGCGGCTGCGCAGGCGCTCCTCCAGCGTGGTGATCGCCTTCGGCGGCCGATCCGATGAGAGGACGATCTGCTTGCCGGCCTCGTGGATCGCGTTGAAGGTGTGGAAGAACTCCTCCTGGGTGCGCTCCCGGTCGGCGATGAACTGGATGTCGTCGATGAGCAGCACGTCGATGCGCCGATAGCGGTTCCGGAAGTCCTCCATCTTCTGCTCACGGATGGAGTTGATGAAGTCGTTGGTGAACTTCTCGCTCGACGCGTACAGGACGCGCTTGCGCGGGAACTTGGCGGCCACCGCGTTGCCGATGGCGTGCATCAGGTGCGTCTTGCCGAGGCCGACCCCGCCATACAGGAAGAGCGGGTTGTAGGCGTGCCCCGGCCGCTCGGCCACGCTGAGCGCCGCGGCGTGGGCGAGTCGGTTCGCGGAGCCGACGATGAAGTTGCTGAAGACATAGCGCCCGTTGAGGTTGAGCGCATTGCCACCGGCCGAGAGCGGCGGCAGCTGGAGGGTCTCCTCCGACGCCTGGTCGGGCACCGGGCCCGGTGCGTCGGCGACCACGAATTCGACCTGCACGGAGCCGCCGACCACGCGCGCCAGGGTCTGGCTGATGAGGGTGCGATACCGGTTGTCGAGCCAGTCGCGGGCGAAGCCGTTGGGAGCTGCGATGCGGAAGCGGTTGTCGTCGATCTCGACGAGCTGCGTGTCCTTCAGCCAGGTCTCGAAATTGGCCGGTGAGAGGCTCACCTGGAGCTCGCCCAACACGGCGCGCCAGACCTGCTTCGCTTCCATCAACACGCGTCTCCACGCCCGCAGCACGGGCCTTGAACGGGGTACAAATCCACGCCCTCGGGGGCGGACGAGTGGGTCCGAATGGACGCTTCCGGCCGCGGGGTCGCGGTAGTGTAGCAGCCTCGTTTCGGCGGCGGCAATCCATTTTCGGATGCATTCGCGACCAGCCGTGCGACCTTCGTACCGGTCGGCGCGCACCCCTTCGGCGGCGGCGGTTTGACCGTCTCACGCGCGATACGTACAATCGCCCCGGAACCGCACCACGGTCACGGTGGGCGCTGCCCGCAGCCGGCTCGAGCCGGCATCCTGCGCGTTTCGCAGCGATATCGAACCCGCCGGCCACCTTCACGCACGAGGACGATCACCACCCATGGGAAAGGCGACCTACCAGCCTAAGCGACGCGCCCGCAAGCGGGAGCATGGCTTCATGGCCCGGATGGCGTCCAAGGGTGGTCGCCGCGTGCTCGCTCGGCGTCGCGCCAAGGGACGCAAGAAGCTGACCGTCTGACGCTCATCGGCGGAGGCGCACGAGACGTGCCGCCGCTCCCGATGCTTCGCCATCGCGTCGACTTCGACGCCGTGATGCGCAGCGGGACGGCACGATCGCACCGGCTCCTCGTCCTTCGCTGGCGTCACACCGATCGCGCCGAGACGCGCGTCGGGTTCAGCACACCGCGTTCGCTCGGGGGGGCCGTGGTACGGAACCGGGTACGCCGTCGCCTGCGCCAGATCGTGCGGGAGCGGCTCGACGAGATCGGGGCGGGATACGACCTGCTCCTGATCGCGCGACCAACCGCCGCGGAGGCGAGCTTCGCCGAGCTGCGGGAGGCCGCCACCACGCTCGTGGAGCGAGCAGGGATCGGAAGATGAGAAGGATCGGCCTGGGATTGATCACCGCCTATCAGAAGCTCACCGGCTGGATGCCGCCCAGCTGCCGTTACACGCCGTCCTGCTCCACCTACACCTACCAGGCCATCGAGCGCCACGGACTGCTGCGTGGCTCCTGGATGGGCATGCGGCGCATCGCGCGCTGCAACCCGCTCCACCCGGGCGGCTACGACCCGGTCACATGAACGAGGATCGCGCATCTTGCCACCCGTGATCGGCGCCGGCTTCCTGGGGATCGAGCACTTCACGCCCCCGTGGGACGTGTTCTTCCTGCCCCTCTTCAACCTGCTGATCTTCTTCTACAACCTGCTGTTCAGCGACTTCGCGCTGGCCATCATCGTCTTCACCATCCTCATTCGGACGGCGCTGGCGCCGCTCTTCATCCGCCAGATCCGCTCGCAGAAGGAGATGCAGCGGATGCAGCCCCTCGTCCGCGAGGTGCAGCGCAAGCACAAGGGCAACCGCCAGAAGATCTCCGAGGAGACGATGGCGCTGTACAAGGAGCACGGCGTCAACCCCGCCGCCGGCTGCCTGCCGGTCGTCCTCCAGCTGCCGATCCTGTTCGCCCTGTACCAGGCGCTCATCCGCGCCTCGAACGTGGTGAGCCTCACGGCCGAGCAGGCTGGCTCGGAGGGGTTCACCCAGCTCAAGGACGCGCTCCCGAACATCCAGACCATCAGCGAGCAGGCGCACCAGTACACGGCTCCCATCAACGGGGCGTGTGACCTGCCCGCGTTCACGGTGAGCCACTTCAGCCACTTCCTGCCGCTCAACTGCCAGCTGATCGATCCGGTCAAGCTGACCGAGACGGTCAACACCAAGGTCGCGTGGCTCTTCGGACTCGACCTGGCCCGGGTCGACCACGTCTTCGCGGTGACCATCCCGGGCGTCGCCTTCTCCCTCTCCGCGCTCGCGGTGATCGCCGCGCTGCTGCAGTTCATCCAGGTCAAGATGACCTCGCCGCGCCCGAACCCGGACGATCCAACGGCCGCGGCCACCGGCACCATGACCTATCTCTTCCCGCTCCTCACCATCTTCTGGGGCGGGCTCTTCCCGAGCGGACTGATCCTGTACTGGATCGTGTACACGGCCTACCTGGTCGTGCAGCAGTTCCTCATCATGGGTTGGGGCAACCTCTTCCCGATCCTCCGCTGGCAGCCCTCCTGGGCGCCGTCGCCGGAGTCCTCGGCCATTCGGCCGCGCCGTCGCGACGACGTATCGGACGCGAAGCGCACGAGCGGAGACGAGACCGATCGCGAGAGCCCACGACCCGCATCCCCACGCCCAGCGCAATCCGGCCAGCGGCCGGGCAAGCGCCAGGGCGGCAAGCGACGAGGTCGTAAGCAACGATGACGTTCAGAGAATTCTCCGGTAAGAACGTCGAGGAAGCCATCCGCACCGCCATGAAGGAATTCGGCTCGGATCTTGGCGACCTCGACATCGAGATCCTGGCGCAGGGCAGCCGCGGGCTGCTCGGCGTGGGCGGCGAGGATGCCCGCATCCTGGCCGCGCCGAAGTCGGCGGTCGCCGCGTCCGCATCGGTCCGGTCGGCACCTCGCCCCCCCGCGCCGGCACCGGTGGCGGAGGCCGAGCCCGATGCCGAGCCCGCGCCTGAGCAGGAGCAGGAGGCCGAAGAGGCGCCCGCTCCCCGTCCGCGCGGACGCTCGCGCGCCCGTGCCGAAGAGGCGCCCGCCCCGGTCGCCGACGCCCCCGAGGCGGAGGAGGCCGCCGAGGCACCCGCCGGCGATGCGGAGGAGGCCGAGCCACCCGCAGCCGCCCTCCCGATCGGCGAGCAGGACGACGACGACGACGAGCCACGCCGCCGCCGCGGACGCCGCGGTGGCCGCGGTCGCAACGGCCACGATGGCGCTGAGGCGGGTCCTCCCCGCGAGCGCCCGATGCGCGAGCCGACCCCGTTCGTGCCCGCCAAGCCGCTCGACGAGCTGACCGAGGAGGAGCGCGGCATCCTGGTCGAGGCGCAGGGCGTGCTGACCGAGATCATGCGCCTGATGGACCTCAAGGCGACCGTGGAGATCGCCCAGGGTCACGAGACCTCCAAGCTCAACGTCAAGGGCGACGGCCTGGGCGTCCTGATCGGGCGCCGCGGCGAGAAGCTCGCCAGCCTGCAGCACATCGTCAACCTGATGGTCGCTCGCCGCGACGGTCCGCAGCTGCGGATCATGGTCGATGTCGAGAACTATCGCGGTCGCCGCGAGGACCAGCTGCGCGACGTCGCCGAGCGTGCCGGCAAGCGAGTCATCCAGACCGGCAAGATCATCCAGCTGGAGGCCATGCCGGCCGTCGAGCGGCGGATCGTGCACATGGCGTTGATCGAGAACCCGCGGGTCCGCACCCAGAGCGTGGGCGTGGAGCCGAACCGGCGGATCGTCATCCTGCCGGCCAACCAGGTCGAGCCCCGCTAGCCACGAGGATCGGCAGATGGCTGCCGAACGCCAACGCCCGGCGGCGGTGGGCCGCCTCGGAGCCGACCCCGGTTCGCCGTGGGTCGGCTTCGTGCACGACGGCGACGCGTTCTGCCTCGCCTTCGCCGGCGCCGGCGCCGACGGGTCACCGTCGTTGGTGCGGCGCACCCCGCGGGTCGAGCTGCTCGCGCTCGCCATCGCCTACGTCACGGAGGCGCTGCCCGACCCGCCGCCAGAGCTGGAAGCGACGCACGCCGACCTCGCCGACCTCCTGCGCTGGCTGCGCGACAGCGCCTCCCCGGAGCGGGCGGCGTTGCTCGCCGAGGCCCTCGACGCGGTCGACGACGGGCTGGCGGAGGACGTGGTGGTGCACCGCCTGGTGAAGGCGGCGCGTGCCGAGGGCCGCGGAACGGCCGACGAGCAGGTCGACGACTGGGTCGGCCTGCTCGTGCGGCGCTATCGGTCCGTCAGCGGCGGCTAGGCGCCGGGAAATCTCAGGCGGGCGGGCGGTCGTCCATCTCGGTGTCGCCCGACGGAGCCGGCGCGGTCGGCGGGGCGGACGGCGCACTCGTGGCCGGCGGAGCCGCGTCCGGCTGCTCGTAGCTTGCCGGAGGGGTGCTGCTCGACGTCGGCGCAGAGCTTGCCGGAGGGGCGCTGGAGGCGGCGCCGGAGCTGCCGAGCTGGAACTTGCCCCCCTCGCTCTGGAACTCCTGCCAACCGGCCCACGCCATCAGCACGCCGCCGACCACGGCGACGAGAAAGAGGATCGAGCCGAAGCCCGCGAAGGCGAACAGCACGCCGGAGTAGACGAGCAGCGACAGCACCAGCACGACGGCAGCGACGCCACCGGCCAGCAGCATCAGGCTGCCCTTTGAGCCGGGCAGGTTGGTGCTCGGCGACATCTGCGGCAGGAACACGATGGCCAGCATCCCGATCGCGGCCAGGACGGCCAGCAGACCGACGCCGTAGAAGCCGATCAAGCCGCCGATAATGACGGCGACCGACCCGTAGACGGCCAGCTTTTCGTTTGACGAGAGTGTGCTGAAGTTCATGTGCCTCCTCGTGGCGACCGCTCGTGCACGAACTCGAGTCCAGATGAAACCAGTCCGGGTCGCAGTGCGGGCGAGGGTAGCACCCGCGTTGGTCCGTGCCTAGATGGACGAATGTCCGCGGGCGGAAGGCGCAACAGAAGCAGAACGGCGCGAGGGTGTACGGTCAGGATCATGCTGCCCTCCCAGCCCACGACCGCGGCACCGACCGATGCCACGCAGCCGGCGCTGGCTCGAATGTCGGTACTGGACCGCTTCCTGCCGGTCTGGATCATCGCCGCGATGGTCCTGGGCCTTGGGTTGGGCCGAGTGATCCCAGAGCTCAATGACTGGCTCGACGCGGTCAGAGTCGGCACGGTCTCGGTGCCGATTGCCGCAGGCCTGTTGGTCATGATGTATCCCGTCCTGGCCAAGGTGCGCTACGCCGAGGTCGGCCGAGTCACCGCGGACCGGACCCTGCTGATCACGTCACTGTTCCTCAACTGGGTCGTTGGCCCGGCCTTGATGTTCGCCCTGGCCTGGAGCTTCCTGCCGGACCAGCCGGAGTTCCGGACCGGCCTCATCATGATCGGGCTTGCCCGCTGTATCGCCATGGTCCTCATATGGAGCGACCTGGCCTGCGGCGACCGGGAGGCAACGGCCGTCCTGGTGGCGATCAACTCCGCCTTCCAGATCGTTGCCTACTCCGCGCTGGGCTACTTCTACCTCGAGTTGGTACCCGCGTGGCTGGGTCTGCAGACCGCGACACTGAACGTATCAATGTGGGATATCGCCAAGATCGTGCTGATCTTCCTCGGCATACCGCTGGTCGCCGGGTACCTCACGCGCCGATGGGGTGAGCGAACCCGCGGCCAGGAGTGGTACGACACCCGGTTCATCCCACGCATCGCGCCATGGGCGCTCTACGGCCTGCTGTTCACCGTGGTGCTCCTGTTTGCCCTGCAGG
Source organism: Chloroflexota bacterium (assembly GCA_039932235.1). Lineage (GTDB taxonomy): Bacteria > Chloroflexota > Limnocylindria > QHBO01 > QHBO01 > JAICQM01. Next base: position 17,425 of record JBDTQJ010000030.1, read on the forward strand.
GCGAGGTCATCACCGCCCAGCCGCTGGACGTGGCCCTGATCGCCGTGCCGCTGCTGGCGTACTTCCTGATCATGTGGGTCGGGTCGTTCGCGCTCGGCCTCCGATTGCGGATGCCGTACGAGAAGAATGCGAGCATCGCGTTCACGGCCGCGAGCAACAACTTCGAACTGGCCATCGCCGTCTCGATCGGGGTGTTCGGGGTCACCTCGGGAGAGGCGCTTGCCGGCGTCGTCGGGCCGCTCATCGAGGTACCGGTGCTGGTCGGCCTCGTGTACGTGTCGCTGTGGGGGCGGCGGCGCTT
>JBDTQJ010000031.1:0-17393 GCA_039932235.1 Chloroflexota bacterium
CAGCAGGGCAGCAGCGCGATGCCGCACAAGCGCAACCCGATCCTCGCCGAGCGGGTCAGCGGCCTGGCGCGCCTGCTGCGCGCCGATGCGCTGGTGGGGCTCGAGAACATGGCCCTCTGGCACGAGCGCGACATCAGCCACTCGAGCGCCGAGCGCTTCGTCTTCGAGCGTGCGCTGGGGGTGGCGGCCTACGCGACCCGCACCCTGGCGAGCCTCCTCGACGGGCTGGAGGTGGACACGGATCGGATGCGCGCCAACCTTGAGCAGCTCGGCGGGATGGTCTATTCGGAGGCGCTCCTGCTGGCCATGATCCGCAAGGGCGCGGATCGCCAGGCCGCGTATCGGCTGGTCCAGGGCGCCGCCCGGCGGGCCTGGGCCGGCGAGGCGACCTTCGGTGACGCGCTGCGCGAGGATGCCGGCGTGGCCGAGTGGCTCGACCACGACGAGATCGCGGCGGCCATGGACCTCGAGCATCACCTCGCCGGGATCGGGGCGTCCTACCGCGCCCTGGAGCTCGACTGATCGAGCGAATGGAGCACGGACCGATGCGTCGTTGGGTGGGTGCCGCTGCTGCGGCGGCGCGTCTCGTCTCGAACCGTGCCGAGCTGTGGATCCCGGGCGCCCTGGCGGCACTCGCCTTCGTCGGCTGGCTCCCACTTGCGCTGGCGATCGTGCCACTCCCCGATGCGAGCGATCTCGAGTTCTTCGGCGAGAACCTCTACTCGTCCGGTGCGTGGCCGTGGAACGTGCTGCTGCTGTCGATGGCGACGCTGTTCGGGATCCTCAGCGTGTGCCTGCTGGCCGCGCTCGGAGAGTCGGCCCTCCAGCGCGGCCTGCGGCCGCTGCTCGACGAGCTGCCCGACAGCGGGGAGCGCCACGCCCCCGAGGAGACGCTCACCGGTGAGGCGGCGGTCACCTTCGTCGTCTTCCTGGTCGCGCTGCTCCCTGCCGCCGCGGCGGTCATGGCGCTGGCCGTCGGCGTCGCGGCGGTGGCGCCGGGGGAGTACCAGTCGCCCGACATCGGCGGGCCGGTGCTGCTCCGCATCGCGCGTGACGTGGCGCCGCTCATCGCGCTTCTCGTCCTCCTCGTCCTGCTGGGCCAGGCCTTCGGCTCCAGCGCGCAGCGCAGGGCGGTCGGCCCGCGTCCCGAACCGCTGGCCAGCTCGTTCGCCAACGCGGCACGCGACCTTCGGGGCCGGCCGCTGCCCCTGCTGGGGACCGCGGCGGTGACCCTGGTCGCGCTGGTCGTGCTGACCGCGCTGGCCACGCTGCTGCTTCGCGTCCTGTGGGCGCCAATCGGAGCGGCCCTGCGCGCCGGCGACATGGGAAGCCCATCGACGGCCCTGCTGCTGGTAGGCTTTGTCGCGATCTGGCTGTGCCTCGTCCTGGCCGCCGGAGCGCTCCACGCGTGGGCATCGGCCTGGTGGTCGCTCGAGCAGGGGCAGCGATCCGCGCAGCCGGAGCCGCCGAAGCAACCGGTCGCACCCGATCCTGGAGCGCATCTCTCGACATGAACGTCCTCGACCCCGGCCTCCAGCTCGAGCTGACCCTGCGCCTCGTGGCGGCGCTGGTGCTGGGCGGCATCATCGGCTGGGAGCGGGAGCTGCAGCGCATGCCGGCCGGCTTCCGGACGCATGCGCTCGTCTCGCTCGGCGCGGCCATTTTCACCGTCGTGAGCGCCTACGGCCTCACCGGCCCGCAGTCGGACCCGACCCGCATCGCCGCCCAGATCGTGTCGGGCGTCGGCTTCCTCGGTGGCGGCGCGATCCTGCATCACGGGGGCACGGTCCGTGGCCTGACCACCGCGGCATCCCTGTGGGCGGTCGCGGCGGTCGGCATGGCGGCCGGGGCGGGCCTCATGATCATGGCCGTGGTGAGCACCATCCTGGTGATCGTGGGCCTGGAGGTCTTCGATCGCTTCGAGCGGAGCCTCAAGCGCCGCTTCGACATTCCCCAAAAGGTTCGCGCCCCGCGGACCGACGAACCCGCAGGTGGCGACTGACGATGACCGATACGCTCTTGAGCACCGACATTCCCGGCCTCCCGCTCATTCATCGCGGCAAGGTCCGCGAGACGTACGCGGTGGGCGACGACCGCCTGCTGCTGGTGGCCACCGATCGCCTCTCCGCCTTCGACGTGGTCTTCGACCAGCCGATCCCCGAGAAGGGCCGCATCCTCACCCAGCTGTCCGCGTGGTGGTTCGATCGGCTGGCGGATCTCGGGCCGACCCACTTCCTGTCGACCGATGCCGGCGCGCTGCCACCCGAGGCACGCACGCCGCAGCTGGCAGGCCGCACGACGCTCGCCCGGCGGGCCGAGCGCGTCGATGCCGAGTGTGTCGTGCGTGGGTACCTGGCCGGCTCCGGCTGGGCCGAGTACCAGCGCACCGGCGAGGTGTGCGGGCACGTCCTGCCGCCACGGATGAAGGAGGCGGGCAAGCTGCCCGCGCCGATCTTCACGCCCTCCACCAAGGCGGAAGAGGGGCACGACGAGAACATCAGCCGCGCGCAGCTCGCCGAGATGGTCGGCGACGAGCTGGCCGCGCAGCTGGAGGAGCGCTCCTTGGCCCTCTACCGCGCCGGTGCCGACATCGCCGAACGGGCGGGGCTCATCCTCGCCGACACGAAGTTCGAGTTCGGCTGGATCGACGGCGAGCTGGCGCTCATCGACGAGGTCTTCACCCCCGACTCGTCGCGCTTCTGGGACGCCGAGCTGTACGCACCGGGTTCCTCGCCGCCGAGCTTCGACAAGCAGTACGTGCGCGACTTCGTCGCCGGCAGCGGCTGGAACAAGGAGCCGCCGGCCCCGACCCTCCCCGACGAGGTGATCGCCGGGACGCGCGAGCGCTACGCGACCGCCTACGAGCGACTGACCGCCACGCCGTGGGGCACGGGGGGGACAACCGCGCGGTGAGGTGGCTCGCCGACGTGCACGTCAGCCTGCGCAGCGGCATCGCCGACCCGGAGGGGACGACCATCGCCGGCGGTCTCCGCTCGCTGGGATACGACACCGTCGAGCAGGTCCGCACCGGCAAGTCGCTGCGCATCGCGTTCGAGGCGGGGGACCACGCGGCCGCGGAGTCGACCGTCGCCGACATGTGCCGCCGTCTGCTCGCCAACCCGGTGATGGAGATCGCCACCTGGGAGCTGCGCGCCGACGAGACGCCGGGCGCGGACGAGGCGATCCCCGCGTGAGTGCGCCGCGCATCAGCGTGGTCGTCTTTCCGGGCACCTGGAGCGAGCGCGACTTCGCGCACGTGGCGGAGGTGCTGGGATGGCGCGCCGACCTGGTGTGGCACACGGAGATCGATCTGGGCGCGCCCGATGCGGTCGTTCTGCCCGGCGGCTTCGCCCACGGGGACCACCTGCGCACCGGGGCGATCGCGCGCTTCTCGCCGATCATGCGCGCCGTGGAGGCGTTCGCCGGAGCCGGCGGGCCCGTCCTCGGTTCCTGCAACGGGTTCCAGATCCTGTGCGAGGCGGGACTCCTGCCCGGCGTGCTGCTGCGCAACGACCATCTCGAGTTCCGCTGCGACTGGCAGCCGCTGCGCGTCGAGACGGGGGAGGGCGCCTGGCTCTCCGACCTGGCGCCCGGCGAGGTGATCAGCCTGCCGATCTCGCACGGCGAGGGCCGCTACCACGCCGATCCGGAGACCCTCGATGCACTGGAGGCCGGGGGCCAGGTGGCGCTGCGCTACGCCCTGCTCGATGGCACGCTGGCTGCGGAGGCGAACCCGAACGGGTCGCAGCGTGGCATCGCTGGCATCACGAACCCGCGCGGCAACGTGCTCGGCCTGATGCCGCATCCGGAACGCGCCGCGGAGCGCGAGCTGGGTGGCGTCGACGGGCTTCGGATCTTCCGCTCACTCGAGGCGTGGCTGAGCCGGCAGCCGGCCCTCGCCGAGCGTCGGCTATGATCACTCCCGCCCAGTTCGCCCGCTGAGGAGGCACAAAGGCTCGATGATGAACGACGAGCGGGACCGCCGCGACGAGGACCCCGGACAGCCGTCCGAGACCCACTCCGACGCGGACGGGTCGACCCAGGAATGGCCCGTCGCCCCCGAGCCGACGGACGCCGACGACTCGGGTGCCGAGGTGGCCGCGACGTCCGCCGACGCGAGCACGGACCCGGCCGCCGAGCAGCCGGCGGCCGATGCCGCCGAGCAGCCGGCCGATGCCGCCGCTCAGGGCGAGTTCGAGGCACCCCCACCCAGCGCCGCGGCGTGGCCGGAGAGCGACGGCCCGCGCGAGGCCTGGCCGACCGAGCCACCGGCGGCGGGCTCCGGCGACGCCGACACCTGGCCGACGCGGGCCCCCGAGCGCGATGACGAGCCCGCCTGGGCTGCCGAGGCGCCGGGCGAGGCGGCGGCCACACCGGAGGCGGGGGGAGACGTGTACGCCCCGGACATCCACGACGAGCTGGTCGAGCAGCATCCGCCCTCCGAGGCGGAGGCCTACGCCCCACCCGCCGATCTGTCGCGGCCCGCAGCCGACGACACGGCCGCGATGGCTGCGGCTGCCACGCCCGCCCACAGCGTCCCCGCCGCCAGCGAGATGGGGGAGAGCACGCAATGCCCCCGGTGCGGCACGGAGAACCGTCCCGGACTGGCCTTCTGCCGGAACTGCGGACAGCGCCTGGTGGCCGCCGGGGCAGCCGCCACGGTCGAGCGACCGGGCACGCCCGAGGGAACCATGTCCTGCCCGCGCTGCGGCACCCATAACCGCGCCGGTGTGGCCTTCTGCCAGAACTGCGGCGCCAACCTGCGCACGGTCGCCACTCCGGGGTACGTCCCGCCGGCGGCTGGACCGGTGGCTGCCGACGAACCCGCCACCGTGGTCGTCGAGGACGGTGCACGTGCCGTGCTCGGACCGATCGTGCTGCTCATCGGGGCCGCCGGCATCGTGGCCGGCTGGCTCCTCCCGTTCGCATACGGGCGTGGGACGTCGCTCTTCGAGCGCGCCTTCGGTACCGATGGCTACGGCGCCTCGTTCTGGAGCGCCTATCCGGATGTCACCGGTGGCCTCGCCGACCAGGCCTATTTCGGATTCGCCGCACCGGCTCCGCTCTTCGCGGCGCTGCTGCTGGTGCTCGCCATCGCGGGCATGGTCCGCGCCCGGCCCGGCATGCTGCAGGGCATCGGCCTGGTCATCGCGCTCGTGTGGGCCATCGGGCTGGCCGTTCTCTTCGTTGTGGTCGAGGTGCTGGGCAATGCCGGCGGCCCGATCACCGAGCTGCTGCGGGCGCTCACGCCCGGCGGCATCATCTTCTTCCTCGCGTCGCTGATCGTGCTGATCGGGACGCTCACCCGATTCGCACGGAGCTGACGAGCACCCATGGCGACACGCTTCTGCGGCAATTGCGGTACCGAGGTCGACGACGACGCGTCGTTCTGCCCCTCGTGCGGGCGTGCCATCGAGTCTGGGGTGGGGAGCGGAACGGACCAGACGGCGGCGATCCCTGCCGCCCCTGCCTGGCCCGAACCGGCCCACGAGCCGGACGACGCGCCACCTCCGCCCGCCGCCGACGTCCAGCAGCCGGCTGAGTCGGAGCCGGAACCCGAGCCGGCGCCCGTGGGAATGCCGGCAGCCAGCCAGGTGCCGCCAACCCCCCCGCCCGCGGCAGATCGGCCACCGGCGCCGCACGCTCCCGGCCCCGGGGCGCCACAGGCCGGGACCCAGATCGACCTGCCCGTCACCTGGCCGGTGACGTTGTCCGGCTGGCTGATCGGTGGAGGCTCGTTCGTCGCCGCGGTGGGCTTTCTGGCTGACATGTTCGCCTTCCGGGGGGCAGGCAGCGCGGTCAGCATCATTCTCCTGTTGCTCACCCTGGGCATTGCGGCGACCGTCTTCCTCAGCGCGACCGTGCCGGCTGTGCCGCACCTTCGCCTTGCGACGCTGTGCATCGTCTTCATCGCCTTCGGGATCGCGCTCGACCGTCTCGGCTTCAACGCTGCCGGCTTCGGCACGCTGCTCGTCCTGCTCGGCGCTGGCGCCGCGGCAGCGGGCGCCGTGATCCTGGAGCTCGGGCGCGACCAGCCCATGGCGGGTCCCCTGGACCGGCGCTGAGCCCGATCGACTCGTCACCCAACGGCGCATGACGCTCGCCATTCCCGCCGAACGCCACGGGCTGACCGAGGACGAGTACCGCGCCGTCGTGACGCGTCTCGGGAGGGAGCCGAACCCCGTCGAGCTGGGCATGTTCGGCGCGATGTGGTCGGAGCACTGCGCCTACAAGCATTCGCGTGCCCTGCTGGCGACCCTGCCGACGACCGGGGAGCGGGTGCTGGTCGGGCCGGGTGAGAATGCAGGCGCCATCGACATCGGCGATGGCCTGGCGGTCGTCTTCAAGGTCGAGTCGCACAACCATCCGTCCGCGGTCGAGCCGTACCAGGGCGCCGCGACCGGCGTGGGCGGGATCATTCGAGACATCTTCACCATGGGCGCCCGCCCGCTGGCGCTCGGCAACAGCCTGCGCTTCGGTCCGCTGGAGGCGGACGCGCAGACCGATGTCGCGACGGCCACCCGGAACCGTTACCTCTTCGACGGGGTGGTGGCGGGGATTGCAGGGTACGGCAACTGCATCGGGATCCCGGACGTCGCCGGCGAGATCGTCTTCGACGCCAGCTACAGCGGCAATCCGCTCGTCAACGCCCTGTGCCTGGGCATCGCGCGGCACGAAGAGATCACCCTGGCGCGGGCCGGCGGGGCGGGCAACTCCCTCCTGCTGGTGGGCGCCACCACCGGCCGTGACGGGATCCAGGGCGCGAGCTTCGCGTCGGCCACCCTGGGGGTCGAGGCGGAGCGCGAGGAGCGCCGACCGGCCGTGCAGGTCGGCAACCCGTTCCTCGAGAAGCTGCTCATGGAGGCATGCCTGGAGCTCGCCGGCCTGGATGCGGTGGTCGCGATGCAGGACCTGGGTGCGGCGGGGCTGACCTGCGCCCTTGCCGAGGTGAGCGCACGTGGCGCGGTGGGCGCGGCGGTCGACCTCGACCTCGTGCCGCGCCGCGAGCCGGGCATGTCGCCGTACGAGGTCCTGCTGAGCGAGAGCCAGGAGCGGATGCTCATCGTCGTGCGCGCCGGCCGCGAGGCGGAGGTGCAGGCGATCTTCGAACGCTATGACCTGCACGCGGTGCGCATCGGCGAGGTGATCGATGAGCCGCTGGTGCGCTGCACCGCCGCCGGGGCGCTGGTGTGCGAGATACCCGGCGTCGCACTGGCCGACGAGGCGCCCCGCTACGTCCTCCCCGCCGCACCGCCCGAGGACCTCGAGCGGCGGCGCGGGATGAGCCTGGCGTCGCTCGCGGCCGAGCCGCCGTCGGTCGAGACCCTGCTCGAGCTGCTCGCCAGCCCCAACGTGCGCAGCCGGCGCCAGGTGTGGCGTCGCTACGACCACATGAACGGCACCAACACCCTCGTCGGCCCCGGTGCCGGCGACGCGGCGCTGCTGCGCGTGAAGGGCACGCCCCGCGCCCTGGCCGTCAGCCTCGATGGCCCGTCGCCGTCACGGATCGGCCACCTCGATCCGCGGCTCGCGGCCGTTTCGGCGGTCATGGAGGCGGCGACCAACGTGGCCTGCAGCGGCGCGCGACCGATCGGCATCACCAACTGCCTCAACCTCGGGTCGCCCGAATCGCCGGCCGGCTACTGGCACCTGGCCGAGGTCGTGGCCGGGCTCGGCGAGGCGTGCGATGCGCTCGGCATCCCCGTCGTGTCGGGCAACGTGAGCCTCTACAACGAGACCGCCGACGGACCGATCCTGCCCACCCCGGTGGTCGGCATGATCGGCCTGCTGGAGGAGCGCTCGCGCGCCGTCGGCATGGATTGGCGGCCCGGCGACGATGTCTGGCTGCTGGGCGCCTCGCCCGCCGATCCGGCCGCACTCGCCGGCAGCGAGCTGGCGTGGCGGCGCGGCGCGACCGGTGGCCGACCGAGCCTGGACGCGGCGGCGGCGGCCCGGACGATTCGCCTGCTGGGGGACCTCGCGGCGCGCGGCCTGCTCGCGGCCGCGCACGATGCCTCGACCGGCGGCATCGCGGTGGGGCTGGCGCGGATGGCCATCGCCGGAGCCGCTGGGGCGGATATCAGCCTGGGCGGCGACAACGCCGGCTGGTTCGGCGAGCGCGCCGGTCGCGTGCTGCTGGCGGCGGACCCGGCGCACGGCGACGACCTGGTGGCAGCCTGCGCGGTCGCCGGGGTCAGCCTTCGGCGCCTCGGCGCGGCGGTCGGCAGTGAGCTGCGCATCGACGGCCTGTCGATCGCGGTGAACGACCTGCGAGCCGCGTGGGAGACGGCCTTCTAGGGACGCGGGCCGCGTCGTGTCGCGTCGCGCATCGCCGCGCCGCGATCCACCTGTGAGGCGCGTGACCGTGGCCGTGACGCCTCGTCGAGCCCCATCGCCGCCAGCACCGGGTCGTCGCTGGGCTTCATCCGTGTCCGGCTGCGGCTGCGGCGGCTGAGCAGTTCATCGGTCGTCTTGCCGGTCGCCTCGGGGGAGGGAAGCGGTGCGTTGGTGCCGGACGTGGCAGGTCGGCGGCGCCCCGCGGCGAAGAGCCAGGCCCCGCCGGTGAGCGCCACCGCTCCGACGGCAACGAGCCCGCCGATCATGATCGTCCACACCCCTTCTGTTCCGTCGCCCAGTGGGCTCGTGGGCAGGAATGGCACCGCCGCCGGTGAGGCGGCGGCCGAGGGGCGGCCGGCCGCGGCGGGCATGGGCGGCGCCGCAGGGGTGGCGGCGGCATTGCCGCTCGGGGCGGCGTCCGGTGGTGCCGGCGAGCCGCCACCATACCCCCCGGACGCGCCGGGTTGAGATGCTGCACCAGATGCGGGCGCCGCGAGCCCGGATGCGGTAGGAGCGGCCACCGGTGACGCCTCCGTTGCCGCCGGCGCCGGAGCGGGTGTGGTCGTGCTCGGCGCACCGCCGCCGTCCAGCTGGCTGGACGGTTCGGCCCCTGCCGCGAGGTCGGGAGTGGGGGAGGGCGCCGGCGGAGTGGAGGCGGTCGCCGCCGCCACGATGATGGTGGGCCCGGCGAGGACGGGCTGCGGGCCCTTCTCCGGCGAGGCGCGGAAGGTGGTGGTCCACGAGCCGGCAGGCAGGCGGCTGCTCACCGCCCAGGTGCCGCTGGTCGTGCTGCCGGCCACCAGGGAGAGGGAAAGGGTACGGCCGGCAACCGTGGCGCTGACCGAGCCCGCCGCCGTACCCGCGCTGCTCAGATACTGGACGGAGAGGGTGAACGGCGTGAGGGTGGTGCCGGCCGGCGGCGTGGCGGCAGCGCCGAGCAGCGCGTTGGGCGGTGCCGCGAGTACGGCTGACGGCGCTGCGATGAGCGCCGCCAGGATCGCGAGCAGGAACGCGGTGCGCCGCAGCGTCATCCCGCCACCTCGCGCACGTCCGGCCGTGCGTGCGACGGCTCGGCCGGCGGCTCCGCGGCGCGTCGCGGGCGACGCCGTCTCGCCTTTCCCGCTGCGCCGGGCGGATCGCCGAAGAGGACCATCGCGGCCGCTTCGGCATCGATCCGTTCCAGCCCGCCACGGGCGCGCTCGTGGAGGCGATACACCTCCTCGAGGCCGTCGGGCGGCACTCCCTCGGCGTAAGCGCCGCAGAAGATGCGCACCACCTCGGGGTCGAACTGGGTGCCCGCGTTGCGCCGCAGCTCGGCCAGCGCCAAGGCGTGGCCCAGCGCCTTCTTGTAGGGACGGTCGTGGACCATCGCGTGGTAGGCGTCGGCGACCGCCACGATCCGCGCCCCGATGGGAATCTCGGCCCCGCGCAGGCCATGCGGATAGCCGCCGCCGTTGAAGCGCTCGTGATGGTGCAGCACCACGGGGATCGCCTCGCGCAGGTTCGACGCCTGCTCCAGGATCACCTGGCCGATGCGCGGGTGCTCGCCGATTGCCTGCCACTCCCCGTCGGTCAGCTTGGTGGGCTTGTCGAGGATCTCCGCCGGCACAGCCAGCTTGCCGAGATCGTGCAGCAGGGCGGCGATCCGGATGCGCTCGATCTCCTCGGCCGGGAGGCCCATCTCGAGCCCGATGCCGGTGGCCAGCGAGGCGATCATGTCCGAGGGTCGCCCGCGGTGGTGCGGCTGCGGGGCGAGCACCGAGGCGAGTGCCTGCGTCGCGGTATCGCTGGCCCACTGACCGATGGCGGTCGCGGCCGCGTGCCGGTCGGTGCTGATCGGGGAGCGCCGGATGGGCGCCTCCTCGTCGAGGTCGCGGTACATGTAGGTGCGGTTGCGGCCGAGCGACTTGGCGGCGTACATGGCCGCATCGGCCTGGTCCACCAGCGCATCGGTCTGCAGCTCGTGGCCCACGCCGCCGGCAATCCCGATGCTGATGGTCACCTGGATGGTCTGGTCGCGGGCGATCCGCATGCGCTCGCTCATCACCAGGGTGCGGAGGTTCTCTGCCAGCACGGTCGCCTCCTCCACGCCGGTCTCGGGGAGGATGAGCATGAACTCCTCCCCGCCGTAGCGGCCGAACGCGTCGGAGGCGCGGATGTTGTCCGAGATGAGGGTCGCAACCTGGCGCAGCACTGCGTCGCCGGAGTTGTGGCCATGGCTGTCGTTGATCGGCTTGAAGCGGTCGATGTCGATGAACGCGACGCTGAGCGGCTTGTGGTGGCGGTGGGCGCGCTCGACCTCCGCGACCAGGGTGGTGAGCAGCGTCTCTCGGTTCGGGACCCCGGTCAGCCGGTCGTGCGTGGCGCGTGCCTCGACCTGCAGGAAGGCACCCGCCGCGGCATTGAAGGCCCGCGCCAGGCGCCGCTCGGCGGGGACGCCGGACTCGCGAAGCAGCGTCGGCTGGTCAGCGGCGAGGGTGGCCTCGAGCGCGGCGGCGATGTGGTTGAGGCGGAAGCCCATGTAGCTCCACGCCAAGAGCGCCATGCTCGTCATCCCGGCCACGGCGGCGAGTGCCATGAGCGAGAACAGCGCGGTCCGGTCGCTGCTGGCGGCCATCGTCAGGATCCCGGACACGGCGATCGCCGTGCCGGCCACCGCAAGGGGGGCCAGGAATCCGAGGAATCGGGCCAGGCGAAGCACTCAGTGCTCCGCGGTGTGGATGGAAAACATCGACCCAAGGATCGCTGCCGGGCATTCCCCGGGCTATGGGTCGATGGTCACCCGGGTGCGACGGGGCACCGCGCCGCGATGCGGTATCCGTGGTTGGGCGGTCCGGTGCAGTACCCGGCCCGTACGAGTGGCGGCTACCCGGCCGTGCGCCTGCCCTCCGGCCAGAGGGCGATGACCGCGGCGATGACGGCCACCGCGGCACCCGGCACGAGGTACGCCGCGGCGGTCGGGTTGATGACGCTGGCCAGGACCGGCGGAAGGGCCGCGATGGCCACCACCCGTCGCGCCTGCCGGTCACCGCGCGCCTGCAGCCACGCGCCCGCCACCAGTCCAGCGAAGCCGATCGCGGCAGCCACAAGCTGGATGGCGAGGAGCGCCGGCACGCCGGCCTGCAGGAGGCTGCAGGTGGAGGCGGTCGCCGTGGCGGTCCCACCGGGTTCCATGGACAGCGATGCGGCGGCGGTCGCCGGACCGAGCAGCAGGAGGCCGATCCCGGCCCAGCCGAGTACGGCTGCCAGGACGGCCGCGAACAGCTCGATCGAACGCATGCCACGCATCGTAGGCGCTATCATCGCCAGGTGCTGCACGCCTGCCCGCCCGCCTGACCCCGTGGCCCAGCGGCGCGCCCCGAACGACGCTCCGACGGGAGAGGTGCACCCCGAGCCGCTGCCGATGTACGAGCCCCACGGCCCACGCGAGGAGTGCGGCGTCTTTGGGATCTATGCGCCCGGTGCTCCCGTCGCGCGGCTGGCCTACCTGGCACTCCACGCCCTCCAGCACCGCGGCCAGGAATCGGCCGGCATCGCGGTCAGCGACGGGCAGCGGCTCCGCCTCCACAAGCGCCTCGGCCTCGTCAGCGCGGTCTTCGACGAGGAAGCGCTGAGCACACTCGGCGAGGGCAGCATCGCCATCGGGCATACCCGCTACAGCACGACCGGCTCCAACTCCCTGCCCAACGTGCAGCCGGTGTACGCGCACAGCGAGATCGGCGAGCTGATGCTCGGCCACAACGGCAACCTGGTGAATGCCACCTGGCTGCGCGATGAGCTTGGCGAGCAGGGCGTCGAGTTCACCACCGCCAGCGACACCGAAGTGCTGGCCCGCCTCATCGCGCATGCACCGGGACGCACCTGGTCGGCGCGGGTCGAGCACGCCTTTCATCGGGCGATGGGCGCGTACACGTTCACCATGCTGACCGATGACGCGATGGTCGCCGCGCGCGACCCGATCGGCTTCCGGCCGCTCGCCCTGGGCCGGGTGGAGGACGAGGCTGGGCACCCCATCGGCTGGGCGGTGGCGTCCGAGTCCGCCGCGCTCGACGCCATCGGCGCGCGATTCGTGCGCGACGTGGAGGCCGGCGAGATCCTGACCATCGACGCGGACGGCGTGCACTCGTATCGGTCGACCGTGCGCGGTCGCGACGAGAAGCTGTGCGTCTTCGAGTTCGTCTACCTCGCGCGCCCCGACTCCGTCATCGACGGCCGGCTGCTGTACGAGGCGCGCCTCGAGATGGGACGCCGCCTGGCGCAGGAGCATCCGGCCGAGGCCGACCTGGTGATCCCGGTGCCCGACTCGGCGATCCCGGCGGCCATCGGCTACGCGGAGGAGATCGGCCTGCCGTACCGCGAGGGGCTCATCAAGTCGCGCTACGTGGGCCGCACCTTCATCCAGCCGGCGCAGGGCGGCCGCGAGACGGCGGTGCGCATGAAGTTCAACCCGCTGCCCGAGGTGCTCCGCGGCAAGCGGGTGGTGGTGGTGGACGACTCGATCGTGCGGGGCACGACCACCGGACCGATCGTGGCCATGCTCCGCCGCGCCGGGGCCGCCGAGGTCCACGTTCGCATCCACTCGCCGCAGATGCGCCACCCGTGCTACATGGGCGTCGACACCGGCAATCGCAACGAGCTGATCGCGGCAACCCACTCGCTCGAGCAGATCCGGATGGCCATCGGGGCCGATACGCTCGGCTACCTGTCCGAGGAGGGGCTGCTGGCTGCCGTCGGTGGGCGCCGGGAGGCGCGCTGCACGGCCTGCTTCAATGGCCGTTACCCGCTCGACGTGCCCATGGACGTCGACAAGTTCGTCCTGGAGCGCGGATGAGCCGCACGTACCGCGAGGCCGGCGTCGACATCGACGAGTGGAACCGCGCCCTGCCGCGCATCGCCGCCGCTGCGGCGGGAACCGGCAACGCCAGCGTCCTCGGCGGTGTCGGCGGCTTCGGGTCGCTCTTCCGCTTCGACCCGGCGACCCATCCCGACCCGGTGCTCGTCGCCTCGACGGATGGGGTGGGCACCAAGCTGCGCGTGGCGCAGGCCATGGAGCGCTTCGACACGATCGGGATCGATCTCGTCAACCACTGCATCAACGACATCGCGGTGTCGGGTGCCGACCCGCTCTTCTTCCTCGACTACCTGGGCGTCGGCAAGCTGAACGCGGACCGCGTGACGGAGATCGTGGGCGGCATCGCCGACGCCTGCGCCGCGGCCGGCGTGGCACTCGTCGGCGGCGAGACAGCCGAGCTGCCGGGGATCTACGAGAGCGGCGACTTCGACCTTGCCGGCTTCATCGTCGGGGTGGTGGCCCGTGCCGAGCTGATCGACGGGTCCGCGGTGGCGGCGGGTGACGCGGTCATCGGTTTGCCGTCGTCCGGCCTGCACACGAATGGGTACTCGCTCGCAAGGCGCGTCCTGCCGCCCGACACGTGGAAGCGGGCGATGCCCGGGGTGGAGCGCACCATCGGCGAGACGCTGCTCGAGCCGCATCGGTCCTACCTCGACGAGATCCGCCTGCTGCGCCGCGCGGCCGAGGTGCGGGCGTTCGCCCACATCACCGGCGGTGGCTGGACGGAGAACCTGCCGCGCACCCTGCCCGACGGGCTGGGGATCGAGGTCGAGACCGGCTCGTGGCCGGTGCCGAGCATCTTCACCCTCATCCAGTCGGCCGGCGACATCGGCGACGAGGAGATGGCGCGCACCTTCAACCTGGGGATCGGCCTCACCGCCGTCCTGCCGGCTGACCAGACCGATGCGGCCCTGGCCGCGCTCCCCGAGGCGCGGGTGGTCGGCAGGGTGGTCGCCGTCGAGCCTGGTGCGCAGCGCGTCCGCTTCCACTGAGCGGCGACGGCAATGGATGCCAGTTGGGCGCGAACGCCGGCCCAGCGAGCGCGGTCCTGGGCGTTCCAAGCGACCGGCGGAGCGGTGTTCCGGTCCGCCGTGGAACATCAGGCGTGCGAGACGACCAATGAGCGCGCCGCGTTGAGCGCCGCGCCGTCGCTTGGAACATCCGGCGTTCCACATTTCAACATTCCTGCCGCCAGCCGACGGTTCAGCGCGCTCCGGGTTCGCGTTACGTCGTCCGCGCCGCTGGTGGCATGCTCCGCCACGCTTGCTGGGCGAGGCACGAGCCGCAGGGCGAGCCGGTCAGCCCGATGATGCGAACCACGGCGGCATCAGACCGACCACGGGACCGAGATTGAGCGTGGTCACAACCGTCGGCGTCCTCGTGTCGGGCCGCGGCTCCAACCTTGCGGCGATCCTCGACGCACAGCTGCCGGTTGCCCTCGTGGTGAGCAACCGCGCAGGCGTCCCCGCGCTCGCCGTCGCGGCGGCACACCGTGTCGCAACGACGACCCTCCGCCGCTCGGACTTCGGCGGAGACGCCGATGCCCGCGACGCAGCCATCGGTAAGGCCCTGACCGATGCCGGCATCACGCTCGCCGTGCTCGCCGGATACGACCAGCGCCTGCGTGGGTCGTACTTCGCCGCCTACGCAGGGCGGACGATCAACATCCATCCCAGCCTCCTGCCGGCGCACGGCGGGCTCGGCATGTCGGGGCTGGCGGTCCATGCATCGGTCCTGGCCGCGGGCGATCTCGAGACCGGCGTCACGATCCACGAAGTGACCGAGGAGCTGGATGCCGGCGCCGTGCTGGCCCAGGAACGCGTGGCGGTCGTGCCCGGTGAGACCGCGGAGGAGCTGGCGGGACGGGTCCTGGAGGTGGAGCATCGGCTCCTGGTGAGCACGCTCCGCGACCTGGCCGGCTGAGCCGGTTCTGGCGCGCCCCGTGCTAGGATGACCGCTGGTCGCCCGATCGCGGACGCGGCCCTGACCCCCGAATGAGGCGTACTTTCGATGCCAGAGGGCCTTCCGGATCCGGGGAAGATCTGGGACGATTTCATCAACAACCCGATCGTGCAGCTCGCCGGGCAGCTGATCGTCATCTACGTGGTGCTGCTCTGGCTCGGGACCGCGTACTGGGCGTTCCGCGACATGCAGGCACGCACCGAGAACCCGATCCTGCCGTACTTCGCGGCTGCGCTGATCATTTTCTTCACGCCGCTGCTGTTCGTCTTCGCCGTGATCCTGTATCTGATCGTGCGTCCTCGCGAAACGATGGCCGAGGTCTACGAGCGCAGCCTGGCGGAGGAGTCGCTCCTCGCCGAGGTGGAGAAGAACGAGCTGTGCCCGGTGTGCCGCGACCGCGTCGAAACCGATTGGCTGGTCTGCCCCAACTGCCGCACCCGCCTGCATCGCGTCTGCCCCGGCTGCAACCGGCTGGCGGATCCGACCTGGCCGCTGTGCGCCTACTGCGGACGTGACTTCGGCCACACCCCGCGTGCCGCGACCGCGCCTGCGGCGTCTGCCGCGACGCGGACCGATGCCGGAGGCCGCCGCGACGTGACGGCCGACCAGGGCGCCCTGGGCGGCGCCAACACCTAGCCCAACCGACCCCGATCCGTCGATTGGGCCCCGCCTTCCTGACGCCCGAGCCGGCACCGCGCGAGCCAATTCGCTGGCCATGGGTGCTGGCCGCGGTGGCCGGCTCGGTGCTGCTGATCGCGGCCCTGGTGGGCATCGCCCTCATCTCGTCCGGCGATGTCCCGCGCCGCGGTGCGACTACCTACCTGTGGATGGCCGGACTGGGCGCCGGACTGCTGCTCATCGGTCTGGTGGGCCTGGCAGTGCGGGCCATCCGCGTCAAGCGCTTCCTCCCCGCGGAGCGGTACCGCGGGCCCTCGATCTTCGTCCTGCTCCTGATCGTCCTGGTGGCCGGCAACGTGGCGAGTGGCGCATTCCTGTTCGACGATCTCGGCGGGCTGGCGACCGGGCAGCGCCTGCCGGCCCTCTCCGGCACGATCCTGCTGCTGCTGACCCCGGTCGCCTTCATCAGTGCTGCCTCCCTGTTCGTCCTGGCGCCGCGGGCGCTGGCCGGCTTCCGCCTCGGCGACGGGCCGCGTACGCTGTCGCGGGTCATCGCAGGCATGCTGGCCGGGGTCGGCGCGTGGGTCGTGGTGGCGTTGCTGTCACTCGCTGTGGAGGCCCTCGCTCGCGCGGCGGGCATGCAGGTGGAGGGGCAACAGATGGTCGCCGACCTGCTGGCCAACGTGCCGCCGCCGGTGGCCCTGCTGGCGGCGGCCGTGATCGTGCCGTTCGGCGAGGAGCTCTTCTTCCGGGGCGTGGTCCTGAACGCCTGGGAGCGCGAGTTCGGCCCGCGTCGCGCGCTGTGGGGCTCGGCGCTCCTCTTCACCGCCATTCACATCCCCGACGGGGGTGTCCTCATCGTGCCGCCGATCCTGGTCCTCGCGTTGCTCCTCGGGGCCGCCTATCAGCGCACGCGCAGCCTGCCGCTGGTGGTCGCCCTGCACGGCACCTTCAACGCGGTGAGCACCGTGCTCCTAGTGCTCGGCACGATGCCCTCCTGATAAGCACGCGCTAAGCGGCCGATACGGGGGCGACCTGCACCATCGCCGGCCATGGCCCTTCGATCGGTCGTCCGTCTCCTGCCCTCCAGCCCGCCCGTGGATCGGTCGGCGGAGTCGCTGCTTGCCGCGATGGTCGGCAGCGTCGGGGCACGAGCGCTCGCAGGCACCGACCTAGCCGAGCTGAGTCGCATGGCCCCCGCCGAGCTGGCGCGCCTCCCGGGCATCGGCCCGCGGCGGGCCGCGACGCTGGCGGCGGGACTGGAGCTCGGCCGCCGCGCCGTCACTGCCTGGCCGGAGCTGCCGTGGATCATCCGCAGCCCCACCGACATCGCCGAGCGCCTGATGACCGAGATGGGGCTGCTGGAGCGCGAGGAGCTGCGTGTCCTGCTGCTGACCACCAAGAATGCCGTGGTCGCGGTGCGGACCGTGTACGTCGGCAACCTCGCCGGTTCATCGGTCCGCGTGGGCGAGCTGTTCCGGGATGCGGTGCGGCGCTGCGCAGCGGGGATCGTCGTGGTGCACAACCATCCGAGCGGCGACCCGAGCCCCTCGGCGGAGGACCTGCGCATCACCGGCGAGATCAGCGCGGCCGGGGCGCTGCTGGACATCGCTCTCCTCGATCA
>JBDTQJ010000032.1:0-16905 GCA_039932235.1 Chloroflexota bacterium
TCGTCGGGATGGCTGCGCAGCCAGTCGCGGAAGGCGACCATTCGCGTCGTCTCGGGCGAGCCGCGGCTGAAGACGTGGAGGTTGACGTCGGTATCGGGTCCCTTCAGCACGCGATGCTCGTGCCACTCCGGCTCCCGGATGCGGAGCGTGTACCCGGCGGCCTCGAGGGTCGGCACGTAGGCCGGCTCGTCTGCCGAGTCGGCCACCTCCATGATGATGTCGATGCGCGGCTTGGCGGCGAGGCCAGGCACCGATGTCGAGCCGGCGTGCTCCAGTCGCAGCACTCGATCCCCCAGCGCATCGCGAATCCGCGCCGCTTCATGGGCGAACAGCTCCGGCCAGCGCGGGTCGTACTCGGCGAGCTCCACCGGTCCGTTGAGCGGCGTGCGCGGGCCGACGGTGTGCGCCTCGATCTCAGCCTCGCTGGATGGCTCCCGCGGGCTCACGGGGCGGGTGCCTCGGGCCGCAGGATGAGGGTGGCGATCCCCAGGGTCAGCGACACCACGCCCACCCCGAAGGCGGCGGGACCGATCCAGCTGCCGGCCACCGGCGCGCCGCGCAGCAGCGGCGGAATCACGATCAGCCCCCACAGCAGCGTCAGCGTGGCGCCGCCGAAGCCCAGGAACGCGGCGAGCTCCGGCCAGCGGCCCTCGCCGCGGTAGTGGAGCGCCAGCAGGGCGTAGCCGCCGACGAGGATGGCGAGGAAGGGGACGATCGGCAGAAAGATGGTGATCGAGAGGCCGAGGAGGACGCCGGCGTCGGCCGCCACCAGGGTGCGGTGGGTGGTCCCGGGCTCACCGACCGTGCCGATCCGTCCGAGCACCCAGTAGCCGAGCAGAAAGGCGCCGACGCCCGAAGCGACGAGGTAGGCGAGCAGCAGCGGGTTCATGGCCGCGCAGATGATACCCACGGTCGATCCGCTACCATGGCCGACCCATGACGAGCACCTCGGCGAGCACCTCCCTGCGCTCCCACACCTGCGGCCAGCTGCGCGCCGCGCAGGTCGGGGAGCGGGTCACCCTGGCCGGCTGGGTGCACCGCCGTCGCGACCACGGGCACCTCACCTTCTTCGACCTGCGCGATCGCCACGGCATCACCCAGGTGGTGACCAGCTCCGACGACGCCCCGGCCGCCCATATCGCGGGCGAGGCGGCCCGCAACGAGTGGGTCGTACAGGTGGCCGGCACGGTGCGCGCCCGCCCGGCGGGGACGACCAACGCGGAGCTGCCGACCGGCGAAGTCGAGGTCGCCGTCGACGGGCTGACGATCCTCAACCCGAGCAAGGTGCCGCCCTTCTACGTCAACGAGGAGCAGCCCGGCCTCGACGAGTCGCTGCGCCTGAAGCATCGGTACCTCGACCTGCGCCGACCGGCGATGCAGGAGCGGATCCTCATGCGCTCGCGCCTGGCGGTGGCGATCCGTCGCGCGCTCGACGACGAGGGCTTCGTCGAGATCGAGACGCCGACGCTCATCCGCTCGACGCCAGAGGGGGCACGCGACTTCGTCGTCCCATCGCGACTGCGGCCCGGCGAGTTCTACGCCCTGCCGCAGAGCCCGCAGGTGATGAAGCAGCTCCTCATGGTCGCCGGCTACGACCGCTACTTCCAGCTGGCGCATGCCTACCGCGACGAGGATCTGCGTGGCGATCGACAGCCCGAGCACACCCAGGTCGACATCGAGATGAGCTTCGTCACCGAGGAGGACGTCATCACGACCGTCGAGCGGGTGGTCAGCCGGGTGGCGCACGAGGTCGTGCCCGACCGTCCGATCCTCGCCGAGCCCTTCCCGCGCCTGACGTATGCGGAGGCGCTCGCCCGCTACGGCTCCGACAAGCCGGACCTCCGGTTCGGGATGGAGCTGGTGGACCTCGCCGACACGGTGCGCGACGTCGACTTCCGCGTCTTCGCCGAGCCGCTGGCGGCAGGCGGCGCGGTGCGCGGCATCGTCGCGCCCGGCTGCGCCGACTACTCACGCAAGCAGCTCGACGAGCTGACCGATCTCGCCCGCCGCCACGGTGCGAAGGGCCTCGTCCACCTGGCGGTGCAGCCCGACGGCACGCTGCATGGCCCGGCGGCGAAGTTTCTCGCCGGCCACGAGGCTGACCTGCTGGGCGCGACCGGTGCCGGCGTTGGCGACCTCATCCTGATCGTGGCCGACACCGACGCGGTGGCCTGCGCCGAGGCGCTCGGCCACCTCCGCCTGGCGATGGGCGATCGGCTCGGCCTCCGGACGCCCGGTCAGCTGGCGTACGTGTGGATCCATCGCTTCCCGATGTTCGCGTGGGACGAGGAGGGCCATCGCTGGGACGCCACCCACAACCCGTTCAGCGCCCCGGTTCCCGAGGACGTCGACCGCATGGAGTCCGACCCGGGATCGGTCCATGCCCAGCAGTACGACCTGGCCCTCAACGGCTGGGAATGCGGCGGCGGCTCGATCCGCATCCATCAGCGACCGCTGCTGGAGCGCGCCTTCGCCCTCATGGGTCACACGGTCGACGGCATGCGCGACCAGTTCGGCGCTCTGCTCGACGCGCTCGAGTACGGAGCGCCGCCCCACGGCGGGATCGCCATCGGCCTGGACCGATGGGCCGCCCTGTACGCCGAGGTCGACAACATCCGCGAGGTGATGGCCTTCCCGAAGACCCAGTCCGGGACGGATCTGATGCTCGACGCACCATCGCCGATTGCATCCCAGCAGCTCGACGAGCTGCACCTGAGCGTCGTCGAGTCGGAGCCGCCTTCCTCGAAATAGGCGACATATCGAACGGGTTGCGCCTGCACGCGCTTCGGCGCGCGAAATGACCGATATATCGAACGCCGGTGAGCGTGAGCCTCGCCCGGACGCGCACCTCGTGCGTGCCACCAGCCGATAGATCGAACGTTCCGCGCCCAACGCGGGCCCAGCGCGCGGTTCGGCCGATATATCGAACGCCCGGCCACGGACAGCCGCCACCGCTATCATCGGTCCCCTCATGTCCATCTACCTGGATCACGCGGCGACGACGCCCCTGCGCGCCGAGGTGCTGCAGGCCATGCTTCCGTACCTGACCGAGCACGGCGGCAACCCGTCGAGCCTGCACGCATCGGGGCGGCGCGCGCGGCAGGCGATCGACGAGGCGCGCGAAGGGCTCGCGGCGCTTATCGGTGCCCGGGCGCGGGAGATCGTGTTCACCGGCGGCGGGACGGAGGCGGACAACCTGGCCCTGAAGGGCGTCGCCTGGGCGGCGAGCCCGCGCGGCCGGCACATCGTGATCAGCGGCGTTGAGCATCGCGCCGTGCTCAATGCCGCCGCCGTACTGGAGCGCAGTGGCTTCGAGATCACCATCCTTCCGGTGGACCGATACGGCCGCGTGGACCCGACGGCCGTGGCCGGGGCCCTCACCGAGCGCACCACCGTGGTGAGCGTGATGGCCGCCAACAACGAGGTCGGCACGCTGCAGCCGATCCGGGAGATCGGGGCCATCGTCCGCGGCCACGCGGCGCTCTTCCACGTGGACGCCATCCAGTGGGCCGCCCACCTGCCGGTTGACGTGGACGCGTGGCAGGCCGACCTGGTGAGCCTGTCGGCTCACAAGCTGGGCGGACCGATGGGGGTGGGTGCCCTGTTCGTCCGGCGCGGGACCCAGCTGCTGCCGCAGCTGCAGGGCGGCTCGCAGGAGCGCCAGCGACGCGCGGGCACGGAGAACGTGCCGGGCATCGTCGGCATGGCCGCCGCGTTCGCCGCTGTCCATCGCGATGCCGCCGATCGGGATCGCGAGACGGCGCGCCTTGTGACGCTCGCCGGGAAGCTGCGCGCAGGCCTGGTGGAGCTCGAGGGCGTGCAGCTCACCGGCCACCCGGAGGAGCGGCTGCCGAACAACGTCAGCGTCATCATCGACGGCGTGGAGGGCGGCGACCTGGTCGCGGCGCTCGATCTCGAGGGCGTGGAGGTCTCGACCGGCAGCGCGTGCACCTCGGGCAGCACCGAGCCGAGCCACGTCCTGCTGGCCATGGGCGTCGAGCCCCACGCCGCTCGTGGGTCGCTGCGCCTGACGCTGGGGCCGGAGACGAGCGCGGAAGACGCCACGACCGCGCTGGACGCCGTCCGTCGTGTGTTGCCACGGCTTCGCGGCAGCGGCATCAGTCCGGTCGCCGCGGTGAGTGCCTGATGGGCCGCATCGTGGCGGCCATGAGCGGGGGCGTCGACTCGAGCGTCGCCGCCGCCCTGCTGGCCGAGGCTGCGCGCAACGGCGGCGACGAGGTGGTCGGCGTCTGGATGCGCCTCTCCCCGGACGAGGGTGAGGGCTGGGAGCTGCGACGCTCGTGCTGCTCCCCCGACGCCGCCGACGACGCGCGGCGCGTGGCGCAGCTGGCCGGGATCTCGTTCTTCATCCTCAACCTCGAGCGCGAGTTCGGGGAGCAGGTGATCGACGCCTTCGTGGACGGCTACCTCGACGGCGCGACACCCAACCCGTGCCAGGCGTGCAACCAGCACATCAAGTTCGACGTGCTGCTGCGACGCGGGCTGGCCGCCTACGGCGCCGATGCCGTCGCCACCGGCCACTACGCCCGCATCCAGACCGATGCCAGCGGCACGCACCACCTGCTGCGTGCCCGCGACACGGCCAAGGACCAGACGTACTTCCTGTGGACGCTCACCCAGGAGCAGCTCGCCGCCACGCGCTTCCCGCTCGGGGAGCTGACCAAGCCGGAGGTGCGGGCGCTGGCCGTGGAGCTCGTCCTGCCCACCGCGGACAAGCCCGAGAGCCAGGAGATCTGCTTCGTCCCGCTGGGGGATTACCGCACCCTGCTCGCCGAGCGGCGCGGCTACGACGGCGATCCCGGGCCGATCGTCGATGCCGGTGGCACGCGCGTGGGGACGCATACCGGGTACGCGCACTACACCGTGGGGCAGCGCCACGGGCTGGGCCTCGCCCTGGGGGAACCGGTCTACGTCCGCGAGGTACGGCCCGCCACCAACACCGTCGTCATCGGCCGCCGCGAGGAGGTCGCGCAGCGGACCTTTACCACCGACGCGCGCCACTTCGTCGTCGGCGAGCCGCCGGCAGAGCGCTTCGCCGCGCAGGTCCGCATCCGGCACCGTGGCGAGCCGGTGCCCGCCGAGGTGACGCTCGTCGGCGACGATCGGTTTGCGGTCGAGACCGATGAGCCGGTGTGGGCGCCGGCGCCCGGCCAGGCGGCCGTCCTCTACCTGGGCGACGAGCTGCTCGGTGGGGGTCGGATCACGCTCGAGACCGCATGACCCCGTGGCTGGTGATGACGCTCATCGTGGGTCTCGGCAACCTGTTCGGCTTCATCCTGGTGCGCGGCCGCTGGGGCTCGCTGGTCCCGTTCCTCCTCCTCGCCAGCCTGCTCGGGACGCTGGCCGGCAACGCCATCGGCGGCCGGACGGGCCTCGAGCTGGTACGGATCGGCGATTTCGCGCTGGTGGCGGCCTCGGTCGGCGCCCAGCTGGCGATGCTGGCCGTGGTACTGCTCTCGGCCATGGGTCCGCAGCCATCGGTATCGGACGACGAGTGAGCTGCGCGATACTGGGCGCCAGGCCGCGTGACGGCCGGCGGTACGGACGGAGGACGGCGCGATGGACCTCGTGAGCGCGATCTTCAACGTGGGGGTCGGCATCGGCGTGCTGCTCGTCGGCGCTGCCGTGCTGTTTCTCGTGATCCAGGCGACCCCGCTGCTGCGCGAGTCGCGCGCCCTGGCGACCGACGCTCGCCGCCTCGCGCACCTTGCCGAGGAGGAGGCTCGCCCGATCCTCGCCCACTCCCGGGAGCTGGCCGCCAATGCGGAGATCCTGTCGGAGGACGTGGCCGTCAAGCTGGACCGCCTCAACGATCTGATGAATGCCCTCCAGCACACGCTGGAGACGGTGACCGTGACCGCCTCGCCGGGACGGGTGGCCATCGGGCCGGTAGAATCCATCCACCCACGCGAGGACGAATACACCCCATGAACTCTGACTCTGGATTCGGCAGCTTCCTGGCCGGCATCGTGATCGGTGGCCTGATCGGCGCCGCCGTCGGCCTGGTGCTGGCGCCGCAGACCGGCGAAGAACTCCGTGCCGAGGTCGGCGACTTCGTCGACGCCAGGCGCTCCGCGTTCGGCGACGCGGTCAGCGAGGGCAAGGCCGCCGCCGAGCAGGCCCGTGCCGAGATGCTCGCCGAGTACGAGGTCGAGGCGGGCGGCGCCGCTGGGAGCAGCGTCTCGTAATCGGTTCAACAGCGGCCGCCACGGTCGCGGCCAGGACCAGTCGAGAGCCGGTGCGTCTGCCGGCTCTCGTCGTGTGGAGAACAAGTTGATGGCATCGGTGAGCGCGGCGCAGGTCCGCGAGCAGTTCCAGCGCTTCTTCGAGGAGCGGGGTCACACCCGCGTCCCCAGCGCGCCGCTGCTCGCCCGCGACGACCCGACGCTCCTCTTCGTCAACTCCGGGATGGCGCCCTTCAAGCGCGTCCTGACCGGCGAGGAGCAGCGCGACTACACCCGCGCCGTCGACTCGCAGCTCTGCCTGCGCGTGCAGGGCAAGCACAACGACTTCGAAGAGGTGGGGCGCACGCCGCGTCACCACACCCTCTTCGAGATGCTCGGCAACTGGAGCTTCGGCGACTACTTCAAGCGTGACGCGATCCACTGGGCGTGGGAGTTCCTGACCGAGGAGCTCGGCATCCCCGGGGACCGCATCGCGGCGACCGTGTACACCGATGACGACGAGGCGCACCGCGTGTGGACCGATGAGATCGGCCTGCCGCCCGAGCGCCTGGTGCGCTGGGGCGACATCGCGCACGGTGACGAGAAGAACTTCTGGCGGATGGGCGACACCGGGCCGTGCGGGCCGTGCAGCGAGCTGCACTACGACCGCGGCGCGCACCTGTCCGAGGGCCCGGACTGCGTGCCGGATCACTCCGAGCACTGCCCGCGCTGGCTGGAGGTCTGGAACCTGGTCTTCATGGAGTTCGACCGCGCGGCCGACGGCTCGCTGACCCCGCTCCCGTTCCGCAGCGTCGACACGGGGATGGGCCTCGAGCGCATCTCGAGCGTGGTGCAGGACGTCGACTCGAACTATCGGACCGATCTGTTCGTGCCGATCATCGAGCGCCTGGCCGCGTTCATCGGCCACGACCCGGAGACCGTCGAGAGCGAGCGGTTCAGCTACCAGGTGGTTGCCGACCACTCGCGGGCCATGACGTTCCTGCTCGCCGAGGGCGTGCGCCCCGCCAACGACGGTGCCGGCTACGTGCTGCGGCGGATCATGCGCCGCGCCGTCCGCCACGGCCGGCTGATGGGCATCTCGCAGCCCTTCCTGCGCCAGACCTGCGAGGTGGTGATCGAGCTGATGCGGCAGGCCTACCCGCAGCTCGACGCCGAGCGCGACAGGATCCTTGCCGAGGTGGAGGGAGAGGAGGCGAAGTTCGCCCGTACCCTCGAGTCCGGCAGCGCCCGCCTGGCCGAGCTGGTGGCGAAGGGCGGGGAGATCGGCGGCGAGGACGCCTTCCGCCTGCATGACACGTTCGGCTTCCCCATTGACCTGACGGTCGAGATGGCGGCCGAGTCCGGTGTGGGGGTCGACCGCGACGGCTTCGAGGCGGCCATGGCCGATCAGCGGCAGCGGTCGCGCGGCACGGCGCGCGCGGCCGCGGCGCTCCCCGAGGGCCTTGCCGGGTTGCGCAGCGACTTCGTCGGCTATCCGAACCAGACCGATGCCGATGCCCTCCTCGTCCTGGGGGTCGCGCGGCTGGAGGATGGACGGTCGGCCGTGGTCCTCGATCGCACCCCGTTCTATGCCGAGGGCGGCGGCCAGGTCGGCGACCGCGGGGAGCTCGCCGGCGATGCCGGCTCGCTCACCGTGGAGGACACGCAGCGCGCCGGGGACGCGATCCTGCACATCGGTACGCTCGCGGGCGAGCTGCGGGAGGGTGACCGCGTCGCCGCACGCGTCGACGCGCACCGACGCTGGGCTGCGGCCCGCAACCACACCGGCACGCACCTCCTGCACCGCGCCCTGCGCGACGTCCTGGGCGAGCAGGCCAAGCAGGCCGGCTCACACGTCGCGCCGGAAGGACTGCGCTTCGACTTCCCCGGGGAGCGCGGCACCCCGCGCGACGCGCTGCGCGAGATCGAGCGGTTGGTCAACGAGCAGATCCGGCGCAACGCGGCGGTGCGCCCCGAGGTGATGAGCATCTCCGAGGCGCAGGCGCTGGGCGCGGACATGTTCTTTGGCGAGAAGTACGTGCCCGAGTCCGTGCGGGTGGTGCAGGTCGACGGTTACAGCAAGGAGCTGTGCGGCGGGACGCATGTCGGCGCGACCGGCGAGATCGGCCAGCTGGTGATCACGGGAGAGTCGAGTGTCGGCGCGGGGCTGCGGCGCATCGAGGCGGTCACCGGTGCCGCGGCGGCGCAGCTCGTGGCGACGCGGCTCGAGGCGCTGCGCGCGACCGCCCAGCTGTTGGGAGACAAGGAGGAGGCGGTTCCGCAGCGGGTCGAGGCACTGCTGGCGCGCCTGCGCGACGCGGAGAAGGCGGCCAAGGCGCCCCGAGCGGCCGAGTCGCGCCTTGATGCCGCCGGCGCGCTCGCCGAGGCGCGCGAGGCCGGCAGCGCAAAGGTCATCGTGGCTCGCTACCCGGATGCCGACGCCACCGCCCTGCGTGGCCTGATCGACGACCTCCGCGGCATGACTGGTCGCTTCGTGGCGGTGGTGGCCGGCGTGCGCGGCGACCAGCCGGCGCTGCTGGTGGCTGCCAGCCGCGACCTGGCGGCCGAGGGTTTTGACGCGGTGGAGGTGATCCGCGCCGTCGGGCCGATGCTGGGCGGTGGCGGCGGCGGCCGTGCGGAGCTGGCGCAGGCCGGCGGTCGTGATGCGGCGCGCCTCGACGAGGCGCTGGCCGAGGCCGCGCGCCTTGCCCTTGCAGCACTCGCCGGCCTGGAAGGCGGCTGAGACGCGCACCGCGGAGGATGGCGCATGCACGACCTGATCGGCCGCGTCGCCGGTCGGATGCGCGCCGGCCGCGGCCGTGGACTGGCGATCACCGCGCTCGACATCGGCACCGAATACGCCAAGGCGCTGGTGGTGACCGCCACCCAGGCCGAGGACGGGTCGCTGGACGCCCGCGTGCGCGGCGCCGGCCGCCGACGCCAGGGTCTCGCGCACATGCAATCGGGCACGGTGAGCGACATCGACGCCGTGGTCGCCAACTGCGCCGCCGCCCTGGCAGAGGCCGCGGCGGGCGCCGGGAGACGCCCGACGCCGGCCGTGATCGGGATTGCCGGTGAGCTGGTGAAGGGCAGCACGTCGGTGGTGGCCAGCCGCCGCGACGACCCGCGCAGCCCCCTCGAGGAACCCGAGCTGCAGCGGATCGTCGAGCGGGCGCAGGAGCGCGCGCTCGAGGAGGCGGAGTCGCAGATCGCATGGGAGGCCGGCGTCCCGCGCCTGGACGTGCGCCTCGTCCACGCGGCGATCACCGAGATCAAGATCGACGGCTATCCGGTCAGCAATCCCATCGGCTTCACCGGCGCGCAGGTGGAGCTGAGCCTCTTCAACGCCTTCGCCCCGATGGTCCATCTCGGGGCGCTGCAATCGGTCGCCAACGCGCTCAAGCTGCAGCTGCTGGGGGTGATTGCCGAGCCGTACGCGGTCGCCACCTGCCTCGACCCCGGCGAGATCGGGGATGCGGGGGCGATCTTCGTCGACGTCGGAGGTGGGACGACGGACGTGGCGCTGGTGCGCAAGGGGGGCGTGGCGGGGACCAAGATGCTCGCCCTCGGCGGGCGGGCGTTCACCAAGGGCCTGGTGGACCGCTTCGACCTCGGCTTCGACCGCGCCGAGGCGGCGAAGGTGGCGCTGGCCGAGGAGCGGCCACTCACCGACGGCCTGGATCGCGAGGCCATTGACGCGGCGCTGGGCGAGGATGCCGCGGTGTGGCGGCGCGGGGTGGGGATGATGATCGACGACCTGGCGGGGGGGGAGCTGCTGCCGGGACGGGTCTTCCTGTGCGGTGGCGGGGCGCGGCTGCCACACGTCGCCGCCGCGCTGGCCGACGAGGCCTGGTGGCGCGAGCTGCCGTTCGCGCGGCGACCAGCGGTGCGCGCCATGGCCCCGTCAGACGTCGCCGGCGTCCATGACGAGACGGGGCTCCTGGCGACCGAGCAGGACGTGACGCCGATGGCGCTGGCCCACCAGGCGCTGATCCTCGACATCCAGGCATCGGCCGCCGAGCGAGCCATGCGCCGGGCCGTGCGGAGCCTGGACCTGTGAGCGACGCGACGCCGACGGTCATCTACCTGGAGCCGGACGACGAGATCACGGCGGTCGTGCGCCGGCTGCGCGAGACCGATGCGCCTCGGATCATCCTCGTCGCGCCGGGTCGCACCAAGGCCACCACCTCGGCGATGGGCCTCCGCCTCCTCGGCAGCCTCGCCCGTGAGGAGGGCCGGGAGCTGATCCTGGTGGCGGATGCCGCCGCCCGCTCGCTGGCGACCGAGGCGGGCATCGCGTCGGCCCCGTCACTCGCCGAGGCACGTGAGCTGCGCGACGTCACGGTGGCATCGGCGCCACACATGGCGGGGTCCCGCATCACGGTTGCCCGCGGCTCCCGCGCCGTGCCGGTTCCCGCTCCGACCGTCGGCCCGGAGCGCGACCCGTCGTTCGACGAGACACGATCCGTTCCGGTCGCGCCGCCGGCAGGACGCCCTGCGCCACCCGTCCGGCGCCGGAGCAGCGCATCCCGGAGCGTGCCGGTCGCCCTCCTGGTGGCCGTCGCGCTGCTGCTCGTCGGTGCGCTGGCGGCCGGCGCCTTCCTGCTGCCGGGGGCCACCATTCGGGTGGCGCCACGCACGGCGGCGATCGGTCCGTTCGCCTACGAGCTGCTGACCGGCGACGAGCTCGCCCTCCAGCAGGAGAGCGGCGACGCGCCGGTGAGCGCCTCGGGGACCGCGACCGGCATCCACGAGGTGCGTGTCCAGGCATCCGGAGTCGTCGTCCTGCAGAACTGGAACACGGTCGCCGTCGAGGTTCCGGCCGGCACCCAAGTCGCGGCCGGCGAGATCGTCTTCGCCACCGGCGCGACCGTGGTCGTGCCGCCCGGCGGGCTCACCAGCGACGGGACGATTGCACCGGGCACCGAATCGGTGGGGGTGACCGCGGTCGAGGCGGGACCGGCGGGGAACGTGGCTGCCGAGGCGATCGACACGATGCTCAGCCAGCCGACCGCGTCGCGGCTGCGCGGCTTCCCGAACTCGCAGCTGCGGGTCGTCATCAACCCCGATCCCACGGTGGACGGTGCGGCAGAGGATGTCCCGATCATCGAGCAGGCCGATGTCGACGCCGTGCTGGATGGATTCCGCGGCGAGCTCGCCAGCGCCGTCACGACCGCGCGGACCGACGATCCGAACCGCATCTACCTGGATGCTGCCGAGGGCGACCAGGGGGTCGACGTCACGGTGCCCGACGATCTGGTCGGACGGGAGGGCGAGGCCGCGTTCGACCTGGCCGGGACGATCCACTGGACCGTGCGCTGGCTGGCGCGCGACGAGGTCGAGGCGGCGGCCGCGGCACGACTGGTCGGCGATGCCGCCGCTGCGACGGAGGGGCGTGAGCTCGTCGAAGAGGCCGTGGCGGTCATCGTGGATCAGGCGGCGCTGACCGGTGACAGCGCACGGATCGCGGTGCACGTGACCGCCGCCACGCGGCCGATCATCGACCTGGACGCCCTGCGCACGGCGCTTGCCGGCGTGACCCGCGAGGAAGCAATCGCACTGCTCGCACCCATCGGTCCGGCCTCGGTCGACCTGTGGCCGGGTTGGGTGGATCGCATCACGGGCATCGGATGGCGAGTCGAGATCATCGTGGAGTCGGAGATCGACATTCAGCCATCGGCCGGACCGACGGCCGCGGCGGCGCCGTGAGGCGGCTGATCGGCATCGACCACGGGTCGCGGCGCATCGGCCTGGCGATGGGCGACACGGAGACCCGGATGGCCTTCGCCCGCCCAGCGCGTCGCCGGACCAACGAGCGCGCCGACCTGGAGATACTCGTTGCGCTGGCAGCGACGGAGGGGGCCGACGGATTCGTCATCGGCCTGCCCCTCCTGGAGGATGGCTCGGAGGGCGCCCAGGCCGCGCGCGCCCGCGCGTTCGGAGAGCGGCTCGCCGCCCTCGCCGGATGTCCCGTCACGTATGCCGACGAGCGCTACACGAGCACCCAGGCGCGGGCCGATCTCGATGCTGCTGGCCGCTGGCCGTCGCGCGCCAGCGGGGAGCTCGACTCCGCCGCCGCGCGCCTGATCCTGCAACAATATCTGGACGACCTGGCCTGCAGGGGGCACGCCGGAAGCGACCCGCACCCGATCACTGAGGAGCCTGCATGAGCCGTCGGACGCCACGCCGGGAGCTGGAGGAGCGCCGCAACGCCCGCATGCGCGAGCTGCGCGAGCAGCGCGACTCCCCGCTGCGTCGCAAGCGGCGCCTGCAGCCGGTCGTGCTGCTCGCGTGGTTCGCGGGCGTCATCGCGGTGCTCGGGATCCTCCTCTTCGTCGGCTTCGTGGCCTTCTCCCCGCGGCTCATGGCGTGGGTGGAGGAGAATCCCGGGGCGATCGAGCACGGCATCGTGCGTGACTTCGTGAACTGGTACCAGCCTGATGCGCTCTCCGACGCGCCGGCCAGCGAGGAGCGCCGCCGGGTGACGGTGACCATCGAGCCCGGCCTGACCGATGCCGAGATCGGGGCGCTGCTCGTCGACGCTGGCGTGGTGCGCAGCCAGCTCGCCTTCCAGAACGCCGTGCTGCAGGCCGGTCGGGAGGGCACCCTGGCGGACGGCACCTACGACTTCCTGACCACGCTGCGGCCCAGCGAGATCGTGGCCCGCCTGCAGGGCTTCGCGGTGGCGACCGTCGATGTGCGAATACCGGAGGCGACGCGGATCGAGGAGATCACGGTCGCCCTCGGCGAGTCCGATCTGTCGATGAATCTGCAGCAGTTCGCCGAGCTGGCCAAGGCGCCCCCGGCCGACATCCTCAACGCGTATGACTTCTTCGCCGACCTGCCTTCCGGCCGCTCGCTGGAGGGCTACCTGCGACCGGACACCTACAACATGGAGGCGGACCTCAACGCCACCGGGGTGCTCGTATTCCTGCTCAACCAGTTCGAGGCGAAGCTGACCGCCGAGATGCGGGCCGCCTTCGAGGCCAAGGGCCTATCCGTCGACCAGGCGGTGATCATCGCCAGCATCGTGGAGCGAGAGGCGGTGCTCGAGGAGGAGCGGCCGCTCATCGCGGCGGTCTACATCAACCGTATCCTGAACCCGGAGAACGGCGAGACGAACGGCATCCTCAACGCAGATCCGACGCTGCAGTACGGCCTCGCCACTGCCGAGCATGGCGCGGCGCCCGTCGACCAGTGGGCCGCCGTCGACTGGTGGCCGCCCCTCCAGGTGGCCGGCGGAGAGGTGGTGCTCCCCGATGAGCTGTCCGGCTACCAGACGTATGTGAACGCCGGCCTCCCGCCGTCACCGATCGCCGCGCCGCGCACATCGTCGCTGCAGGCGGTGGCGGATGCCAACCTCGACGATGGCTACCTGTACTTCGTGGCCGGCTGTCCGGGCGGCGTGCGCGATGGTTCGCACTACTTCTCCCGTACCAACGCCGAGCACGAGGCGAACATCGCGAAGGCCAACGAGGAGTGCGCCGGGGCGTGACCGACGCCGCGGAGCGCCTGGCGCGGCTGCGTGCCGGGATGGCGGAGCTGGAGCTCGATGCCGTCGTGGTCAGCGCCGACGCCTCGCTCCGGCGCGCGTCTGCTCACCCACGCCCCGCGTGAGCCGATCGTCCTCTAGAGCGGCACAGCGCTATCCTTCACCGGCACCCATCGGTCCACACAGGAGCAACGATTGATCAGCACCGGCGACGTCAAGAAGGGGATCATCATCGAGCTGGACGGGCAGCTGATGAAGGTCCTCGACTGGACGCACATCAAGATGGCCCGCGGCTCGGCGCAGGTCCGGATGAAGCTGCAGAACGTCCGCAAGGGCGACATCATCGAGCGCACCTTCCAGGCCGGCACGCGCTGGCCGCGCGCGAGGGTGGAGCAGCGCCGGGTGCAGTACCTGTACGGCGACGAGAACACGTTCCACTTCATGGACAGCGAGACCTACGACCAGTTCGCGGTCAACGGTGCCCTGCTCGGTGACGACGTCAAGTTTCTCAAGGAGAACACGGACGTCTTCGTCTCCAGCCACGAGGGCGAGATCCTGGGCGTCGACCTGCCGGTGACCGTCGACCTGGTGGTCACCCAGACCGATCCGGGCTTCGCCGGCGACACGGCCACCGGCGCCAAGAAGGCCGCCACCGTGGAGACCGGCCTGGTGGTGCAGGTGCCGCTGTTCGTCAACGAGGGCGACACGCTCCGCGTCGATACCCGTACCGGCGAGTACGTCACGCGAGTCCAATAGACCGATGGGTGCCGAGCAGCCGACCCTCTGGGACGGGCCACGCGCGGCACCGCGCATCCTCCGCGTCGCGGATCTCAACCGCCGGGTTCGGACGCTGCTGGACGGCGATGCGACGCTCGCCGACGTGTGGGTCGAGGGCGAGGTCAGCCAGCCCTCCTTTCCGCCGTCCGGGCACTGCTTCTTCACCCTCAAGGACGGCGCCTCGCAGGTGAAGGCGGTCATCTTCCGCGAGGAGCTGGGACGCGCCACCGTGCGCCCCACGCACGGCATGCAGCTCATCTGCCACGGCCGGGTTCGCGCCTACGAGGCGCAGGGGGTCTACCAGCTGTACGTGGAGTCGGTCACCCCCGCCGGCGCCGGCGATCTGCACGCGGAGTACGAGCAGCTCCGCATCCGCCTGGCGGCGGAGGGGCTGTTCGAGGAGCGCCTGAAGCGGCCGGTGCCGCGCTGGCCGCGTCGGATCGGGGTCGTCACCTCGCCGGTGGGCGCGGTGTGGCGGGACATTGGCAACGTGCTCCGCCGTCGCTATCCGCTGGTCGAGGTCGTGCTGTCGCCGACCATCGTGCAGGGCGCCACCGCGGCCCCGTCCGTGGTTCGAGCGCTCGAGCGCATCTACGCACGGCCCGAGCTGGACGTCATCATCCTGGCCCGTGGCGGCGGATCGCTCGAGGACCTGTGGCCGTTCAACGACGAGCGCGTCGTGCGTGCCGTGCGCCGCTCCCCGGTGCCGATCATCGTGGGCGTCGGGCACGAGTCGGACGTCACCCTCGCCGATTTCGCCGCCGATCTGCGTGCGCCCACGCCGTCCGCGGCGGCCGAGCTGGCCACGCCCGACGGGACCCAGCTGCCGGCCATCCTGGCCCGCCTTCGTGACCGCGCCTCGGCCGCGCTGCTCGGCAGGCTGGGGGAGCGGCGCCGCTTCCTGGCGGCCGAGGGACGTGCCCTGGCGGCCGCTGCGCCGGACATCGCCGCCGTGCGGCAGCGCACCGCCGACCTGGTGGATCGGTCCGGGCGTGCCCTCGCCGCCCGCACGCTGCGCGACCGCGCGGCGCTCGACGGACTGCGCGATGGCCTCCGGGCGCTCGGACCGCAGGCGACCCTGGAGCGCGGCTACGCCATTGCCCAGACCGATGACGGCGCCGTGGTCCGGGATCCCGCCGCCGCCCCGGCCGGCGCGGGCCTCACCGTGACGGTCGCTCGCGGTACCCTCACCACCCGCGTCACCGAGACGCAACGACGGGAGGCGGTATGACCATCGAGCTGAAGGCCATCGAGGCACTCGACGACGCGGCCCTCGGGGAGCGGCCCTTCGACGAGCTGGTCGCGCAGCTGCAGCGCATCGTGCAGGCCCTCGAGGCGGGGAGCGTCGGTCTGGAGGAGAGCATCCGCCTCTACCAGGCCGGCCTGCGCCTGCATGCCGCATCCGAGTCCCGGTTGCGCGAGGCAGAGCTCACGATCAGCGAACTCGGCCGTCGCGCGGGTGCCGCAACCCCGGCCAGCGAACCGGAGTGACGCGGATCCGCCCTGCCCGCCTCGACGATGCGCCGGCCATGGCGGCACTGACCACCCAGCTGGGCTATCCCGTCGATGCCGATGAGCAGGCACGCCGCCTGGCACCGCTCCTCGCTTCCGATCGCGACGCCGTGCTGCTGGTCGTGGATGCCGATGACCTCGCGATCGGCTGGATCCACGTCCACCACCGGCTGTTCCTTGAGGGCGCGGACCAGGCGCTCATCGCGGGCCTCGTCGTCGACGAGACCCATCGGTCCAGCGGTCTCGGGGCGGCGCTGCTGCGCGAAGCGGAGGCGTGGGCGTCCGCGCGCGGCCTGCGCTCGGTGCGGGTGCAGTCGCGCGTCGAGCGCGCTGAGGCGCACCGCTTCTACCAGCGGCACGGGTACACGGTGACCAAGCAGAGCCTCGTCTTCGACCGCCGCCTGGACTGACGCTCGTGGGGGCGCCGCGTGGCGGGCGCACCGTGCGCCAATCCGCCCGCCGTGCAAGCAAACCGAGCCACGCAGGTTCGGAGGGGGCCTCACCGTGAGTCAACGAGCAGGAGGTGCACGTTGGCCCACGCTGCAAAGCGCTCCAGGCGGTCGTCGAGTCTGGAAGCGCGGTTACCTTGCATGGAGCGCGGAATGGGCCACGCTGCCGCCGGCGGGACGGGCTGGGCACCGGATCAGGTGACACGGAACCCCCGGCGGATCGTTCTATACTCGCTCGACCGCGCCACTGGAGCCTGACTGACCGCGTGCCCATCCTCGAATCCCTGACCGATCCGGCCGCCCTGCGCGGCATGGGTGAGCCAGAGCTCGCCCAGCTCGCCGCCGAGCTGCGAGAGAAGATGATCCGCACCGTGCACGCCACCGGCGGCCACCTCGCCAGCTCGCTCGGCGCGGTCGAGATCACCATGGCGCTGCACCGGGTCATGGACTCCCCGCGCGATCGGATCGTGTGGGACACCGGCCACCAGGC
>JBDTQJ010000033.1:0-16885 GCA_039932235.1 Chloroflexota bacterium
AAGGTGAGGCCCAGGAAGAGGACGTTGTTGAGCAGGAACGCGGACTCGCGGCTCACCACGCTCGGCGCCGACTCCCGGTCGCCCAGGTCGGGGAGGCGCCAGATCAGCAGGCCCAGGCCGCCCGCCAGCGAGACGAGAATGGCGGTCGCGAACCACGGACCGATCGCCGAGGCGGTGAAGGCGTGGACGCTGGCCACCACCCCGCTGCGGGTGAGGAACGTGCCGACCAGGGTCAGCACGTAGGTGAAGATGACGAGCGCCATGGTCCACGTCCGCAGGCCGCCGCGCCGCTCGGCGACCATGCTCGAGTGGATGAACGCCGTCGCGGTCAGCCACGGCAGGAGTGCGGCATTCTCGACCGGGTCCCACGCCCAGTAGCCGCCCCAGCCCAGGACCTCGTAGCTCCACCACGCGCCGGCCACGATGCCCGCGGTCAGGAAGATCCATGGGATCACCGTCCAGCGCCGCACGATGGCCAGCCACTCGGGCCCGGTGCGGCCGGTGACGAGCGCCGCGACCCCGAACGCGAAGGGCACGGCGAGCCCGGTGTAGCCCAGGTACAGCAGCGGTGGGTGGAGCCCCATGAAGGGATGGTTCTGCAGCAGCGCGTTCGGCCCGTTCCCCTCGCCCGGGACGGGGGTCAGGCGCTCGAACGGGTTGCCCGGCCAGGTCATCACCGCGAAGAAGAACCCACTGGCCAGCGCAAGCGTCAGACCGACCCACGGCATCAGCTCGGCATGCCGCGCGCGGTACCGATGCAGGACGAGGCCGCTCCACCCGGTGAGCAGCAGCGCCCAGAAGAGGATCGAGCCTTCCAGCGCCGCCCACAGGCTGATGACGCTGTAGAACGGCGGGGTGGTGGTCGCGTTGTTGCGCGCCACGTAGGCGATGCTGAAGTCGTGGCCAAGCAGCGAGACCATCATCGCCACGCTGGCCACGGCGGTCAGCGCGAAGGCGGCCAGCATGGCGTGGCGCCCGCTCGCCACCGCCGACCGATCACCGCGCCGCGCCCCGATAGCGAAGGCGAGCGCCGCGTAGGCAGTCGCGGCCAGGGCGACGAGGATCGCCGCGTGCCCGATGGTCGGCAGCATCTAGGTCCCGGGGTCGATGACCTGCGACGGGATCGCGCCGTCGGACGGGGCCACGTAGTTCTCGTCGTGCTTCACGATCACCTCGTCGGGATCGAAGGTGCCGTCGGCGCGCAGCGTGCCCTGCACCACCACGCCGACCCCCTCGCGCGGGCAGAACGCGCTGGCGCCCGGCTCTGTCGCCACGCCGACATCGGTCTGGTTGTCGGTGAGCACGAAGCGCACCCCGCCGTCCGTGCAGTCGAGCGTGTCGAGCTTCACGAGGCCGCCGAGGCGGACCGCCTGTCCCACCGCCGCGTCACCGCGGGCCACCAGCTCGGTGGGGGTCTGGTAGTAGACGAGGGCGCTGCCGACATTTGCCAGCGCGACGAAGGCGATCACCGCCACGATCGCGGCGACCAGGAGGAGGAGCGGCCAGCGGCGGCGCGCGTCGGGGCGCGGCGGCGGAACGGGGCGCGCCAGGCTCACGCGTCGTCCCGCGGCGGATCCAGGGTGGGCGTCGCCTCGTCCAGCTCGCGGCGCGCGGCCGCGAGGCGGCGCCACAGCCAGGCGGCATAGGCGCCCGTGCCGCCGACGATCACGACGTAGGCGGCCACCACGAACGGCAGCGGATTCACGAGACAGGCTCCCGGCGGGTCGGCAGGACGTCCGCGACGCCGGGATCGGCCGCCGCCCGGGCGGCGGCCAGGCTGCCGCGCCGCGCCGCCTCATCGGTCCGTGCGTGGAGCTCGGCGAGCTGGTAGCGGCGGATCATGAGGTACAGCCAGGCCAGAGTGAAGGCGCCCAGCATCGTCAGCAGGGCCAGCACGAACTGGCCCGGCGCGGCGGGATCCAGGACGCGCTCCGGCGAGCCGATGGTGGGGCCCTGGTGCAGGCCGCGCCACCACTCGACGCTGAAGTGGACGATCGGGATGTCGAGCGCCGCCACGATGCCGACGACCGCCGCGCGGTTGGCGCGGCGGATCGGGTCATCGGTCAGCCGGCGCAGCAGCAGGTAGCCGACGTACAGCGCCAGCAGGATGGTGGTCGAGAGGATCCGCGGATCCTCCCACTGGTAGAAGACGCCCCACACCGGGCGGCCCCACATCGCGCCGGCCCACAGGGTGAAGGCGGTGAACATGACGCCGATCTCGGCGCCGCTGTGTGCCGCCCAGTCGAAGCGTGGATCCTTGCGCCACAGCCAGCCGATGCCGCCCAGCGCCGCGACCCCGAACGACAGGTACGCCAGCCAGGCCGCGGGCACGTGGACGTACATCACGCGCTGCGCGTCGCCCTGGTTGAGGTCCGCGGGCACGCCGAAGAGCGCGTTCGCGGTGGCGCCCAGGACGGCCAGGACGGCGAGCAAGCCGAGGATGCGGGTCTTCATCAGTCCTCCAGCGCGAAGCGGTACGTCGCCGCGCCGGCGATCAGCATCAGTACGTCGAAGGCGGCCAGCAGGCCGAGCCACGCGCCCAGCTCACCGAACGGGTCGCCCGCCAGCGACACGGTGGTCGCCTTCACGGCGGCCAGCAGCAGCGGCGCCACCACGGGCAGGACGAGGAGCGGGAGGAGCACCTCGCGGGATCGCATCCGCACCGTGAGCGCCGCGTAGCAGGTGGCGACGGCGGCGAAGCCGGCAGCGCCGAGCAACAGTGTCAGGACCAGGGGCGCCGCCGCGGCGGCCACGTCCACGCGATAGAGGAGCGCCACCACCGGGAGGAGCACCGCCCCCAGCACCAGCATGGCGGCGAAGCCGGCGATCGCCTTGCCGGCATACAGCGCGTGGCGCGAGACCGGGTAGAGGGCGAGCTGCTCCAGCGCCCCGTCCTCCGTCTCGGCATCGGTGAGTCGGCCGACGGCCAGCAGCCCAGCGAACACGATCGCCAGCCACAGCAGTCCCGGCGCCGCCTGCGCCAGCCGCGTGGCATCGGGTCCCAGGGCGAATCCGAACAGCAGCAGCACGATCGCGCCGAAGAAGAGGGTGGTGCCGGTCGCGACCCGGCCGCGGAGCTCGGCGAGGCCGTCCTTGCGTGCCAGGGCGAGGGCCACCGCGAAGTCGCGTCCCATCTACCCGGCCTCCGTGCCGAGGGCCGGCTGCAGGTCGGGGGAGCGACTGGTGGCGCCGGTGCCCACCACCCCGCGCACGCCTTCGCCGGTTATCTGCGTGACGAGCCCGTTGGCAAGATCCACCGACCCGTCCGCCACGTCGCCCAGCAGCTCGGCGTGGTGGCTGGCCACCAGGGTCGTGACCCCGACCGCCTTCCAGCCGGCGAGGAGCCGCGCCACGAGCTGCATGCCGTCCGCATCGAGCGCGGCGTGCGGCTCATCCAGCAGCACCACGGACGGACGGCCCAGGATCGTGCGGCCCAATGCCAGGCGACGCCGCATGCCGGCCGAGAAGACGGACACCCGGCGGTCGGCGGCGGCGTGCAGGCCGACCGCGTCGAGGACCTCGGGGATCCGGTCGCGTGCCTCCTCGGCCGGCAGGTCGAGCATCGTGGCGGCGAAGCGCAGGTTCTCGCGCGCCGTCAGGTCGCCGTACAGGCCGGTGGCATGGGAGAGGAAGGCGACGCGCTCGCGGACCTGCGTGGCGTGGGTCGTCACGTCCAGCCCGTCCACCGCGGCGCTGCCGTACGTGGGCCGGAGCAGCGTTGCGAGCACCCGCAGCAGGGTCGTCTTGCCCGCCCCGTTGGGGCCGGTGAAGGCGATGCAGCGACCCGGCTCGACCTCGAGTGACACGCCGGCCAGCGCGGCACTGCGTCCGAAGAGGCGGGCTAGGTCGTGCACGACCGCCGCGGACGGTGCCTCGAGTGCGCGGCGCGGTGGCGCCAGGTAGATCGTGGTGGGTGGCATGACTCGACGCACGGGGCGGAAGGAGGGTCCCGGCCACTATGGGGTTTCCCCTCGCGAGCGTCAAACGTCGAAACCGCCCGCGTATTGCCACATGCTGACCGATAGCACCACCCGAGATCCACGAGAAGGACCGATGCCGACCCACCTGACGATCACCAACCGATCTGCCCGCTTGTCGTTGGTGGCGGGACTCGTCCTGCTGCTCGCCGCCTGCTCGAGCATTGCACCCGGCACCCCGACCGGCGCCACGCCGACCGGAAGCCCGGCGGCGAGCAGCGCTGCCGCCAGCGCGAGCGCGTCGGCCAGCGCGGCAGCGACCGGCGACGTCACCGTCACCATCACCGGCTTCGAGTTCACCGCCGACGCTGCCGACACGTCCGGCGATGTGCCGACCCTCACCATCCCGGTCGGCACCAGCGTCTCGTTCGTGAACGAGGACAGCACGCGCCACACGGCGACCAATGGCACGGACGGCGAGGCCGATGCGGACGCCGCCTTCGACTTCAACCTGGGCCAGCAGGGAGCCGCGGGGACGTACACCTTCGACACCGCCGGCGAGTTCGGCGTGACCTGCAAGATCCACTCAGGGATGAACATGACGATCATCGTCGAGTGACCGGCGGGGGCAATTGCCCTCGCCCGCGCCCGGTGCTATCGTCCGCCGCCTGATGCAAGCCGGGACCCCACCGGCGCTGGCTCACCCACCCGTCACGAGGGCCGAGCGCCGGGCAGCCGCTCAGCGCGCCGAATGCGCCGCGACCACCGCGCTGACGACGCTCGGCCAGAAGTGGGTGCTGCGCATCGTGCGTGAGCTCGGCGACGGGACCCGTCGCTTCTGCGAGCTGCAGGACGCGCTCGGCGGGGCGAACTCCGCGACCCTCTCCCAGCGACTGAAGCTGCTGGAGGACGAGGGCCTGGTGGACCGGCGCGTGATTGCCAGCACGCCCCCGTGGGTCGAGTACACCCTCACCGACAAGGGCGCGGAGCTGCGCCTGGCGATCGGCGGGATCGACCAGTGGGCCGAGCGCTGGGCGCATCCCTCGTGAGCCACGACGTCGCCGAGCCGCAGCCGGCCGCCCACGGCGATGCGCTGAACGCGGTCCGCGCGGCGGTCGCGCAGGCAGGCGATGCCCGTGATGCCGGGCAGCGCGCGGTCGAGGCGCTGCACGATCGCTTCGCCCACTACGACTGGGTCGGCCTCTACTGGGTGGACGACACGGGACGCGAGCTGCACCTCGGCCCGTGGGTCGGCCCGGCGGCCACCGAGCACACCGTCATCCCCATCGGGGTCGGCATCTGCGGCGCTGCGGCGCAGTCGGGAAAGACGGAGATCGTCGACGACGTGCATGCCGATCCGCGCTACCTCGCCTGTTTCACCTCCACCCGCAGCGAGATCGTGGTGCCCATCTTCGAGGGCAGCGAGGTGATCGGCGAGATCGACATCGACGGCTCCGACCTGGCCGCCTACGACGAGACCGATGCCCGCTTCCTGGAGGAGGTGGCCGCCCTCCTCGCCCCGCTGCGTCCCAGGGCCGTCGATCACGCATCCACGTAACCAGCCGCGTAGGTAGGCTGCGATGGATGCACCGCGCGGTCGCTTCGAGGAGATCTACGACGCCCACGTGGTGCAGATCTACCGATACATCTATGCCCGCGTCGGGAATCGACCCGACGCGGAGGACCTGACCGCGCAGGTGTTCATGCGCGCCGTCGAGCAGCTCGACGTGACCCGCGACAGGCCCCAGATCGTCTCGTGGCTGTACCGCGTCAGCCAGAACGCAGTCGCCGACCATTGGCGCGCCTTCTATCGCCTTCCCCTGGTCACCGAGGAGCGGCTCGCGCCCGGCTGGGAGCCGTCCGCCGCTCTCGAGCCCACAGCCTCCGCCCGCCCGGACGACCGGTCGACTGCGCGCGTGGACGCAGTGCTGCGCCGCCTGCCGGAGCAGTATCGGCGCGTGCTCGAGCTGCGGTTCCTCCAGCGCCTGTCCGTGGCTGAGACGGCGGCGGCCATGGGTGTGAGCCACGGCAACGCCAAGGTGCTGCAGTACCGCGCCCTGCGCAAGGCCGCGCTCCTCGAGGAGGGTGCAGATGGCTGACCAGCGCGATCCGCGCGATCCGCCGGTCGAGCCCGGCGACGAGCAGGCGGCGGAGCGCTTCGAGCGCTACGTGGAGGCCGTGCTGCGTGATGGACGGCCCTCGCCGGACGACATCGCGGAGGGCGACGAGGGCGAGATGGCGCGCCTGGCGGCGGAGCTGCACGCTGCCGCCGATCCGGCCGCCGGGACGCCGGACCCGGCCTTCGTCGACCAGATGCGACTCCTCATGCGCCAGGCGGACGCCGGGGTGGCCGCGGTCCGCCAGCCCATGCCGTACCGCGCGGACGTCGCCGATCCGCCGAGCCGCCGCATCCGCCTGAGCCGCCGGCAGCTCCTGCAGACGGGGCTCGCGGCGGGCGCCGGGCTGGCGGCAGGAGCGGTCGGTGCGACCGTCCTGCGCCCGCTGGCCCCGGGCGGTGGCACGTTCACCGGGAGCACCGGGGGCGCCGAGCTGGTCGGCGATGCGGGCTTCTGGGCCCCGGTGGTGGCCCTCGCCGACCTGCCGGAGGGCAGCGCGACGCGCTTCTCGACGGCCGCGTTCGACGGCTTCGTGGTCAACGACGGCGGCGAGGTGCGTGCCCTCTCGGCGATCTGCACCCACATGGGCTGCTCGCTCCACTTCCGGCCGGAATGGCAGGACCTGCGATGCGCCTGCCACAACGCCAGCTTCGACCTGAACGGGGAGCATGCCAACGGGCGCGCGCGCTGGCGGGTCACCGGCGGCTACCGCGGAGACGCGAAGGCGTACCCGGTGGCACTCCCTGCGCTCGCCCGCCCGCGGGTCAAGGTGGAGGAGGGGCAGGTCTTCGTCTGGACGGCGCAGGTCTAGGTGCTGAGCAGCTCCACCACGTAGCTGATCAGGTACGGCACGACCAGGATCACCACGACGAAGGCCAGCGCCAGGCCGATGTACGCGAACCACGTCAGGTCCGGCGCCGCCTTGCGATCCGGCGGCGGCCTGAGGCGTCGCGCCAGATGGCTCGGTCGATGTGGCCGCGTGTGCTCGTACTTCGTGGGGCGGGCGCTGGGGAGGCGGAACGACGGCATGCGCTAGCCACCGGCCTCCGGATGCCCGCGTTCGACCGAATCGACGAGCGCGCGCAGGCGGCGAAGGCGCGGCTCGCGATCGCGGACGTAGCGCTCGATGGCGGCCACGATGTGCTCCGGCCCGAGGTGCGCCTCGTCCATCACCTCGTCGACCGTCCCGCCGGTGCGCCATCGGTCGTCCCAGTCGGACGACAGCGAGTACTCCTCGGCGATCGGGCCGTCCACCCAGTCGCGCATCAGCTTGTAGGCGCGGTTGGTGATCGCCATGCCGTCCCAGCGGTCGGCGGGTGAGCAGAGCTCGTCGCGGTAGGCGGCGTCCTGCATGCGGAAGAGCTGGGGACTGATGGCGGCCACGATGCGCACGTTGAGGCCACGCCGATCGAGCTCCGGCAGCATCTTCACGACATTGGCCGTCGTCATCGTGCCCTGGACGTAGACCGTCCCCGCGGATGGTGAGCCGGCCGTCGGGCGGCGCAGCACGTACGCGCCGCGCGCGGCGGCGAAGTGCGAGTCCATCCCCAGCGCATTGCGGTCCGGGATCTCGATCGCGGGCCGGGTGAGATGGAGCGCCACGATGGGGACGTCGGTGGCGAGGGCCGCCGCCAGGAGGACCGGGACCTCGTTGTACTCCCACGGGTGAAGATCGATGACATGGCCCTCCGGGAACAGCTGGGTCACCCCCGTCGAGAAGATCCCGAAGTGGGTGCGTGAGTCCTCCGCCGTCTCGGGGCCGGAATGGCCGGCGACCCAGATGACCTTGCCCAGCTTGAGGTTGCTGTCCTGTGCCAGCTGGCTGAACAGCCGCATCGGTCCGTACTTGAGATAGCTGAACGAGCCGTATGTCGAGCACGCCGCCCAGAACCCGTTGAAGGCCGTGAACGGATCGTCCGCCATGTTCACCGTCGCCATGCCGACGCTGATGCCGGCATTGGTGAACTCGGTGATCTGCTGCGGCAGAACCGTGCCGCGCGGGTTCGTGTCGCGGTTGTACCAGCCCCAGCCGGGCAGGTCCTCGAAATCCTTGGCAAAGCCGGCGATGTTCGTGGAGTCGGCCAGGTCGGCCGAGCAGGCGATGACGAGCGGCCGGTCATACTCGGCGCGCGCCACGGCGTTGACCCAGGCGCCCCACGCGGCGAGCGCCGCCCGGTTCGGGGCCTTCTCACCTGGCGCCTTCCAGAGGGACGGCGGGTACGCGGCGACGTCGGTGAAGCGCGGGTCGTCGAAGATCTCCGCCCCCGTCCCGCCGAGGTGGAAGCCCTTCGGGCGCTCCGGGACCGAGGCGGCCAGCTCGACCAGCCGATCGGTGACCGCGTCCACCACCGCGTGGTTGTCACGCAGCACGCCGAATGCGATCTCGAAGTTGTGCCGCGCCTGCGCGTCGCGTGCGGCGGCATCTGTCGGGGCGGCTTCGTCGACCCCCGCGTATTCGACGCCGTGGCGTTCCATGAAGCCCTTGCGGATCTCCCAGAACTCGGGCGCGTTCATCGCGTGCGGGCTGCCGTGGCTCTTGTTGTCGTACTTCCCGTATCCCCGCCCCTTGCGGGTCTTGAACCAGGCCATAGAGGGGACGCGATCGGGGTTCTCGCCGCGAGCGGCCTCGAGCACCGCCTGCGTCACCGGATCCCATTCGGAGCCGTGCTCGGTGCCGGTCACGCGCCATCCGTAGGGCGTGAACCAGTCGGGCGGAGTGCCGTGCACGACCTCGTGGATCGCCACGTCGTCGATCCCGTAGTCGTTCCAGTCCACGAGGAACACGAGGTTGTCGAGCCCGAGCCCCCACGCGCTGTTGCGGGTCTCGTGGCTCGCCCCGGGCGTGAGGCCGCCCTCCCCCTCCACGACGAAGACCTTCACCTCGCCCGCGCCGGCCAGCTTGAGCGCCACCGCCTCGCCGGCGGCGGGCGGCATGCCATGACCGGATGGTCCGGTGTTGAACTTCAGGAAGAGGGTCTTGCCCTCCATCTCCGCGTGGCCGGGCAGCCCGCCGCGACGGCGGAGCGTGAGCAGGTCCTCCCAGGTGACCGCCCAGCGGCCCTGGTCGGGCAGCTCGAATCGGTCATCACCGGTGCGCGCGTGGCGCGCCCGCAGGGCCTCGTTGAGCACCGCGAGCGTGGTGTACACGAGCGGCACGGTATGCCCGGCCGACAGGACGAAGCGATCCGCAAAGGGCAGCCACGGACGGCGAATGTCCCAGCGCATGGCACCCGAGAGG
Organism: Chloroflexota bacterium; assembly: GCA_039932235.1. Lineage (GTDB taxonomy): Bacteria > Chloroflexota > Limnocylindria > QHBO01 > QHBO01 > JAICQM01. The sequence continues at coordinate 9,273 of JBDTQJ010000033.1, forward strand.
AGCAGCGACACGAACAGGTGGACCTTCGAGCGCGAGCCTCCAGGGTGGCCGGACTGGCGGTAGTTCAGGGTCAGGTCGATCGCCTCGTCGATGACGTCCTTGACCAGCTCCCAGTCATCGAACGAAGTGCGCGCGCGTCGCTGGAGGTCCTCGACTGTTTCCCCGGCGGGTCGTGTGGCGGTCATGCGGGCACCGAGGTGGCGGTGGCCAGCTCGCCGGTGCGCTCGAGCTTGCCGAGCGACTCCGCCACGCGCTCCAGGGCAAGCGACAGGTTCTCCCGCGAGTTGGCGTAGCTGAAGCGCAGGTAGCCCTCGCCGTGCGCGCCGAAGGCGGTGCCCGCCAGCCCGCAGATCCCCGCGTCGTAGAGCAGGTGATCCGCGATCTCCACCGAGGTGCGGCCGAACGAGGTGACGTTGGGGAAGGCGTAGAAGGCCCCGTGCGGCATCCGGCAGGTGACGCCGTCGATGCGGTTGAGGCCGTCGATCATCAGTGACCGCCGCGCGATGAACTCGGCGCGGTAGGCATCCGCCTCCGCCTGGGAGCCGGTGAGCGCCTCCACGGCGCCGAACTGGGCGAACGCGTTGGTGCAAGAAACACTGTTGATCACCAGGCGCGAGAAGGCGGTCACCAACCACTCCGGCACGATCCCGTAGCCCATGCGCCAGCCGGTCATCGCGTACGTCTTGCTGAAGCCATCCAGCGTGATCGTCCGCTCCGCCATCCCCGGCAGGGTGGCGATCGAGAGCGGGGTGCCCTCGTACTGCAGGCGGCCGTAGATCTCGTCGGCGAGCACCACGATGTCGCGCTCCACCGCGATCTCGGCCACGCGGCGCAGGTCGTCGTGGGTGAGGATCGAGCCGGTCGGATTCTGCGGGGTGTTGAGGACGATCAGCTTCGTGCGATCGGTCACCAGCGACTCGATCTCGGCGACATCCATCCGGAAGTCGTTCTCCTCGCGCAGCGGCGCCGCGACCGGCACCCCGCCCACGAAGCGGGCCATCGACTCGTAGATCGGGAAGCCGGGGTTCGGGTAGATCACCTCGTCGCCCGTGTCGACCAGGGCGAGCATGGCGAAGAACATGATCGGCTTGGCGCCCGGCGTGACCACGACCTGCTCCGGGGTGGTGTCGATGCCCTTCCAGCGCTTCGCGTCGGCGACGATCGCCTCGCGCAGCGGCGCGATCCCGGTGGCCGCGGTGTAGTGCGTCTCGCCGTGCTCGAGCAGCGCCCGGGCCGCCGCCTCGCTGACGTGGCGCGGGGTGTCGAAGTCCGGCTCACCGATCTCGAGGTGGATGACCTCGCGTCCGGTCGCCTCCAGGGCACGGGCGCGGGCCGCCGCCTCGAAGGCGGTCTCGGTCCCGATCCGCTCCATGCGGGTGGCAAGGTTCACGCTGCGCTGCCTCATCAACTGGTGGGCCTCCAGTGTACCGATGCGGCCGCTCCCGCGGCCGACGGGCAGCATCGACGCGTGGTTGCGGAATCAAGCAATCGCGCTGCTATACTTCCCCGCAGCGATATCACCCACCCGATCCGTGCGCGACCGCGCGGGTAAGGAGACCTTCGAACCCATGACCATGTCCGAGACCACTCACGAGACCACCGCACCTGCCCCGGCGCCCGCCGCCCCGCTCGTGACCGTGACCGAGGCCGCGGCCGCCAAGGTGATGGAGCTCCGTTCCCGCGAGGGCAAGGCCGACGCGCGCCTGCGCCTGTTCGTCAAGAGCGGCGGCTGCTCGGGCTTCAGCTACGGGCTGGCCTTCGACGACCGCCTGGCCGACGACGACCGCGTGGAGGACCACGACGGCGTGCCGGTCGTGATCGACGCCTTCAGCGCCCAGCACGTTGACGGCGCCGAGATCGACTACGTCGACTCGCTGATGGGCTCCGGCTTCGCGATCAACAACCCGAACGCGGTCAGCAGCTGCGCCTGCGGCTCGTCGTTCAACACCGATGGTTCCCCCGCCAAGGCGGGCGGCTGCCACTAGTCACCTCCTCCCTCCCCCGCCCAAACGCCCCGGCTCACCCCGGGGCGTTTCTGCTGCCCGCGCACGCGGTCCGGGCCGCTCAAGCCGGGATCGCCGTTCGATATATCGGTCAAAGCGCGCGCCGAGCCGCTCGGGCGCGGCATTTGTTCGATATATCGGCCGCTTCTGCGCGTGCGGTCCGCTCCCGCGCGGCTCTCGCGCTCACCGTTGACCGATATATCGAATGTTTGCCGCGCGGACACGCCCCCATGCTCGTTCCGTTCGATACATCGAACGGCGGCGGCACCGCGGGCCGCGCAGCCTCGCGTAACATGCTCGGGTGAGTAGCACATTTAAGCGGGCCGAGGAGATCCGGCGCACGTTCGCGGCGGCATGGGGCGAGATCGGTGGGGCCTGGGGCGTCGCCCCGTCGACCGCCACGGTCCAGGGCTACCTGCTCGCCCACGGCGGGCCGCTGACCGAGCCGGAGCTGCGCCGCGCGCTGGGCATCAGCCATCGGGCCGCGAGCCTCGCCCTGGCGCAGTGCGAGGCGTGGGGCCTCGTCCAGCGCGCTGATGGACCGCGCCGCTCCGGCCAGCGCGGCCCCGCGGCCACTGCCTGGATCGTGGTCGGCGATCACTGGGAATGGTTCCGACGCGTGGCGGCCGCGCGCAAGGAGCGCGAGACCGAGCCGGTGGTGCCCGTCATCGAGCGCTGCGTGGCCCTCGCCGCGGCGGGGGGCGACGATCCCGAGCTCGGCGACCTGCGGGATCGGCTCAGCGGTCTGCTGGAGTTCGTGCGCCGCTTCGACCGCGGGGTGGGGATCTTCGTGGCGGGCCAGCCTGCCGCCATCGAGCGCCTGTTCGCCGGCATCGACCACCTCGACGGGGCAACGACCGACCGCCTGTGGCGCCTCATCGGCGACCTGTCGGCCGAGGAGCTGGCGAGCGCGCTGCAGGCGCTGGCGAAGCTGCCGCCGTCCGCCACCCGCCGCCTCATCGGCCTCGCGGATCAGCCGGTCCTGAAGCGGCTGCTGGGGGTCTAGGGCTATTCGCCGGAGCCGTCGTCCTCGAAGACCGATACGCCGGCGGTGACCGCCGTCGAGGCGCCGCCGCCCAGGGCGGCGGGAAGGGGCCGCGGCAGGTCGACGGGCGTGACGAATCGGTCCACCAGGGAGCGCGTCCCGCGGATCTGGAGCGCGTCGAACAGCTGGCCGAACTTGGCGCGCAGGTTCGCCCCGATCTGCTCGGACGCCTCATCCGGAAGCGTCCACAGGTGGCGCTTGAACGGCCCGATGGCCTTCTTGCGGGTCTTGTAGAGGAACTGCTCGTCCGTCTCGCCGTCCTTGCGCTCGTCCGCGCAGTTGGCGACGCACCACGCCATCATCTCGTCGCGCAGCCCGGCGGGCAGACCGCCGCCGTCGTAGAGGATGTTCTGGAAGCCGGTGGCCAGGTGGATCTCGGCCGTCCCATGGGCAGGGAAGTGGCCGAAGGCCTCCTCCGGCAGGGTTGACGCCCCGTGCTGGACGCAGCCGGCGAGGCCGTACTCGTCGCGCGCCACCGTCGAGAGGCGCTGCATCGTGTCGAAGTCGATCTTCACGGACGCGATGGACCCGTCGGGCATCGGTATTCCGCCGTGGGAGGTCCCGGTCTGGATGCTCACCTTGCTGATGCGATCCATGTCGTCGTCGCCCATGGCGGCCAGCTCGTTGCCATACGTATCGAGGTACGCCCGCAGCTCATCTTCCGTGGAGTTGGTCTTCCCCACCTCGCCGATCTCGCCACCGATGCTGACCGTCACGCCGGCAGGCTGCAGGATGCGGATCAGGCGCGTCAGCTCGGCGGTGTTCTGCGCGTTGACCCGCTGCTGGTCCGCCACGGCGGGGAGCGACAGGTCGACCAGGGTGGAGCTGTCGATGTCGATGTTCAGGAAGCCTGCCGCGATCGCCTCGCGGGTCAGGTCCTTGATGCCATCCATCTCCACCCCGGGGTCCGTCTTCCATTTCGTGGCGTTGAACTGGAAGTGGTCGCCCTGGAGGAAGACCGGCGTGGACCATCCCTCGCGGATGGCCGCGGCCAGGATGACCGCGGTGTACTCCGCCGGACGCTGGTCGGTGTAGGCCATCTCGCTCTTGGCGATCTCGAAGACCACGGTCGCCGCATCACGCTCGAGGGCGGCGCGGAACGCCTGCCGCGCGGTGAGGTAGGTGGCGGCGCGGACGTTGATGGCCGGCACCGTGAAATCGGTCGGCCCGAACTCGCCACGGCCGCGGGCCATGTAGAGCTGGTGGATGGAGGCCGAGCCGCATCCCAGCGCCTGCGACGCGCTCCAGATCGCCCAGCGGGCGCCATCGCGTACGGCCTCGTCCTCGTCGAACACCGCTGCGAAGACGAGATCGTCGACGAGCTCGCTGCGGAAGCGGTCCGCATCGGTCACGGCGAAGCGGTCACCGTCGATGGACGCAATTCCGTCGAGGCGAGCAGGCAGGTCGAAGCTCATGGCGACCATGCTAGCGGAGTGCCGAGAGGGTGGTGAAGGTGAAGAGGGGGACGACCGCCAGGCCGATGACCGCCGCCAGCACGTACCAGTCGCGGGCCGCCCGGGGATCGGCCACGCCGCGGCGCCGCAGGCCGAGCACCCACCAGCGCACCGCGGTCAGGGCTACGGCGTAGAGGAGCGCGCTGACCCCCACCACGGCCATCGCGAACGGGCGAACCTCGGTGCAGGAGCCGAAGGCGAGCGGCCCCCCGGGCGGGCAGGGCGCGGCAAGCTCGACGAACAGCGCAATGGCGGCCGCGGCGAGGACCGCGGAGAGCCAGGCGAGGTGGACGAGGAGGGAGCGCGTCAGCCGGGAAGGTAGGCCCGGTCGCCCGCCGCCTCCGCGGCATCGGCCGCCTCGCGTCCGGTCACGCGGCGATATTCGAACCAGAGGTACACGAGCGCCGCGGCGCCGAGGCCCGCCCCGATCGCGCCGAGCAGCAGCGCCTGCAGCGGGAAGGGGTTCTGACCCTGGTCTGGCACGAAGGTCCCGCCGCCCAGGTTGAACAGGAGGAGCGGGATGAGCAGCAGCAGCGTGAACAGCAGTTGGCTGAAGTCGATGAACCGCACCAGGCTCCAGGCGAAGCCGGAGCGACCACGCGCTGCCTGGGTCCACAGCGCCAGCAGGATCAGCACCACCATGTTGCCAACGCCGATGCTGTTGGCGACCAGGAAGCCGACGTCATCACTGAACTTCAGCAGGAACTGGGTGACCAGGTAGTAGATGTAGTTGGGGACGTACATCAGCAGGAAGTAGACGAGGATGAACAGCGGCACGCCCTTGAGAAGCGCCACCAGCCACGTCTCGTGGCCGTAGAGCAGCCAGCTCATGAAGTCGTCGACGCTGCCGATCAGGCCGGCCAGGCCGCGCCGCCGGCGAGGGCGGTAGTGGGCGACGGTCATGAGCCGTGGTCTCCCTCGAGGAGGAAGGTGATGAGCGCCTCCAGCTGATCATCCGGCAGCTGGGTGTCGGGGAACTGCGGCATCCCGGTCGTCTCGCCACCGTTGTAGTTGGTCCACGAATCGCGGATCCATTTCGTCAGGAAGTCGCGAGGATCGGCGTCGTAGTCGGCCTGCATCTGGTCCAGGTCCGCCGGCGGGATGGGGAGATCGGTGACCAGCTCGCTGCCGATGCCCTGGATGTTCGGGAACTGGCCCTCCACGCCGGCGAGATCGGCGCTGTGGCAGGCACCGCAGCCCGCCGAGACGTAGACCTGCGCGCCGGCCTCGACGGTGTTCTCGACCGGCGCCTGGGACTCGCCGGCGGACTCCTCGGCCCACGAGGTGACGAGCGCCGTGAGCGCATCGATCTGCTGCACCGTGAGGGGGCCTCCGGCCTCGGTCGACCAGGCGGGCATCTTGGAGTTCGGATCCCCGGAGACCACGATCCCGCCATAGCTGATCACGAGATGCACGTAGTTCGAGTTGAGCTTCAGGCGTTCCGCGACGCGCGGCCCGTGAAGATTCGGGCCCTGGACGGGAGCGTCCGGCCCGCCGCCCCGGCCATCGGGACCGTGGCACTGTGCGCAGTTGGCGGTCGCCGGGTTGTTCGCATCCGGCTCGCCGAAGACGGTCGCCGCGTATTCGAGCTGTTCGGCCTCCACGTCGGCCAGCGCCTCGTCGCGACGGGCGCCATCGGTCAGCCAATAGAACATGGTGAACAGCGCCAGCGTGGTCAGGACGATGACGCCGAGCGTCTTGAGTCGCATCGGTCAGCCCGCGCAGTGGGGGATGTCGCCCGTCGCACGGGTGTCGAACGTCGCCGTGCCGATGGGCGGACCGGAGATGATCTCGCTCGTATCGATGACGTAGGCGCCTGCTTCGTCGACGGTAACGGCAAAGCCGTCCATGCCGCGTGGCGCTGGCCCGGCGCGCTTCTCACCCAGCACGGTGTACTTGCTCCCGTGGCAGAGGCACTCGAACCAGTCGCTCTGATCGCACAGCTGCGGGATCTGGCAACCGAGGTGAGGACACTTCCGGTACAGGGCGATCACCGAGCGATCCGCCACCGGCACGTCCTCGCCGACTGTCGAGCCCGGATCCGGCACGTCCGCCGGCTGTCCGTCAACGAGCGCCTTCGCAGCGGGCACGTTGACCAGGAAGAGCCGCGCCGGGTTGTAGATGTAGGGCTTGCCGGCGGCCCACTCGGGGAACTTGCCGACGACGTCTGCTGCGGTGCCCACGTTGATCTGGCCGCCGAGCCCGCCCTTGATGTTCGGCCACAGGAAGGCGAGCGAGCCACCGATGAACTCGAGGCTCATGAGCCCAACGCCGACGCCGAGCATGCGGCGCATGAAGCTGCGGCGGCTCATCTCGCCGACGCGGGGGCCGTGGACCTCGCCGTAGGTGGGCTGCTGGCTGGTCATAGGGTGAAGTAGATCCCCTGCCACGGCCAGACCCAGTTCCACCCGGGGCCGCGGAAGAACGAGCCGATGAGGGTGACGATGATGCCGCCGATCATCAGGCACATGAAGAAAACCCATATCAGCTTGCGGTCGCGGGCCGCCTTGTACGGCGAGCGATCCACGAACGGCACCAGCGCCAGGCCGACAAGGTAGACGAGCGGCAGGAGGACACCGGCGACGGTGGCGTTGAAGTAGCTGAGCATCTCCTGCAGGCCGAGGAAGTACCACGGCGCCTTGGCGACGTGCGGCGTGTTGCCGGCGTTCGCCATCTCCTCCAGCGGGGCGTTGATGAAGACCGAGGTCACCACCAGCAGCCCGGAGATCAGCATGGCCATCAGGAACTCGGCGCGCAGCAGGTGCGGCCAGGTGAGGACCGTCTCGTCGGGGCGCTTGTCGACGCGCACCATCGACTCCTGCTTGACGTAGGCGAGGAGGCGGAAGCGCTCGGTGCCGGCCACGCCCGGCGGGCCGGGCAACTTGGGGCCAGTGCCGCGCTCGACGGCCGGCACGCGGGGCGCCTGTGTCGGGGCGTTCTTGTCGGCGGTGGCGTTGGGACGCTTCTCGATCGTCATCGTTATCGGGACCTTACACCGGACCGCTGATGCCGCCGTCCTTCCGGATCCTCCAGAAGTGGACGATCATGAAGAGCGCGGCGATGAGCGGCAGGAAGATGACGTGGAAGACGTAGAAGCGCAGCAGCGTGTTC
>JBDTQJ010000034.1:0-16836 GCA_039932235.1 Chloroflexota bacterium
GTGGCCTACGGGTTTCGAACCCGTAACCTTCGGAGCCACAATCCGATGCTCTGCCTGTTGAGCTAAGGCCACCACGCACGCCTCGCGCGCGACGAGCCGCAGGGCTCGGGACGAGGCGGCCGGATTGTCCCATGCACCCTAACGAGCGTCAAACTCAATGAGGGCCGGACCGGGCCGAAGATTACGGGCGGTCGCCGCCTCGCACCTGCCGCAGGATCAGCAGCACGATCGCCGAGCCGAGCACCGCCACCAACAGCGCGCCCAGGAAGCCGCTCGCCTGGTCCTGATTGAGCAACCCCGTCCAGATCCAGCCGCCGAGCAGACCGCCGACAATCCCGATCAGCATGGTCCCCAGGCAGCCATTGCGTTCGCGCCCCGGCACGAACCAGCCGGCGATGGCGCCGGCCAGCAGACCGATGATGATCCAACCGATGAAGCTCATGCCCTCGGGCATCAGTTGCTCTCCTTAATCGTGGGTGTGCGCACGACGCTGCGCACGATGCGTGCCGAAGCTAGCTGTCGGCTCCCGGCCCGGAGACCGGCCTGGTGAAATCGGCGACGACGGCGCCATTGGTGAGCGCCGCCGCAAAGCGCTGCAGTGACGGCTGCGGGCCGCCGTCGAGCGGCTCGCCGTCCAGGGACCACGTCCCTCCGTCGCAGTCGACCAGAGATTCCGCATCCGCCGCCACCGTCACGGCGCATGGGTTGACCGTCGACCAGGCATTGACGACCGAGACCTGGCTGCCGGGGAGCTGGGCCACGATGACGGTGATGGCAACGTGCCCGCCCTCGTCGCGCTCGCCGAGCAGGCCGCGCGACGCGGTGAGCAGGATCGGTCTGGTGACCGGTCCGGCCACCAGCTCCGCGGCCGATGCGACGCCAAGGTTGCCGTCGCCGCGGGGCGGCGCGAGGGAGAAGATGGCCGGCCGGATGAGCAGCATCAGGCCCACGATCGCGACGAAGGCGATCAGGCCGCCGATCACCGCGCTCCGCAGCGGGAGCGGTGGCGGCGGGTCGTAGGCGTGGTCGTGCGTCATTCCGCCGGCACCAGCTCGACCACGGTGGCACCCGTGCAGTTGTAGAGCAGCGTCGGACCGTGGGTCACGCAGCGCGAATCGAGCCCGCGCCGAACGAGGGCCGTATGGCCGTGGAGCCACAGGGGCGGCCGGAGGCGGTCCACCAGCCAGCGGAACGCGCTGAAGCCGCGATGGGCATGGTCCGATGCGTCGTTCAGGCCGCGCGGCGCGGCGTGGGTCACCACCAGCACCGGGTGGCGCCGCACGCGGAGGTGGGCCAACAGCACGCGCCACCACATGGCGGCGGCGCTCATCTGCATCCGCCCGCCGGCGTTGTAGCGCGGCGAGCCGGAGAAGCCGACCAGGGTGACCCCCTGCTCGAGCACCGGGCGGCCGTCGGGCATCGGCTCGGGAAGCATGCCGCGCTCGTTGGCCAGCCAGGCGCTCCCGACGTCGTGGTTGCCGCGCACGTAGCGCAGCGGCGCCCCGAAGGCATCGGCCACGAACGACAGGTAGGGCGGCTCGAGGTCGCCCGCACCCACCACCAGGTCGATGGGCCCCATTGCCGCGCGGCTCGCGGGGCTGTCGAGCGAGCCCGCCACCTCGTCCGACACCGCCAGGATGCGGAACGGCCGCCCGCCGCGAGCGGCGAAGAGCTGCGCGTCGGGCCACGGCACACGGAGGCGGTGGCTCACGATTCGTCCGCCGGATCCGTCTCGGGAAGGGTTAACCCGTCGTCGCCCCGCAGCAGGTCGGAGCGGCTCACCGAATCCACCTCTGGCCGGTGCACCACGGTGCGGGTATGGCGGCCGCTGGCCGCCTGGCGCAGCTCATCGGCGCCGGAGAGCGACCCGGCCACCGAGTGCGGCGGGCGCATCGACGAGTCGACGCCCGGGAGGAGGAGCTCGACCACGTCCGCATCCATGCCCACCACGCCGCTGCGTCGCGCTGCGGCCACGCGGTTGTGACCGTCCACGACCCAGTAGTCGCGACCGACCCGCAGCAGGTCGACCGGCGGGAGGGTCACCAGCTGCTGCATCGCCCGGTTGAGGCGCTGCCACCGGCCAGCCCAGTTGCGGCCGCGCAGCTGGGGAAGCGGCCGGAAGTCGTCCGTGTTCTGGGACGGGTGGCGAGCGGTGCCCACGATGCGGTCGACGGCCACGACCTGCATGCCGAGCGGGCGACGCGTCGCGGACGCGGCGTGCGGGTATCGGTCGTACAGCGAGGGAAGGATGTGGGGGCGTCCCAGTGCGCGGATGCGCCGCCCAATCTGGCGGACAGGTTCCATGCGGTCTCGTGCGATGCGGGGCGGGGCTGGACAGTGCTGGGTACTATGATGCCCCGAGGCGCGATCGTGGGCTGAGCGCACGGGCGGCCCGCCGCCGACCGCCCCACCACGAGGAGGACCAGAGAGACCGATGGCGACTGTCACGTTCGACCACCTCACCAAGCGCTACGGCAACGAGTTCACCGCGGTCAAGGATCTCAATCTCGAGATCAACGATGGCGAGTTCCTGGTCCTGGTCGGCCCGTCGGGCTGCGGCAAGACCACGGCGCTGCGCTGCGTCGCCGGGCTCGAGGACATCACCGACGGACGGCTGTTGATCGGCGATCGGGTGGTCAACAACGTGGCTCCCAAGGATCGCGATATCGCGATGGTGTTCCAGAGCTACGCCCTCTACCCGCACATGACCGTCTTCGACAACCTGGCGTTCGGCCTGAAGCTCCGCAAGATGAAGGCGGAGGAGATCAAGCGCCGGGTCGACGAGGGCGCCAGCATCCTGGGACTCGAGAAGCTGCTCGACCGCAAGCCGCGCGCCCTCTCCGGCGGCCAGCGCCAGCGCGTCGCACTTGGGCGGGCCATCGTGCGCGAGCCCTCCGTGTTCCTGATGGATGAGCCGCTCTCCAACCTGGACGCCAAGCTCCGCGTCGAGACGCGTGCCAACATCGCGCGCCTCCACCAGCGCCTGGGGACGACCACCGTCTACGTGACCCACGACCAGGTCGAGGCGATGACCATGGGCGACCGGATCGCCGTGATGCGCGACGGGCTCCTGCAGCAGGTCGGATCCCCGCAGGAGCTGTACGACAGCCCGACCAACGTGTTCGTGGCCGGCTTCATCGGTTCGCCGTCCATGAACTTCGCGACCGCCCGCATCGACGGCAACAGCCTCAAGATCGGGCAGACCACCCTGGCGCTCAGCGACCAGCCGGAGCGGGTCGTCGCGGAGCGCAAGGACGGGACTGACGTGATGATCGGCTTCCGCCCCGAGCACCTGGAGCTCTCGTCGGGTGGCGAGCGTGCAGGCAAGATGCCGGCCGAGGTGGAAGTCGTCGAATACCTCGGCAACGAGGAGCTGATCCACGCCACGGCGGAAGGCAATGAGATCGTCGCCCTCGTCCCATCGGACCGCAAGGTCAAGGTCGGAGAGACCGTCGATTTCGTGATCCCGATGGACAAGCTCCACGTCTTCGACCCGGAGAACGATCGCAACCTGACAGCGTGAGCGGGGGCTCGGCATGAACCCTGCGTGACCACGCCGGGATACAATGATTAACACCCCTTAACAAGATTCAGCGACACCGGAGGATTCCATGACCCGATTCCGCATGGTTGCCCCGATCGCAGTGCTGGCGCTCATGTTGACCGCCTGCCCTGCATCGACGACCAGCAACAGCCCCGGCGCCAGCGGTGGCGCGGGCAGCAGTGGCGCCAGCGGCGCGACCATCGAGGTGACCTCCCTGTGGGGCGGCGCCGAGGCCGAGGCCTTCCAGGCCGTGCTCGACGCCTTCACGGCCGACACCGGCATCAACGTGACCTACACCTCGCAGCGCGACGAGTACTCGACCGTGCTGAGCAACCGGATCGAGCAGGGTGATCCGCCGGACGTGGCGATCATCCCGGGTATCGGCTTCCTGCGCAGCTTCGCGAAGGATGACCTCCTGATCCCGCTCGCCGACCTCGGGCTCGACACCTCCGCCCTCGCGGATGCGTACGCACCCAACCTCTCCGACATGGGTGTCAGCGTCGGCACCGTCAACGACGTCCCGCTGGCGATCATGGTCAAGCTCAACAGCAAGTCGACCATCTGGTACGACCCGAGCCGCTTCAGCGAAAATGGCTGGGAGACCCCGTCCGACTGGGACGGCCTGGTCGCCCTCACCGACCAGATCAAGTCCGACGGGGCCACCCCGTGGGCGCTCGGTGCGTCCGACAGCTGGACGCTCACCGACTGGTTCGAGAGCATCTACCTGCGCCAGGCCGGCGAAGAGGCGTATGACACGCTCTTCAGCGCCGACGGCGACTGGACCGATCAGTCGGTCAAGGACGCGATCGCGACCATGACCGAGATCCTCAACGACGACAACGTCGCGGGCGGCATCGATGGTGCCCTGGCGACCGCGTTCGTCGACGGCATCGGCCTCGTGTTCAGCACGGATCCCACCGCGGAGATGTACTACGAGGGCGGCTTCGTCGGCGGCATCGCCACCGGCGACGTCAACGACGCGCTGGTCTCCGGCGAGACGATCGACTTCTTCGACTTCCCGGAGATCGATGGCAGCGGCTCCAAGATCACCGTCGGTGGCGACGTGATGGCCGCCTTCACCAACGAGCCGGGCGTCGCGGAGTTCATGCAGTACCTGGCCAGCGCCGATGCCGGCAAGGCGTGGGTCGCGGGTGGGACGATCATCTCCCCGATGGCCGGCGTCGAGTCCGGTGACTACCCGGAGGCCGTCCAGAAGGAGGCGACGCAGATCGTCGAATCCGACCTGGCACGGTTCGATGGGTCTGACCTCCTGCCGGGCGGCCCGGACCTGGGCACGGTTCTCCAGACCGCGATCCAGGACCCCGGAGCGGTCGACGGAGCGCTCAGCGACTTCCAGACCCAGGTGGATGACGCCTGGGCGGAGCTCAACGGCTAGGACCTGACGAACGAGAGGGCGGCCGGCGACGGCCGCCCTCTCCACACCCCGGCGAGAGCGGAGCGCGCGATGTCAGATGCCAGCGTGGCGGCCAAGCCCCTCGAACGAGGCAGCGGCATGCCGAAGATGACCGATGGCGTGAGCTGGACGGCCAGCCTCTTCGTGGCGCCGGCGGTGATCCTGCTCGGCATCTTCCTGCTCTACCCCACCATCAGCACCATCATCCTCAGCTTCGAAAACGGGCTGGACAACTACATCCGGCTCTTCACCCGCGACCCGAACTTCTTCGACGTCCGCAGCTTCCCGCCGACCGGCGCCTTCTGGAACAACGTGCTGTGGGTGATCTTCTACACCGGCGGGTGCGTCTTCTTCGGCCTCCTCATCGCGGTCATGGCGGCTCGCGTCCGGTATGAGGCGTTCATCAAGGCCATCGTCTTCCTGCCACAGGCGATCGCGGCCACCGCGCTCGGCGTCATCTGGCGCTTCGTGTACTTCCAGCAACCCAAGACCGGCCTGCTCAATGCGGGCCTCGGCGTCTTCAACATCGACCCGATCGCGTGGCTCGGCAGCGCGACGTGGGTCAACACATCGCTCATCGTGGCCGGCATCTGGGGATCGGTCGGATTCGCGACCGTCATCCTGTCTGCGGCACTCAAGGGCATCAGCACCGAGATCCTCGAGGCGGCACGCGTCGACGGCGCACGCGAGAGCCAGATCTTCTGGCGCATCCTGGTGCCGATGCTGTCGCTGCCCATCAGCGTGGTGGCGGTGACGCTCATCATCAACGTGGTCAAGCTCTTCGACCTCATCTTCGTCATGACGAAGGGCGGACCCGGCTCGTCGAGCCGGACCATCGCCTTCACGATGTACCAGGAGGCCCTCGCGTCGCGCAACTTCGACTACGGCGCCGCCGTGGCGGTGGTCATGCTCGTCGTCCTGCTGCCGGTGATGATCTATAACGTCCGGCGCTTCCGCGCCGAGAAGGTGGTGCAATGACTGCCCTCGAGGCCCCCGTTCTCGCGCCGCCCCGGACCTTCTCCGAGCGCGTGATGCGGGTCGTCAACAAGGCCCCGGTCCACATCGCGCTGGCGCTGGTGGCACTCGTCTGGCTGCTACCGACCGTCGGGCTGCTGATCACCTCGGTGCGCCCGCGAAGCGAGATCCAGGCAAGCGGCTGGTGGACCGTGTTCGGCGGCAATATTGACTTCACCATCGCCAACTACCAGGCGGTCCTGGACCAGCAGAACATGCTGTCGGCGTTCATCAACAGCGTATCCATCGTGGTCCCCTCGACCATCCTGCCGCTCCTGATCGCGTCGATGGCGGCGTACGGGTTCGCGTGGGTCAAGTTTCCGTTCCGCGAGACCCTCTTCCTCGGCGTGATCGCCATGCTGCTCATCCCGGCGCAGATGACGTTCATCCCGCTCTCGCAGCTGATCCGGGAGACCGGCACGGGTGGGTCGTTCCTGCCGATCTGGCTGATCCACACCGCCTTTGCACTTCCGTTCGGGATCTTCCTGCTGCGCAACTTCTTCATCACCCTGCCCAAGGACCTGATCGAGGCGGCGCGCATCGACGGGGCGGGCAATGTCGACATCTTCCGCCGCATCGTGATCCCGCTCTCGGTGCCCGCGCTCGCGAGCTATGCCATCTTCCAGTTCCTGTGGACCTGGAACGACCTGCTCATGGCGCTCGTGTTCGCCCCGCGCGACGGGCAGCCGATGACCGTGCAGATCACCAAGCTGCTGGGCACCTACGCCAGCGAGTGGTACCTGCTGGCGGCGGCGTCGTTCCTGGTCATGGTCGTACCGCTGATCGTCTTCTTCAGCCTGCAGCGCTTCTTCGTCCAGGGCCTCCTGGCCGGCTCGGTGAAGTGATCCGCGGCTGGTGAATCGGGCTCCGCACACAGAAGGTCGCGATCTCCGGGTCGCGACCTTCAACATACGCGCCGCAATCGGTCCGGGGCCTTTTCCCGCTCGCTGGTGGCGCCGCTGCGATCGGGACCGCCTCGAGCGGATCGCCGCGGTCATCGGGGAGCTCGATGCCGACGTCGTCGCGCTCCAGGAGGTGGCGGTGCTGGCGCTCGACGGCGAGGTGGTGGACCAGGCGGCGCAGCTGGCACACCTGACCGGCATGGCGCATCGGTACGGTGCGGTGCGGACGTGGATTGCCGACGAGCCCGACGGGGTCCGCGGGGCGGGACTGTTCGGCAACGCGCTCCTGGCGCGTGGGGTGGTCGCAGAAGCAGTCGTGCTCCCACTGCCACGTGCCGACGAGGCCGATCTGATCGAGACGGCCGAGGCCGACCACCGCTGGGCAGGCGTGACATGGAGGGCGGCTCCGCCCGGTACCCGCGAGCCGCGCTGCGCCGTGCTGGCGACCGTCGACGGGCTGCGGGTCGCCAGTGCGCACCTCTCGCATGTCGGCTCGGGCGAGCGGCTGCTGCAGGCCCAGGCCCTGGCCGACAGCGGCGCCGACCTGGTCCTGGGCGATCTCAACTCCCCGCTCGACCAGCCGGCCATGGCGCCGTTCGCCGGCTGGACAGATGCCTTTGCCGCGGCCGGCATCCCGGTCGGCGACGACCGGCGCCGCTCGACCGACGACGGCTGGCCGATCGACCAGGTCCTGCTGCGCCCCGGCACGGCGTGGCAGGTCGAGCGCTGCGCGGTGGTGCGTACGGCCGGCGATGCCAGCGACCACTACCCGGTGGTCGCCGACCTACGTC
The DNA here is from genome assembly GCA_039932235.1 of Chloroflexota bacterium. Classification (GTDB taxonomy): domain Bacteria; phylum Chloroflexota; class Limnocylindria; order QHBO01; family QHBO01; genus JAICQM01. The sequence continues at coordinate 7,666 of JBDTQJ010000034.1, forward strand.
ATTCGTCGCACGCCGCGACCGATGCGACCGGGTACCCTCCCGCGCAATGACCTCCGTCCCCCGCGACCGCCGCACCGTTCACGTCGTCCCGCACACCCATTGGGACCGCGAGTGGTACCGGCCCTTCCAGAGCTTCCGGATGCGGCTCGTCGACTGCGTCGACACGGTCCTCGACATGATGGACGCCGACCCGCGCTTCGCCTTCACCCTGGACGGCCAGCTGGCCACGGTCGACGACTACCTCGCGATCCGACCGGAGGGCGAGGCGCGCATCCGCGCCGCGGTGGAGCGGGGCGCGCTGGCCATCGGTCCCTGGCAGATCCTGATGGACGAGTTCCTGGTGAGCGGCGAGAACATGATCCGCAACCTGCAGCTCGGCTGGCGGCGGGCGGAGGAGCTCGGGACGCCGATGCCGGTCGGCTACCTGCCCGACATGTTCGGCCACGTGGCCCAGATGCCGCAGATCCTGCGTCGCGCCGGGATCGAGTCCGCCGTCGTCTGGCGCGGCGTCCCGACCGCGGTCGACCATCACCGCTTCCGCTGGGAGGCACCGGACGGCTCGGCGGTGACGGCCCACTACCTCAACGAGGGCTACGGCAGCGCCGCGTACCTTCTGTCCCTTCCCTCCGAGACGGCTGCCAAGCTCGAGCCCTTTGCGGAGGCGATGCGACCGTACTTCGGCGATGACCCGCTGCTGGCGATGTACGGCACCGACCACATGCTCCCCGACCTCGCGCTCCTGCAGTACCTCGACGCCATCAACGCGGCCCAGGACGGCTTCCACCTCCAGACCGATACCCTGCGCGCCTACGTCGCGCAGGCCGACGATGACACCGCCGGACCGATGCCGACCTGGCGCGGGGAGATGCGCTCCAGCGCGCGCGCCAACATCCTGATGGGGGTCAACTCGGCGCGCATCGACCTCAAGGCGGCCTGCGGCCGAGCCGAACGTGCCCTGGAACGCTATGCGGAGCCCCTGACGGCGCTATGGGGCGCGGAGTGGCCGTCCGCCTACCTGCGCCTGGCGTGGCGACGTGTGATCGAGAACAGCGCCCACGACTCGATCTGCGGGTGCAGCATCGACCCGGTGGTGGCGCAGGTGCTCGTGCGCTTCGCCGAGGCCGAGCAGGTGGCCGGTGACCTGGCGGCGCGCGCCGCGGCCCGGCAAGCGGTCGCCGTGCCACGCGGCGGGTTCGCGGTCCTCTCCCCCACTCCCGCCGCGCGCATCGGGCAGCTGGAGCTGTCGCTGCCAGTGCCCGAGGAGTGGGAGTCGCTGAGCCTCGAGGACGCCAGCGGTCGCCGCTTCGCGACCCAGGAGCTCGACCGCGCGGAGCGGCTCGTCTTCGACGAGGAGATGCCGGGCGACCAGGTCGGAGTGCTGCTGGGGCGACGCATTCACGGCCGCGAGCTGTTCGGGCGCTACCTGCGCGGCTGGGTGATCGGCAGCCAGGAGGTCACCCTCGAAGTGGACGCGGAGCCGGACGCCACCTGGCTCGACGTCGACCTCATGCGCCGCGAGATCGACCTCGCCACGACCGCCGCGTCCCGTCCGTGGCGGCTGCGAGTCGTCTCGGCGGCACGGCGGCAGGTGATCGCCGAGGCAGGCGTGCCGCCCCTCGGCTGGACGGCGCTCCGCCCCGTGGAGGGCGCCGCGGCAGCGGTCGACGGGCCGGTCACCGCCAGCGATCGAGAGATGTCGAATGGCCTGCTCCGGGTCGAGGTGGGCGACGACGGGCTGCTCACCCTCTCCGCCTCGGATGGAACGCAGCTGGTCGGGGTTGGCACAATCACCGACGGGGGCGACTACGGCGACAGCTACAACTACGGTCCTCCCGCCGCTGACCGCCTGGTGAGCGAAGCGCGCGATGTCGCGGCGCAACTGACGCTCGACGGGCCGCTTCGATCGGTGCTCGAGGTGCGCCGCACGTACGACTGGCCGATCGGGCTCGGCGGAGACGGGAGGTCCGAGGCCACGGTGACCACCGAGGTGCTGACCGGGGTCGAGCTGCGCAGCGGCGAACCGTTCGCCCGCATCGAGGTGGCGTTCGAGAATCGCTCGGCCGATCACCGGGTGCGATTCGAGGTGCCGACCGCGGTCCCGGCGGGATCGTCGTTCGCCGAGGGGCAGCTGGCGGTCGTCGAGCGCCCGGCCTCGGCCACCGAGGCGGGCCACGGCGAGGTGCCGCTGCCGACCTATCCGGCGCGTGCGTTCGTGGACGCGGGCGGCGCCGCGGTGCTGGGCCTGCACACCCTCGAATACGAGCTCGTGGGGGAGCGCGCTCTGCAGGTCACGCTGCTGCGCTCGATCGGCCTCATCAGCCGCAACGACAATCCGTATCGCGAGGACCCGGCGGGTCCGCAGATCGAGGTGCCGGAGGCGCAGCTTCGCGGACCGTGGTCGATGTCGTTCGCGCTGATGCCCCACCGCGGAGCGTGGCACGAGGCGGGCGTGGTCGCCGCTGCCGAGGCATATCGCCACGAGCTCCTCGTCGCCGCCGGCACCGCGGGCGCGGAGGCGTCACTTCCCGGGGGCGCGGCCGGGATCGAGATCGAGGGCGGCTCGCTGTCTGCGCTGCTGCGTGTCGACGACGAGCTGGAGCTGCGCGTCCTGCGCGAGTCACCGTCCGACGGGGAGATCGTCATTCGCGGCCCCTTCGCATCGGCCCGCGAGGTGGACCTGCGGGGCCGCGACCTGGGAGGCCTTGACTGCTCCGCCGGCGAGCTGCGCCTGGAGATGGGCGCCTGGGAGTTCAGGACCGTGCGCCTCCGCTGAACGGAGACGTACCCGACTCAGCCGAGTCGGGTGAGGATCTGCTCCCGCTCGAAGGCCCACGAGCCGATCACCAGCGCCACGCCGATCAGCCCGGCAACCACCAGGTTCCCGACCAGCACCTGGTTCGTGCTGAACGTTGCCTGGCCACCGAAGAACTGCGCCACGGCCACGCCGATGATGGGGATGACCACGAAGCCGCCGATCTGCTGCGCGGTGCGCGGGTCGCCGACCCGCGAGCTGACCACGATCCCGAGCAGCACCGAGAAGAGGCAGATGAGCGGGACGAGTGTCAGCATCGCGATGATCCACGTCTGGCTGAAGACGAGCCGGGTCAGGCGCGGGTCGGCGATGGCGCCGTTCACCAGGCCGTAGAGGACGAACACCAGCCAGGTGGCGCTCACCGCCGGGAGGGCGGCCGCGAAGGTCTTGCCGGCCAGCAGCTCGCCGACCCGGATCGGGGTGGCCAGCTGGGGTTCGAGCGAGCGCATCGTCTTCTCCCCGATCACCGACTGGGTCGCGATCGACATCGGCACCATGGCCGGGATGAGGAGGAAGTAGGCCATGAAGTTGGTGACGATGAAGCCCTGCGCGGCGAGCTTGATCGGCAGGTCCGGGAACTCCTTGATGTACTGCTCGATCTGGCCGATCTGGTTCGGGTCCAGGTTCCGCGCCTCGATGAAGGCCACGATCCCGGTCGGGATGGCCGCGAAGACGAGCGCCGGCAGCAGCACCGCGAACAGCAGCAGCCGGTTGCTGACGATCTCGCGCCACTCCTTGGCGAAGACGGCCCACACGTAGGCGGCGCGCATCAGGCCACCTCCCGCCCGACATCGACCGATGGCGCGGCACCCACCATGCCGAGGTACACGTCCTCAAGGCTGGCCGCCTCCTCGCGGACCGACAGGATGCGAGCGCCGTCGGCGACCAGGGCGCGCACCACCTCGGGGTTGTCGCCGCGCGGATCGCCGACTTCCACGAGCAGCATCTGGCCCTCGCCGCGCGCTGAGCCGACGCATTCCAGGCGTGCCACCGTCTCGAGGAACGACTCGGGACCACGCGGCCCCACCAGCTCGATGCGGGTCGTGGCGCGCCGGCCGAGGCGCCGCAGTGCGGCAGGGGTCCCAACGCTCAGCAGCGTGCCGCGCATGATCCCGATCCGATCGCACAGCCGCTCGGCTTCGTCCAGGTTGTGGGTGCAGATGACGATCGACCGGCCCGCGTCGCGGAGCGCGCCGACGATCTCGCGTACCTGCCGCGCCGCCGACGGGTCGAGCCCGCTGGTCGGCTCGTCGAGATAGATGACCTGCGGCTGGTGGAGCAGGGCACGGGCGACGGCGACCTTCTGGCGCATCCCCTTGCTGAAGCCCGCGACCCGGCGGTCCGCGTGCTCGGTCATCCCCACGAGCTCGAGATGGCGCGTCACCGCGTCGCGCGCCGCGCGGCCGCGCAGGCCGTACAGGCGGGCGTAGTAGGCGAGGTTCTGCCGGGCGGTCAGCCGGTCGTGCAGGCCGGGCGCCTCGGTCAGGATGCCGGTCTGCGCCCGGACCGCCTCGGTATCGGTCGCCAGATCGAGCCCGTTGAGCCGGGCACGCCCCGCCGTGGGTGCCACCAGGCCCGCCAGCATGCGGACGGTGGTCGTCTTGCCCGCCCCGTTGGGCCCCAGCAGGCCGAAGATCTCGCCGTCGCCGACGGTGAACGACAGGTCGCGCACCGCCTGCAGCGACCCGAAGCGCTTGGCCAGGCCCTCGACCTCGATCATGGCCGCACCTTCTCCAGCAGCTCTCCGAGCCGCGCCCAGACCCGCCCGGGCGCGGTGCCGGCTGCACCGTTGCGGTGCGTCGCCTCGTCCGCCACGACACGCCCGTCGGAGAGGCGCACCACCCGGTCGGTGGCCGCCGCCACGCCGGGATCATGGGTGACCACGATGACCGTCACGCCGCGCTCGCGGTTGAGGCCGCGCAGCATGGCCATCAGGGCGTCGCTCGTCTCCGAATCCACCTCCCCGGTCGGCTCGTCGCCCAGGATCACCGCCGGGTCGTTGACGAGGGCCCGCGCGATGGCCACCCGCTGCTGCTCCCCGCCGGAGAGCTCGGTGGGCCGATGCTTGAGCCGATGCTCGAGGCCCACCAGCTCGAGCAGCTCGGCGGCGCGCTGACGGCCGTCGCGGCGCCGTGGTCCGTAGCGCAGCGGCAGCATCACGTTCTCGATGGCGTTGAGGGTCGGGATGAGGTTGAACTCCTGGAACACGAAGCCGATGCGCTGCTGGCGCACCCGCGCCAGGTCGCCGTCCGACGCGCCGATGACGCTGCGCCCGTCGATCAGCAGCTCTCCGGTGGTGGGCCGCAGGAGGCAGCCCAGCAGGTCGAGCAGCGTCGTCTTGCCGCTCCCCGACCGTCCCATGATGGCCATGAACTCGCCGGGCTGTACGTCCAGGCTGATGCCGTCGACGGCCCGCACCTCACCACCGCCGCGGCGGTACACCTTGGTCAGGCCGCGAGCCGACAGGATCGGCGTGCTCATCCACTGCTCCGCAGTGCCGTGACCGGGTCGAGGCGTGCGGCACGCAGCGCCGGGTAGATGCCGGCCAGCGCGCCAAGGATGGTGGCGAAGAGGAAGGAGCGCACCAACAGGACCGGCGTGACCAGGAAGACGCTGGTGCCGGTGCCGGCGGTCTGGGCGTTGAGGACCGTCACCAGCAGCCACCCGAGCCCGATGCCGATCAGCCCGCCGATCGCGCCGAGCAGCGTCGCCTCGACGACGAACTCGCGCAGGATCGCGCCGGTGCGCGCGCCGACCGCCTTCTTGATACCGATCTCGCGAACGCGCTCGCTGACCGTCATGACCATGGTGTTGATCACCGACAGTCCCCCGACGATGACCGCGATCACGCTGGCGCCGACGATGATCAGGTTGAAGACCACGCTCGCCTGGCCGATCTGGTCGGCGACCTGCTGGGGGGTGACTGCGCGCACCTGCGGCACGCGATCCTCGATCGCCGCGGCGATCGCATCGGCCTGGGCCAGGTCGTCGGGGAAGACCTCGATCTGGGTGGCCAGCTCATCCGTCCGGTAGTCGAGTGCCTGCGGCACCGACTCGACGTAGATCTCCTGGGCGTCACGCAGCGGGACGTAGGCGATCTTGTCGGGGAAGGTGAGCGTCCGCTCCAGCACGCCGACGATCTCGAACTCGTGCTCCCGAACCGTCAGCCGATCCCCGACCCGCACACCGTAATGCTCGGCCAGGTCCGCACCGATGACGGCCACGCCGCGATCCGCATCGTCGAGCAGCCGGCCGGCGTCCAGCCGCAGCTCGACGCTGGGGTCGTACCACGTCGCGGGCTCGATGCCGGTCACCAGCTCAGGGATGTCGAAGCCGCCCACCGCGTCGGGGTCCAGCAGCGTCTGCAGTACCGGCGTGGCGCGGTCGACCCCGTCGAGCGCCTCGATGCGCTCCACGATGTCGCGGGTGATGGGTCGCGAGGCGGCCTGGAAACCGGAGGCGGCGCCCTCGTCGAAGACGAAGATGCGGGTCCGGAAATATTCATCCCCGCCGTCGACCAGGACGTTGAGCTTCTCCGCCAGGGCACCCATCACGGTCAGCGCGAAGACGCCGATCACGATCCCCAGGATCGTGAGGAACGTGCGCAGCGGCCGGCGCAGGATGTTGTGGACGGCTTCGGTCATGGGGGCTGCATCCTAGCCGCAGTACGCACCGCTCGCCCATCGGTACGATATCGCCATGCCCGAGCGCACCCTCTCCAGCGACCGCCGCTACGACGGCCGGACGATCTCCCTGCGCGTCGACGAGGTGGAGCTGGATTCGGGACGCCGCACCACGCGCGAGGTGGTCGAGCATCCCGGCGCGGTCGCCATCCTGGCCTGGGACGGCGAGCGGCTGGCGATGGTGCGCCAGTGGCGCCACGCGACCGGCGGCGCGCTGCTCGAGATCCCGGCCGGCACGCTCGAGCCGGGCGAGGAGCCGCTGGTCGCCGCGCAGCGGGAGCTCGCCGAGGAGGTGGGGCGCGCCGCGGCAACGTGGGTGGACGGACCGGTCTTCTTCACGGCGCCGGGGTTCTGCACCGAGCTGATGCACACGTACCTGGCCACCGGCCTGACCGATGCGTCCGCCACGGCGGACGACGACGAGGAGCTCGAGCCCTCCTGGCTGACCCTTGACGAGGCGCTGGCGGCGATCGACGAGGGCCGCATCCGCGACGCGAAGACGGTCGCCGGGATCCTGTGGCTGGCCCGCAACCTGGCAGCCGCCTGAGGCTGGCACTCCGCTTGCCTTGACGCCTGGTCATGGCGACCGAGCAGCTCGATCCACTCGATCCCGAGGCCTCCGCCGAGGACGCCGGCCTGGTGTACGTCAACGACGCGCAGCCCGGCATCCGGCGCCGCCGTGCCGGCAAGGGCTTCAGCTACGTCGGGACCGATGGCCGGCGGCTCGACGATACGGCCCGGGTCGCCTGGATCCGGCGCATGGCCATTCCGCCGGCGTGGACCGATGTCTGGATCTCCCCCATCAAGCGGGGGCACATCCAGGCCACCGGCCGCGACGCGCGGGGGCGCAAGCAGTACCGCTATCACCCCCGCTGGCGCGAGGTGCGCGATGCCGCCAAGTACGGCCGGATGGTCGACTTCGCCCGTGCCCTGCCGCGCATCCGGCGCGCCACCGACCGCGACCTGCGACGCAGGGGCACGCCGCGCGAGAAGGTGCTGGCGCTCGTCGTTCGCCTGCTGGAGGCAACCCTCATCCGGGTCGGCAACGAGGAATACGTGCGCGAGAACAAGAGCTTCGGCCTCTCGACACTGCGCGAGCGCCACATTGACGTGACCGGCAGCCGGCTGGCCTTCACGTTCCGCGGCAAGGCGGGCAAGGATCACGAGGTCCGGGTCGTCGACCGTCGCCTGGCACGGCTCGTGAAGCAGATCCAGGAGCTGCCCGGGCAGGTCGTGTTCCAGTACGTCGACGAGGACGGCAGGCGCCAGCCGATCAGCTCCGCGGACGTCAACGCCTACCTGCGCGAGATCTCAGGCGACGAGTTCACGGCGAAGGATTTCCGCACCTGGGCCGGTACGGTGGCGGCGTCGATGGCGCTGCGCGAGTTCACCCGGATCGACTCGGACGCGGAGCGCAAGAAGGCGGTCGTCGACGCCATCGAGAAGGTGGCCAGGCAGCTCGGCAACACGCCGACCGTGTGCCGTGCCTGCTACGTGCACCCCGACATCCTCGATTCCTACATGGACGGCACCCTCATCGACGCGCTCTCGCAACGCGCCCGGGGCGCAGGGCGCGGTGCGCACGCGCTGAAGCCGGAGGAGGCCGCGGTGCTGGGCCTGCTCCAGGCGCGCCTTGCCCGCGAGCGGCGGCGGACCAAGCGCGTCGCCTGACCGCTCAGGCGACCTCGCCGAGGCGCTCCAGCGCGCGCCGGTAGTCGTCGTTGTCGGGCTTCAGGAACGCAGCCATCTTGAGGTGGCGCGCGGCGTCCGCCCGGTCCCCCAGCCGTCGCGCGGTGAGGCCCAGCCCGAAATGCGCGTAGTGCGCCAGCGGGTCGGCCGTCACGATGGCCCTGAAGCGCTCCGCCGCCAGCTCGAGCTGTCCGACGTTGAAATAGGCCCGCCCCAGCGCCTCGAGGATGGATGCCTTGCCCGGCTCGAGGGCAAGCGCGCGCTCGAGGAGCACCGCGGCGCCACCGGGATGCAGCTCCTCGAGGAGGCGCGTCCCGCGCTGGAAGAGGTCGTACGCGCTCTCGCGCTCGTTGGCCTGATCGGACATCGGTCCGGCAAGAGTAGACCGGTGCGCGCCGGGCTTCAGGCGCCCAGGTCGATGGTCCGCAGCCGCGGGTTCTCGGTGCGGCCCGGGATGCGCCCGCGCTTGGCAATGGGTTGCCCGTCGATCTCCTTGAGATCGCCGGTGAAGTCGATGGGGCTGGCATCGCTGATCGCGCCGCCGACCGCGAAGCTGTCGATGGGAGCGCCGGCCTCTTTGAAGTAGAGGATGCGTTCCACGTCGATGCCGCCCGACACGACGATCCGCACCCGCTCGTGTCCAGCCTGGTCGAGCCGTGCACGGACCTCCTTGACCAGGTCGGCGGTCACACGCCCGCGCTCGGACGGCGTGTCGAGGCGGACGCCCCACAGCCGATCCCCCAGCGCCTCCGCGACGCGCAGCGCCTCTTCCGCCTCGTCCTTGAAGGTGTCGACCAGCACGATGCGCGGCACGTCCGGCTCGATGTGGCGGTCGAACGCCTCGGCCGCCCGCACCGTGTCGCCGAAGATGAGGACCAGCGCGTGCGGCATGGTGCCGGTGGGGGCAAGACCCGCCAGGCGCGCGCCGGCCGGCGTCGACGCCCCGATGCAGCCACCGACGACGCTGGCGTAGTCCATCTGGTCGGC
>JBDTQJ010000035.1:0-16752 GCA_039932235.1 Chloroflexota bacterium
CCGGCGAGCACCGAAGACAGCGACGAGGCTTAGACCGTACGTCGAGCGCTGCTGCAACCCAGTCCTGCTGAGCCGTCCCCGGCTCATCGTTCGGCTGAGGGGGTGCCGTGCTCGACGGATCGCGTGCGGCGCTCCGTTCTGCTTGAGCGCCGACGCACCGCCAGTGATCGCCGATCGCTGCGCAGCCAAGGAGCTGGTACCGCCAAACGGCCGGCCTGTCTGGGCCGGCCGTTCGTCACGAAATGGGTGCTGACCCCGAGGACCTGGTTGACGCGGGGACAGATGGCTGATCGGCTGCTCCGACGATCGCGTCTCCTAGTCTTTAGACCTCAGGACAGTAGAGATCGGCCTCCGAGGTCGACCCGACGATGAAGTCGTGCCGTCCGCGGACGTCGACCAGAGCGCCGTGCTCATCGAAGATAGCCAGGCCCGCGTCAAGCGTCTTCACCCCGCCGTCTAGGGAGAACAGCTGGATCGGCTTGCCGACGACGCGTCTGGAGCCATCCGGCGCATTGAACGACGTAGCGGCACCCTTCTCGACGGGGATTCGGGGGTCAGCGGGGACGAACGTACGGACGTCGTGGAAGACTTCCGAGCCGTCGGGATAGACCTTAAGGGTCCACCGCTCCGTCACCGTGGTGTACGTCTCGATCCCGCAGAGCTCAAAGATGAAGTCGTCGAAGAACGTCTCGGTGTAGGAATCGCTGATTGCGACCGGCCCGGCCGCCTGAGCGGCGGTGCCACCGACGACATTGAGGGCGAGCGCCGCTGCGATCGACAGGCCGACGATACGGCGGTTCATGGAGACCTCCTGGTTGGTGGTTGGTGGCACGAAACATAGAGTCGGGCTAGTACTCTCACCACGGGGTATCCCCGGCCTGCGAGACCCGAGTAAACCCGGGTGTGCGCGCGAGCTCCGGTGTGTCAGCATCCCGCCATGAGCCGACGCGTCGTCATTCTCCTGGCAGTCGGCGGGATGGCGTTTGCGGCAGTGACCACCCTCGTCGGCAGCGCGAGCGGGGCGCCGGTCGACTTCCTCGTCCTCGACCTCGTCACCGGCTCGTCGTTCTTTGGCGCCGGGCTGGTCGCGGCCCGGCTGCGGCCCAGCTCGCCGGCGGGTCCGGCGCTCCTGCTGTCCGGCGTCCTGTGGTTTGTCGGGAGCTACGGGCCGAGCAGCCAGCCGATCGTCTCGCCACTCGGGTTCGCGTTCGAGCGGTGGTACGACGTCGTCCTCGCGGCGCTCCTTCTCGCGCTGTCATCCGGCGCTCAGCGCCTCGGGCCACGGGGTCTCGTCGTGCTTCTGGTCGGGGCCTCCGCGCTCCGCACCGCCGGCAGGCTGTTCCTCGTTGATCCCGTCCGCACCTACGGATGCGCGGAGTGCACGGCGAACCCCTTCGCCGTTTCGACCGACCCGGCCGTGTTCGAGACCGTGGAGATCGCGGCCAATTCGGCGATCGCCGTGCTCGCTGCGGTCGTAGGGGCGATCGTGGTCCTACGGCTCGTTCGTGCCGGGCCGGTGTTGCGGCGCATCCGCTGGCCGATCCTCATCGCCGGCATTCTCGCTATGGCCGCCGCGACCTTTGACGCGGCGGAGTACGCATGGTCGACCGCGACGGGCACCGTCTTCATCGAGGTCGGCGAGCCGTTTGACCTAGTCTTCAACTGGGCCTTCTTCTTGGCCCGCGTGCTGGTGCCGCTGGCGATCCTCCTCGCGACGCTGCGCCTCCGCGCAGCTCCGGGGCCACTCGGGCCGTTCGCGGCCGGGCTGGAACGGACGTCGCGCAGTGGCACGACGGGGTCGGCACTCCGGGTCGCGCTCGGCGATTCGTCACTCCAATTGCTGCACCGGGGCGCGGACGGTACGTGGCGGTCGGAGACGGGGAGTGCGGTCGACTTCCCGGCCGATGGTGACGGGCGGGCCATTACGATTGTCGGGCCCGCCGACAGACCGCTCGCCGCAGTCATCCACGACCCGGCGCTCGGCGACCAGCCCGAGCTCGTCCAGGCTGTTATCCGCGTCCTTCGGCTCGCGCTCGAGAACGAGCGGCTGGAGGGCGAGCTTCGAGAGCAGCTTCGGGCAGTGACGGAGTCCCGCGCTCGCATCGTGACTGCCGCTGAGGACGAGCGGCGCCGGCTCGAGCGTGATCTCCACGATGGTGCGCAACAGCGGCTGATCGGCGTGACGCTGGCCCTTCAGCAAGCACGCGGCTCCGCCGAGGCGGTGGGCGCGCCGGATGCCCTCCGCGGGCACCTCGAAGCCGCCGCCGAGGAGACCCGCGAGGCGATCCGGGAGCTGCGCGAACTTGCCCGTGGAATCCACCCAGCGATCCTCGCGGACGAAGGGCTGTCGGCCGCCGTCACGGCGTTGGCGCGTCGCGCCGGCATAACCGTCAACATTCGCGTCGATATCACGGGCCGGCTCCCGAGCCTGGTGGAATCGACGGCCTACTTCACGGTCGCCGAGGCGCTCACCAACACGCAACGCCACGCGCGAGCGACGCGCGCGAGCGTCCGACTCGCTCTCGCAGGCGGGGCGCTCCAGGTCGAGGTCGACGACAATGGCCAGGGCGGCGCCGAGCCGGAACGGGGGAGCGGTCTCCGCGGCCTGGCCGACCGCGTCCAGGCGGTCGGTGGCCGGCTCGATATCGAGAGCGACCGCCACGCCGGCACGCGCGTCCGGGCGACGATTCCCGTCCGGTGATCGAGCTTCGGGCGATCGTCGCCGACGACTCGGTCGTGATCAGACGGGGGGTGGCACGCATCCTCGCGGAGGGCGGGTTCCGGGTCACCGCGGAGGCACGCGACGCCGAAGAGCTCATGACCGCCGTCGCCGCGGACCCCCCCCATCTCGCGGTCGTCGACATCCGGATGCCGCCGGGTGGGAACGCGGGCCTCACCGCGGCCATCCAGATCCGCGAGAGGTTTCCGGCGGTCGGGGTCCTGGTGTTGTCGCAGTTCCTAGAGCCGGACTACGCGCTCCGGCTCCTCGGGGCGGGCGTGGATCGGACCGGCTACCTGCTCAAGGACCGCCTCGGCGATGCGGACGAGCTCCTCGACGCCGCCCACCGAGTCGCCGCAGGGGGCTCCGCCATCGATCCGGCGGTCATCGCCGAGCTCGTCAGGGCGCGCCGCCGCGACGACCAGTTGACCCGGCTTACCGACCGCGAGCGCGAGGCCCTCGCACTCATCGCCGGGGGGCATTCAAACCGGGCGATCTCGGAGCGACTGGGGATTACTACCAAGACGCTCGAGGGCATGAGCGGCATCATCTTCTCGAAGCTCGGCCTCGTGGACGACCCGGACATCAATCGTCGTGTCCTGGCGGTGCTCCTCTACCTGGACGGCGGGGAGGCGTAGCGACGCTGCTCGGGCGGTCGGCCCAGCGCCGTATCTCGAAGGCGCGTTGTCGCACCTCTTGCCGGGTGCAAGGCGCTGTTAGAGCGCTGTGGCACAATGCGCCATCGAGCTATCCGCTCTTCTTGAGCGTGAATCGCGCGCCCGTAGCTCAGTGGATAGAGCAGCTGACTTCGGACTATCCCGGCCGATGCGTTGTAGCACCGAGCGTGAGCGGGGGAGCATAACGCGCCGGGTTATCTGCTCTGGTCTTGGAAACCCCGGGGCGTCGCTTGTCCAGTGTCCGAAGCGTCATCGCTGCCGGAAGCGGCCAGCCGCCACGCCAATCCGTCGGACAACGGCTTCCGCGCCCGAACGTGGCGATTCGCCTATCGGGAAGGGCGCTGCAGGTTGCGACCACGTCCCGCGCGGATCGGTCAGCGTGACCCGATACGGCTGCCCGGACGTTCTATGTCGTCGATGGGAGAAACAATCCAGCCGATGCACCCTACCTCCTCCAACACGACCGTCTCGGCGACGGGCCGTGTCGAAGAGGAGCTGACCGCGTTTTTCGAGGCGCACTACGAACGGATGATCCGGCTCGCTGGCCTCGTCTGTCGCACCGGCGTACTAGCCGAGGATGCGGTCCAGGCGGCGATGGAACAGGCGTGGAAGCGACGCTCATCGCTGCGGGATCCGGGTCGCATGCGATGGTGGCTGGACCGCATCGTCGTGCGAGAGACGATTCGCATGAACAGGAGACCGTTGTGGAGTCGTCTCACCGCGACGTTTCCCGATGAGCGTGCATCGCTGCTCCCGGATCCAGCAGGCGAGACTACACCGCAGCGCCTGGCACTTGCAGCGGCCTTCGAAACGCTCACGCCTGAGCAGAGAGCGGCCTGTGTGCTCCATCTGCATCTGGGATACGGCGTCGCTGAGACTGCCGTGCTAATGGGCGCCCGGGTCGAGACAACGCGGTCCCGGCTGCGACTTGCGCGTCGACGATTGCGGGCCGATCTGTCGGAGGACGAGTCATGACCATGAACAATGACGACGACATTCGCACATTCCTTGCTGCCGAGGCAGGCCGCGCCGTGGCCGCCGGGCCTTCCCTCGACCAGGCCGTCGGGCGTCTGGCGCCGCGAATCGCGGCGCGACCGAGTGGTGCCTCGCAGCGATTGTTGGTCCTCGTAGCGGCCACCCTGCTGCTGGTCGCGTCTCTTGGCACGGCAATCGCGGTCGGTAGCGGCCTCCTGCGCCTGCCCCTCGTCATTGACGATGAACAGAGCGAGCCGATGCCCGGGCTCGGCATCTTCGAGTCAGTCGCCGGCCGCATCGTTTACTCCGTTGACTCCAGCCTTTGGGGCGTCGCGGCCAACGCTGCGTCCCCGGGCGCGACCCTGGTCCGCGTCGACCTCGACGGCACGGCGGTCCCCGACCGGCTTGCTACGTTCACTGTGCTGCTTGGCTGGTCTAGCGACGGTACAGAACTGCTGTTCAAGCGTCAGGACCCGACGGACGAAACGTTCCCCTACGCCGAGCACCTGTTCATTCTCCATGCAGACGGGACCGAGACCCAGGTGACAGCTGAGCCTGCGGGTGGCGCCGCGATTTCGCCCGACGGCTCGCGTGTCGTCTTCGCCGCCAACGGGTTGTACGTCGTCGAGACCGACGGCGGGCAACCAGTTCGGATCACCGACCAGGGCGAATCACCAACCTTCTCGCCTGACGGCACGCAGATCGCGTACCTCTCCTCGCCGAGGCGTGGATGTTGTGTCGAAGCGGGGCGCGAGCATGTGTGGGTGTCGAACGCGGACGGCACTGGCGCACACGAGATCTTGATGGGCGAGCCTGCCCTCGTCGATGGCGTATTTGGGCTCGCATGGTCGCCGGCGGGCGACCGCATCGCCCTCCAGAACTCCGCGGAGGGCCACGTCGCGATCTACACGTTCGCCCCTGACGGCTCAAACTTCACGATGGTCATCAGCGGTGGGTTCAACCCACACTGGTCGCCCGACGGGTCGCAGATCGCCTACGGCGTGCCCGGGCGCGACGGGGTGTCCGTCGCCGACGCAGACGGCTCAAATGTGCAGGCACTTGGCTTCGGGAACTCGGGACCGTGGCATCCGGGCACCTTTGAGAACAGTGCCGTCCGGTGAGGACGTACCCGTCGCGAGAACTCTACGAGGCAGTGCCGGCGGATCGTCACGGTTCGATCTTGACGTGGGCCCTGATCGTGGCGCTCGCAGGATGCGCGGCGGCGAAGGCGAGTGGGCCGGAGACCGCGGCGTCGGCCAGCCCCCCGGACGCCTCCGCGGCCTCCGCCTCCGCGGTCGAAGCGGCTGCGGCCTTCCCGACCGCGCTGTTCGCCGGCCTTGGTCAGGACCCCCTCTCCGACGAGGTGGCGGCTGATCTTCAAGAGGTACTGGATGGGTCGGCCAACGGCGACGGGCTCACGGCGGCAGTGATCACACCAGAGGGAACGTGGAGTGGTGCAACGGGGATGGCGACAGCGGCGCGAGCCATGGTGCCCGACGATCAGCTGGCAATCGCCAGCATCACCAAGACCATCGTGGCGGCGCAAGTGATGCAGCTGGCCGAGCGGGGCGAGCTGCGCGTGGACGATCTCGCGGCCGACCACCTTCCGCCCGACCTGCGCTTTGACACGAACGAAGCGAGGATCATCGACCTTCTCTCGATGCGCAGCGGGATCCCCCAGTATTTCGCGGACGGGGACGAGCTCGCCGAGGTTCTCACGACCGATCCGTCGCACGTCTGGACGCCCGAGGAGAAGCTCGCGACCGTTGCAGCCGAACGCGGCCCGGTTGGGCAAGAGTGGGAGTACATCGGGACCAACTACCTGTTGCTCGGCTTGATCATCCAACAGGTCGCCGGTCGGTCGGTCGCAGACGTGCTGCGCGGCGGGGTCCTTGCCGGACACGAGTACGAACGCTTGATCTATCAGCCCGACGAACGGCCCACCGAGCCGATGGCGATGACCGTTGAACTTGGCGCGACGGCTGACGCGTTCGAGAAGGGGGGCGGGTATCTTCCCTCCCTCTCTATGGTGACGATGTTTACGACGGATGGCGGCATGGCTTCTGATTCGATGAGCCTTGCCCGGTGGTTCAAGGGACTGTGCGCCGGTGAGGTCGTCTCGCCTGCGTCGCTCAATGAGATGACCGACTTCGACCGGCGCCCCGGATACGGCTTGGGGATCATTGACCGGAGCGGCGAGTATTGGCCGAGGTCGGGTGCGCTCGGCCACAAGGGCTCCACCACCACCGTGGCCCTGTGCTTCCAGGATCCAGCCAGCGTCGTTGTGGTGCTGGCAAACGCGGAGCACGACGTCGACACCTTAGCGGGGAGCCTGGTCCGCGCCGCCAGCCATTGACGAGCTGCGCGCACGTCACCGGCTCCGGCCCAACGGATATCGATCCGCCCGTGGACCGGTTCGCGTTTACACTTCTGCCGACGCGCCCGTAGCTCAGTGGATAGAGGAGCTGACTTCGGACTATCTCCGCCGATGCGCTGTGGCACCGTGCGTGGGAAGGGCAGCGAAACGCGCCGAGTTATCTGCTGTCCTCGAAGATCCAGCTGGGACAGGTGGCAGTGCTGCGATCACCGATCATGCGACCGGGCCGCAGTCGGTAACCGCCAACTCGACGGTGCCGCGGCTGCCGTCCACAATCACAACCATGCCATCGCGTAGTCGCGTCGTGGCATCTCCGCAGCCGACGACGGCCGGGATCCCATACTCCCGGGCGATGATGGAGGCGTGCGCGAGCGCGCTGCCCACATCGGTGACGACCGCTGCACTCCGCGCAAACAGCGGGGTCCATGCCGGCGCGGTGAGGGGCGCAACGAGGACCTCTCCGTCCTGGAGCCGATCAAACTCGTCGCTGCTTCGGACGATGCGAACTCGGCCAGATACTCGCCCCGGCGAGGCAGGTGAGCCGGAAACCAGAGCGCGTTGGGAACCCGCGGCGCCGAAGGCCCGGTCGGTAGTCGAAAAGATGAGGCGCAGTGCCCGCGGCAATCTGCCCGCAAAGAGGGGCGGCACCAGGGTGGCGTTTCTCTCCCGCTCCGCCCGCCGCTGCCCGGCGTCGGACTCGCGGGAGCAGGTGTCGCCGGCCAGAACCTCGAGGACCTCGGTCCGGGTGAGGAAGAACACGTCATCCGCACGAGCGAGCACCCCGCCCGCCGTGAGCTCCTCGCCGATTCGCAGTACGGCCCGCCGCATGATCGGCCACGAGATCGTGAGTTGGTGCACCTGCTCCTCGCGAATGGGGACGATATGTTGCGCATCGGCCAGGAGCCGGCGAAACGCGCTCAGCCGTCGTGGGGAGTCGGCCAGTGCCGCTTCGGCCGCCGCCTCGGCCTCGCGGCGCGCGGAGTCGACCCCGTCGCTGCTCCGAGGCGACAGTCCGGTCACCGGATGGGGAACGGCCGGACGGAACCAGTCGAGCGACTCGACGGCGTGATCTGCCGCGACGGGAGAGGTGAGGCCGGCCAGCAGCTGGAGGTGGGACCCTCCGATGCGAGGGTGCAGATATCGACGGTAGAACAGCGCGAGATTGGTCTCCAGCTTGTACCCAGATCCGGCGACCACCGTGATGGAGGCGAAGTACTCGCCAGCGAGCGTGCTCAGCTCGTCGATCATGTCCGGAAGGTCGGCGATGGCCAGCGTGTCCACCGAGTCCTCTGCGCGAGCTGCTGCGGCGCGATATCGCGGGAGCAGGTCCTCGCGCCATTCACGTTCGTAGAGGTCAACGGCATACCGCACCGTCGGCGGAATCATGACCGCCACCCGTCGCGGCGAGCGGAGCGCCTGGCGCAGAATCCCGGGCAGGCTTCGGGCCAGAGAGGCCCCCGGTACGGGCAGGAAGTTGAGCGAGTAGAAGTACCAGCCATTGAGCATGACGTGATACGGCCGGGGCGCGAACTGGCCCACCCAGGCGGTGTGGACCTCGTGGAGCCGATCCTCCATTCGGGTCAGGAGCCACGACTCGAAGAGGGGCGTCACCGGCTCAGGAATCCACTCACCGAATCGAAAGGCACGGCTGAACGCTCCTCGCACCGGAGGCTCCCACGAGACGTCCGCCGGCAAGGCCGTCATCGGTCGCGCCTGAAGGATCCAGAGCTCACCGTCGTCGTCGATGGCCCACTCAACGTCCTGCGGGGTGCCACGTCGTGTCGCAATGCCGCGGGCCGTGTCAGCAACGTGCCGCACCTGGCGGGCGGTGAGCGCGCGCTCCGGGCGCCGCCGTGGGGTCGCTTGCCGGCCCCGAACGACCCACTCGTCGCTGATCGTCTCACCCGAGACCAGGCGTGCGCCGTCGCCTCGTGTCGCCGCCACCACGCACGTTCGGCGGTCGCCGCTGACGGGATCGGCGGTGAACGCGACCCCCGCGGCAGCCGGCTCGATCATTCGCTGGATGATCACCGCTAGGCGGCCCGCGTCGGTACCGGCGTAGCGGGTAACCCGCTCGGAACGGCCGCTGGCGAGACACCGCTCGATCGCAGTGTCGAGGTCGAGGGAGCGAACATGAAGCACTGTCTCGTACAGGCCTGCGTACGACTGGGCGGTGCCGTCCTCGCCGGGTCCACTCGACCGAACCGCGAACGGGCCGTCGCCCAGGCTTCTCGTGGCGGCTGCCACGGCCGCCGACCGCTCCTTCGGCGCCAGCTCGGCGCCTGCGGCCGTCAAAACGACCGCCGGTGGAACGTGCCATCCAGCCGCGACCAGCTCAGCCAGGCTGGCGGCCTTGCCACCGACCGATGCCACGTCCAGAGAGTGGGCCCCTTCCAGGTCGACGAGCGCCTGCATCAGGTTGCCCCAGCGACGACGGCTCGGATCACGGCGGCCACATCGTCGGACGCGTCGTCAGGAGTGAGGCCCAGGTGCTCGGTCCACATGCGTAGCGAGGCGGATGAGGTGAGGACCGCGACCAGGCGGGCCAGGCGCTCGCGCCATTCGTTGCTCATACCCGGGCCAATGGCGTCGACGCCGTCGCGAATTGACCGCCGACGCGCGGGCATCTGCGCATGCCGCGTTTTCGAGCCCACTGGACTTGCGAGTGCCGCATATCCCACCGGCCCCATCTCGTGGATGCGCGTAAACAGGGTTCGCACGGAGTGGTGCAGCTCGTCGATCGATCGCGGCGGAGGGACGGTGTCCATGCCGGTACGGCGCGCGAAGTACGGCTGGAGCTCTGCCAACAGCTCGCGCTTGCTTGCGAAGTGGCGGTACACGGTTCGCGCCGACACATCGGCCTCCCGAGCAACCGCCGGGATCGAGAGGTCCGCCACGCCACGCGCCATGACACGGACGACTGCATCGAGGATCCGCTCCCGGGTCTCGCCGGCCTGCCTGTCCCGGAGGGCGCTGCGGTATGAACGCCGCGACTTATTGACGACACGAGTCATGTCGTCAATTTACATGGTGTGTCAACAAGAAGGAGCGGGAAGATCAACAGAAGGGCACAGCCACCGCCACCGCTCCGGCCATCCACGATGCCGGCGTCAGGCGCCATTCACCGCTGTGGCACAATGCCGACCGAGTTATCCGCTCTCTTTGAGCGCGAAATCGGCGCCCGTAGCTCAGTGGATAGAGCAGCTGACTTCGGATCAGCAGGTCGGGGGTTCGAATCCCTCCGGGCGCGCCAACCTTCTGACACGAGATCCCACATCTCGCGCCATCCAGGCGACCACCACAAGATGTAGTGGAGTCGCGTGCATCTGATTCGTCTGCTCAGGTGCCTATGCGTAGCGCTCGCTAGGATCAGATGCCCATGCACGCAGATGTCGCGAGTCAAGAGCTCGCGATGCAGGTGAGTCAGATGCCCACCGGACGGAGGCTCCCCCTCGACCAGGTGCGCGTAGGGCGAGTGTGGACGGGCCGGCAGGCACCGCTTCTTACAGATTGTGTTAGTTCCGTTAGTTTGCCCAGGGGCAGGCGCTGTACCCAAAACCTGCGACCGACCGCGCGCAGGGAGCAGTCGCTTTCGGCGTCACACGTGACCGTCGGGTTGCGAGGTTGCCACGAGCACGAGACTGACAATCAGGCGCTCATCCTGCTTCCTGGTTACATGTCGTTTGTGAATCAGGACGTCGGCTTGGTGGGCTTCTGAGTCTCGACGTTTTCTCGGTAATGTGTGTCGAGGTAATTTTGCGGTCGGTCTCGACACACTTTCGCTGTATCCTGTGACTCGTGACTACACGCGAACCCCGAGGCCGAAAGAGCCGCGATGCCATCTACCGGCAGCTCGCTCAGGCTGCGGAAGAGCTCCGCACGCGCCTGGGCGGATTGCCGACGCCGGTCGAAGCCGAGGACATCTGGGGCGACATCTGGTACCAGGAGGCGCACAACTCGACCGCCATCGAGGGAAACACGCTGGTCCTCCGTGAGGTCGAGGCCCTGCTCGCCGAGGGACGGGCGGTCGGGGATAAGCAGCTGGCCGAGTACATGGAGGTGCGCGGCTACGCCGATGCCGCCGAATGGGTCTACCAGCAGGGGCTGGCTCCCGGTGACTGGACGACGGGCGATCTCGTCACCCTGACCGAGGTCCGGCACATCCACACCCTGGCGATGTCGAAGGTGTGGGAAGTCGCGCCCCATCCTGACGCAGGCCCGACCGAAGGACCGGGCGCGTTCCGCCAGCACAACATCAGGCCGTTTCCGGGCGGCATGCAGCCGCCAGGCTGGCCAGATGTCCCGGCGCAGATGGCCGATTGGGTGCGGACCGCTTCGGAGCTTCGGGCGGCGACGGGGCCGTTCCCGGAGGCGCTCGCGCGAGTCCACGCCGAGCTCGAGCGCATCCATCCGTTCCTCGACGGAAACGGTCGCGCCGGACGCCTCCTCACCAATCTGCTGCTGATCCGCATGGGCTATCCGCCGGCCATCATTCGGAAGGCTGAGCGAACGCGATATCTCAAGGCTCTGCGTCGGGCCGATGCGGGCGACCACGCCCCCCTCGCTGAGCTGCTGGCGCGCGCGGTGCTCGATACGCTCATGCGCTTCATCGTGCCGGCCGTCGCGGGTCCTGCGCGGCTGGTTCCGCTGGCCGCCCTCGTAACGCGCGACGTGTCGGTCCGGGCGCTGCGGGCTGCCGCCGAACGTGGACGGCTTCGTGCCCAGCGCGACGAGCGCGGCCAGTGGCGCAGCACTCGGAACTGGGTGACCCAGTATCGCAAGAGCCGGTACAAGCGCGGGTCGTAGCGAGGGCGGCCATCAAGCTCTGCACAGGCCGGTCGCCTGATCGTGGGCGCCTGATTCTTGATCTGTCGGTGCCGGGCCTCAGGCCCACCGAACTCGCGCTGACCCGCGGGGGATCGGCGCCCGCGCGAGTGACACGGCCGAGTCCGTCACCCTGTGCGACCTGCACCCTCGAGCTGTTGTCCCCGGCCGACGAGACCATTCGAGCCTACTGCGAGCGCTGCGAGCGCGGCCGCGAGTCGCCCGGGTGAGATTGAGGACCCCTTGCTCCCGGTGGCAGTCTACGGTCCATGGCAGAGGTCATCACGCTCGTCACCGGCGACATCCCGTCTCACCGCGTCGAGGCGTTGGAAGAGGCCTACCGCGAACTGGTGCGAGGCGGTCTGGGACCGGCCCTCGAGGACACGTTCCTGGTCAAGGCCGGGGGTGATCGGGTCGGCATCCTCAGCCTGTGGCATCGCCGCGCAGACCTCGACGCTCTCCTCGCCAGCGGCGAGGAACCACCAGCGCGCCGGCTGATCCGCACGCACGGTGGCGAGCCGGAGGTCACGATCTGGGAGGTGGTCGTCCGGGGTCGGCTGTCGCTGGACCTGACGACTGATCGCCGGCCGACCCAGGGTTGGAACGCCGACTCGCCTGTCGTCGTGGGCCGGTCTCGTTCGTCGAAAGGGTGAGCGCGGGAGACACCGGCGCCGTCCGCAAGGAGCAAACGCATGAGCCAGTACCTGTTGTCGACGTACGCCGTGGAAGGTGAGGTGCCCGGCGGGCCGCGCAGCCCAGAGGAGATGCAGGGCTTCATGGAGCGCGTCATGACGCTCGAGGCCGAGATGGACGCCGACGGCGCGTTCGTGTACGGCGGTGCCCTCCACGGGCCCGAGGCGGCCACGGTGGTCCGTCCGCGGGGCGGGGACGGAGTCCTGACCACCGATGGGCCGTTCATCGAGTCCAAGGAGCAGATCGGCGGCTTCTACATCATCGAGGCCGACGATCTCGATGCGGCGCTGGCCTGGGCGCGGAAGGTCGCCGATGCCACCCGTCACCCGATCGAGGTGCGGCCGTTCCGGGCCACCGGCCGCCTGCGGGAGCATGTCAGCCGCTGAGGAGGATCGATCGATGGCTTACGACGAAGCCCTCGCGGAGCGGGTCCGGTCCGTGCTCGCCGACCGCCAGGACGTCAGCGAGCAGAAGATGTTCGGCGGGATCGCGTTCATGGTCGGCGGACGGATGGCGGTCGGCGTGACCGGCAACGAGCTCATGGTGCGCGTCGGGCCGGACGCGCACGACGCCGCGCTTTCCCGCCCTCACGTTCGCCCGATGGACTTCACCGGGCGACCGATGCGCGGGTTCATCTCCGTCGCCCCCGGCGGGGTCGCCGACGAGGGCGACCTGGCGCGCTGGGTGGAGGAGGGGGCGGTCTTCGCCGCCACGCAGCCAGCCAAACCGCGGCGCTGAACGCGCGCGCCCGCTACCGGAGGCGAGACTCGCGGAGCGATGGCCAGCGCCCGCTTGACGCCTCGGATACGGTGAGTGGGCAGTCCGGTCGCCGGCGCCTTCTCCCTCAGGCGGTGGTGGCCGGCTCCTGCCGAAGGCACGCGCTGGTTGCCGTGGCGCCCGCCTCCACCCCTTAATCAGCCTCCGGATTTAACAAGTACCGGCTGGCTGGGAATGCGCCGATGCGTCCGGTACGATGTTGGCTCGATTCTTGTCGCGCATCCTACCTGTAGGAGCGACCTGCCCGTAGGACACCCGTTTCGGGGTCCGAAGGTGCGGCAACTGCTCGTGAGTCAGGAGCCGCACCATGGTCCGAGTCAGCGCAGTCGACGACGACCCAGACTTCCTCCATCCGATGAGTTGGCTGCCCCGCGCCAGCCAGGAGAGGAGGTTGTCGGTTCCGACGGTGCCGGGATCAGGGAGTGGGCGCCAAGACTGCCAAGGGGCGACTTCATGACTGAGGTGGGACAGCAGCACGAGGCGCTGGTGATCGGGGGCGGATCCGCCGGCTTGGCGGTGAGCCACGAGCTCAACCGCCACGGGCTCGATCATGCCGTGCTGGAGCGAGGCCGAATTGGCCAGTCCTGGCGTGACCGCTGGGACAGCTTCTGCCTGGTGACGCCGAACTGGTCGGTCCAGCTTCCGGACGGCGCCTACGACGGAAGCGATCCCGACGGCTTCATGCCGCGCGACGAGATCGTCACCTTCCTCGAGCGGTACGCCTCTCGGTCCTCCCTCCCCGTCCGTGAGGGAGTGGCGGTTCAATCGCTGCAGGCATCGGCGTCGGGAGGTTTCGTCGTCAGGACGACGGCCGGTGACATGCATGCGCGTCACGTCGTCGTGGCCACCGGCGCCTATCAGCGTCCGCATCGGCCAGGGGGTTCCGAGTCCCTGCCCAAAGAACTGTTGCATCTCGATCTGCACGGCTATCGACATCCGGAGGCCCTTCCACCCGGGCATGTCCTGATCGTCGGCAGCGGCCAGTCCGGGTGCCAGCTGGCCGAGGAGCTGCACGAGGCCGGTCGCGAGGTTGTGCTGGCGGCGGGCAAGGCAGCCTGGGCGCCGCGCCGCATCGGCGACGCGGACCTGGTCTGGTGGCTGGAGGAGTCCGGCTTTCTGAATGGCACCGTCGACTCGCTGCCATCGCCGCGCGCGCGCCTGGGAGCGAACATCCTCGCCACCGGGCACGGCAATCCTCATGACCTGCACCTGCGAACGCTGCAGGCCATGGGCGTCACCCTGGTCGGCCACTTCCTCGGTGCCGACGAGAGCGGAGCACGGTTCGCGCCCGACCTCGCCGAAACCATGGCCTGGGGCGATGCGCGGTACGGCGACCTGATGCAGCTCTTCAAGAAGACGGCGGCAAGGCTGGGGCTGTCAGATCCACAGACTCCCGAGCCATCACCGTTCGACGGCCTCGCTCCCGAAGTGGTCCCCCTTGACGGGTTCGGCGCCGTCATCTTCGCCGGAGGCTACCGCCCCGACTACCACTCGTGGTTGCCGTGGCCAGCCGCCCTTGACGACCTCGGCTTTCCGGTCCAGGCCGATGGTGCCAGCACGGTCGTTGACGACCTCTACTTCATCGGCGTCCCGTTCTTGCGCAACCGCAAGTCGTCGCTCCTTCTCGGTGTCGGGGCGGATGCAACCGTCATTGCCGGCACGATCGCCGGTCGCGTGGCGGAGGCATGAGGCTGTCCCGGCAACCGGTGGCGTTCGACTCCGAAGGCGCGGTTCTGCATGGATTCCTGTATCCGGCGGAACAAGGCGACCCGCCCTACCCGATGGTCGTCATGGCGCACGGCACCTCTGCGACGATCTCGATGGTCGCCGACCGATACGCAGAAGTCTTCGCAGCAGCCGGGATCTCCGCCCTGCTGTACGACCACAGGAACTTCGGCCTGAGCGGCGGCGAACCGCGACAGGAGATCAATCCATGGGTGCAAGGCCGGGGCTATCGTGACGCCATAACGTATGCCGGGACCATCGACGATCAGGATCCCGACCGGATTGCGCTGTGGGGTGACAGCTATTCCGCCGGAGGCGTCTACCTGGTGGCTGCTGCCGACGCACGGGTCCAGGCCGTGGTCGCTCAGTGCCCCGTGTTCGGTGCGGCGCCACCGCAGGTTGACCCATCAATCGAGATCTTCAACCGCATCCGGGGGACCTTTGACGCCGGCGATGTCTCCACGGATCCCGACGTCACGGGTCCGTTACCTGTGGTCTCCTCCGACCAGATCGGAACTCCGTCGCTTCTGCAGCCCATCCAGGCGTTCCGCTGGTTCATCGACTACGGCGGGAGGCACGGAACGGGCTGGCTGAATCGGGTCACGAGGGTCATCCCCTCGACGGCCGGGCCGTATAGCCCGTTCCTGTGTGCGCCGTACGTTTCAGCTCCGTCGCTGATGATGGTGGCGCCCGGAGATGAAATGCCTCACGCCAATCCCGAAGTCAGTCGGCAGGCGTTCGACCTCATCCCGGGGGAGAAGGAATGGTACGAGATCGAGGGTGGGCACTTCGGCCTCCTCTACCATCCGAGCGACCTCTTCGATGAAGCCAGCTCGGTTCAGGCGGACTTCCTGAGAAGCCGCCTGAGCGGCTAGCGTCAAGCCTCCAATCGCGGTATGGGGGTCGCGGCGCGCACACTCGGTCGTCGCGATTGACGCGATGTCGGGTCGGTCGGGACGATCACTCGTCTCGGGGCCAAATGAGCCCTCGCCTCGGCTGCAGCCACGTGCATCGACGGCCCACCTCCGTGACTCCCCTTACAGCCACCGGCCGGTCGATCGGCTACCGTCGATGACCATGCGCATTCATGAGCTGCGACCGATCAGCGTCGAGATCGCGGCGCCGCAGGCGCTCGTCTTCGAGATGGCGGCGGCGACGGGCGGCGTGCTGCCGGGATCACCGCCTCACAGCTCGGAGGTCCTCGAGCGCGACGGGGACACGCTCCTGGTTCGATACCGGACGCCGGCAGTGATCACGGAGCTGGTCATGCTCGAGCGCGTTCGCCTCTACCGGCCGGATCGAATCGAGTATGAGGTCCTCGAGGGGCCGATGGAGCACGTGCGCGAAACCCTCGCGTTCGACATGGTCGAGCCGCACCTGACCGTGGTCCGCTACAGCGGGACGGTCGGCAGCGACCGCGCTCTCGTGGGCGGCCTGATCGCGCGGTGGGTTGCCGTTCCGGCCTACGATCGCTTCATGCGGCGCCAGCTCCGTGCGCTCCGGCTTGCCGCCGAGGCTCGGGCCCTCCGATCGCGCCGCTACCGCCGCCCCGACGCGGCGTGACCGCCGGCAGACCAACTCGACGCCTGCCCGGCGGCTGGTTCTCCGTCGCCGGCACGGCCGACTGGCTCCGGGCGTCCATCGGCCAGGCCGTCCTTCTCTGGATCCTGCCGTGGCCGATGATGCTCATCGGGAGATTCGGATCGGCTCGCGCGCGCCATGCCGCCGAGCAGATGTGGGCCCGATCGGCTGCCCGGGTCCTGCGGCTCCGGATCACGCTCCGCGGCCGCCATCTCGTCGATCCGTCGCGCCCCTACCTCGTCATAGCCCTCCACGAGGGTCTGGCCGACCCGCTGGTCCTCTTCCGCCTGCCGATGCCACTGCGGTTCGTGGCGCGCGACGAGCTGAGCTCGTGGCCGGTGGTCGGGGCCCGGCCTGCTCGGCCTGGCGTACGTGGTGGTCATGCTCATCGGGGATGCCGGGAA
>JBDTQJ010000036.1:0-16222 GCA_039932235.1 Chloroflexota bacterium
ACCAGCCGGTTGGCGGCCTCGTCCGGCCAGTCGATCTCGATCCGCAGATGGGTCCAGCCTTCCGGATCGTCCGCCTCTAGCCGGATCGCGCCCTGGACGGCAGCCGCACCGCACAGCATGGCCAGCATCCAGACCCGCCGCGGGTCGATGCGCACGGTCACCGCGAGGCGCGGCACGTCTGCTTCGTAAGCGGCGATCGAGCTGGACCAGTGCTCCGCCAGGTTGAACTCCGGCGGCCGCTCGAAGCGCTCGTCGAGCAGCTCGGCGTCCTGCACGCGCGAGACACGATACGTGCGCGGCGCGTCGTACGAATCCGCCACTTGCGCGACCAGGTACCAGATGCCGCTCTTGAGGACCAACCCAAGGGGCTCCAGCAGGCGCTCGACGTCCTCACCGTCGCGCCGATAGCGCGTCCGCACGCGGCGCTGGCTCCAGACTGCGTCCGCCACCGTGGCGAGGTGCGGGGCGGCATCCGCTTCCGCGAACCAGGCGGGGGCGTCCAGGTGGAAGCGCTCCCGAATGCGGCCCGCTCGTGAGCGCAGCTCGGCGGGTAGCGCGGCGAGGAGCTTGAGCTGCGCGGTCGCCAGGACAGCGCCGAGCCCCAGCTCCGCGGCCGGGCCCGGGATGCCGGCGAAGAAGAGCGAGCCCGCCTCGTCCTGGGTGAGGCCGGTGAGCCGGGTGCGATAGCCGTCCAGCAGCTGGTAGCCGCCCGCCGGCCCGCGATCGGCGTAGATCGGGATGCCGGCGGCCGCCAGCTGGTCCGCGTCGCGGTAGATGGTGCGGACGCTGACCTCCAGCTCGTCGGCCAGCGCCTGCGCGGTCATCCGGCCGCGCGTCTGGAGCATGAGCAGGATCGAGAGGAGACGGCTGGCACGCATGGACCGATGATAGTCAGCCCGCGCGCAGGAACCTCGCAACATGATCGAGCGCGTCGTCGAGCACTCGCCCCAGGCCGTGCCCGATACCCGGGTAGCTGACGAGCTCGGCGGCCGGCATGCGCGCCACCGCCTCGCGCAGGAGCGGCAGGCGGGCGAATGGATCCGACTCCCCCGACAGGAACAGCACCGGGCATGCGATCCGCTCAAGGTGTGCGGCTCGCTCCGCTGCCTTCTCCGGGCGCCCGGGCGGGTGGAGCGGGAAGCAGAGCAGGACGACCGCGCGCAGGCTCGGCTCGTCGGCCGCGACCAGCGAGGCCACGCGACCACCGAACGACTGGCCGCCGATCGCCGTGGCGCGGACATCGAGGCCATCCAGGGCGGCCCGCCAGGCGGGAAGCGCTCGCTCGGCCGAGCCGCGGGGCAGTGCCACCCCCGCCGCGGTGATGCCACGCGACGCCAGTCCGCCGAGCATGGGCCGCAGTCCGGCGACGGTGCCGGACGCGCCGGGCGCCAGGAGGAGGTCGGGGGGAGCGGTAGCCATCGGTCCATTGTGGCGTGATTGCCCGCTATCCTCGAGCCGATGACCAGCAGCCGTACCCCCGATCCGATCCTGGGCGACCGATTCAGCTCCGCGGTGGCGACCGCGGTGGAGCTGCATGGCGAGCAGGCCCGCAAGGGCGGGGAGGTCCCGTACCTGTCGCACCTGCTCGGCGTCGCGTCCCTCGTGCTGGAGGACGGCGGCGACGAGGACGAGGCGATTGCCGCGCTGCTCCACGATGCGGCCGAGGATGCCGGTGGGCGCGAGACGCTGGAGGCGATCCGGGGCTACTTCGGGGAGCGGGTGGCGCTCATCGTGGCCGGCTGCAGCGACGCGATGCCCGCGCCGGGCGAGTCCAAGGCGCCGTGGGAAGAGCGCAAGGCCGGCTACCTGGCCGAGCTGCGCGAAGCAGACGCATCGGTCCTGCGGGTATCGCTGGCAGACAAGGTCCACAACGGGCGCTCGCTGCTCGCCGACCTGGCGGCACACGGCGCGCCCGTCTGGGATCGCTTCAACGCGCCGCGGGATCGCCAGGCCTTCTACTACGGGGCGCTGCTGCGCATCTACGAGGCGCGTTGCCCCGAGTCCCTGCACCTGCCGGCGTTTCGCGAGATCGTGGCCCACATCGCCACCGCGGCGCGGGCGGCGGATCAGCCGGCCGACGCCTCCTGGTCCGCTTCCTCTTCGGAGCCGCTCAGCGGGCAGTAGGAGCGGATCATCGCCTCCAGCTCGTCCGGTGAGGCCGGCTTGTCGCGGACCGGGGCACGGATGGAGAGCAGCCGGTCGCCGGTGACCAGCACCACCGGCAGGTCGGGGAAGCGCTTGCCGAGCGCGCGATTCAGATCCCAGCCGTCCATGCGCGGCATCATCACGTCGGAGAGGACGAGGCACGGCCGCAGGCCCTCGTCGACGAGGCGCAGCGCTTCGTCACCGTCGCGCGCATCCTCGACGTGATGGCCGTTCTCGCGCAGCGTGTCGGCGAACAGGTCACGGACGTCCCGCTCGTCATCGACGACGAGGACGATGTGGCGGTGCGTCATGTGCCGTGGTTCCCCATGCGCAGGGACCATGCACGACCCGTGCCGCGCCTCAGGTCGATGTGGACTCGCGTCCACCGATGAACGTGCGCCGCGGGGCCAGTCGGCCAAGCGTCAGCCAGAAGGCGCCCTCGTGGGTGGCGTCCCAGGCCACGAGGTCGGCCCGGGCACCGGGCGCCAGGGTCCCGATCAGGCCAGCTCGCCCCAGCGCCTGCGCCGCCGCGCCGGTGGCCGCCGTCAGCGCCTCGATGGCGCTCATCTCGAGCAGGGCCGACCCGAGCCCGATGACGAGGGGCATGGCGCCCCAGCCGCCGTAGGTGCCGGCGTTGGCGTCGCTGGCCAGCGCCACCGTGGCGCCCGCATCCAGCAGGGCGCGGGCCGGCGGCAGCGAATCGCGCAGCACGATGGCGGGGGCGGGGAGCAGGGTTGCCACGGTGGCCGAGCCGGCCAGCGCCGCGACGCCCGCGGCGTCGAGCTGCTCGAGGTGGTCGACGCTCGCCGCGCCCAGGCGCACGCCCGCCTGCGCCGCGCCGGTCAGCCCCAGCTGGTCGGCATGCAGCCGCAGCCCCAGCCCGTGATCGGTCGCGGCGGCGGCGATGCGCTCGAGATGCGCGATGTTGAAGAAGCCGCGGTCGCAGAAGACGTCCACGTACTCGGCCAGGCCGTCTGCGGCCGCGGCCGGAATCATCTCGCGGCACACGACCTCGACATGGGCGTCGGCAGATGCCGCCTCGGGCGGCACGGCATGCGCGCCGAGCAGGGTGCGCACGACGCGCACCGGGTGCGAGGCAGCCACCCGACCCAGCAGGCGCAGCGCGCGCAGCTCTTCGTGCGTCGAGAGGCCGTAGCCGGACTTGCATTCCACCGTCGTGGTGCCGGCCGCCAGCGCAGCATCCAGGCGGCGCCGGACGAGCGCCTCCAGCTCCTCGTCGCTCGCCGCCCGGGTCTGGCGCACGGTGCGCAGGATGCCCCCGCCGCCGTAGGCCACCCCGTCGTGGCGCGCCGCGGCCTCGTCCGCCCGATCGCCGGCGAAGACCGGGTGGGTGTGGCTGTCGACCAGGCCGGGTGTGACGAGCGCCTCTCCCAGGTCGATCCGGTCGGCATCCGTCGACGGCGCGGTCGCGAGGGTGCCGCCCATCCAGGCGATGCGTCCATCGGCATCGGTCAGGAGTGCCCAGCCGACGCGGATTCGCGCGCCGTCGAAGCAGCGGCCGCTGCCGTGGAGGAGGAGCGGAGCGGCGGCCATCAGCCGATCTCCGGCTCTGCGAGGCGCTGCGGGTCGCGGCGCCGGAGGGTGGCGATCGCCAGGCCGGCCAGGATGCAGAGCGTGCCGAGCAGCTGGAAGCCGGACGGTGCCTCGGCAAGCAGGAGCATCCCCAGGATCACCGAGCCCACCGGCTGGATGGTCAGCACCACGCTCGTCAGCGCCGCCGGCAGCCGCGGCAGGGAGAGGCTGATCACCAGCCAGCCGACGACCTGCACTCCGAGCGCCAGGAGCAGGAGCCAGGCGTGCGCCGGGAGGGTCGGCACCAGGTCCAGCTCGCCCAGCGGCAGACCGATGAGCGCAGAGAAGACGGCCGCCGAGAGGGTGGCATCGAAGAGCGGCCCGGCGGGTCGCCGCTGATCGGCGTTGCCGCGGCGCAGGATGAGCAGGAAGCCGGCATACGCGATCCCGGTGAGGAGGCCGAAGGCGACGCCGAGCATCGGGTTCGCCCCGAACGCTCCGCCGCCGATCACGCCGCTGATGAGCACCACACCGAAGAGCACGACCGGCACCGCGGCGGCCACCCGCCGGCTGGGACGCTCGCTTAGGACGAGCCAGGCGATGATCGGGACCATCACCACCTGCGTGTTGCCGAGCACGGTTGCCAGCCCGGCGCCGACGGCGGCGATGGCGTGGTGCCAGAGGACCAGGTCGGCGGCGAAGAAGAGGCCGGCGATCCACGCCAGGCGCCGCTGCCCCGTCGCCCGCGGCCCGTAGCGGCGCCGCTCCAGCCAGGCCAGGAGCGCCAGCGGCGGAAGTGCGTAGGCGCACCGAAAGAAGGCGGCCGTGGCCGGCTCGACGTTCGCCTTGCGGACGAGGATGGCGGACACCGCGATGATCAGCGCGCCGAGCACCGCCGCCGCCAGGGGGCGGCGTGCCAGCGGCTCGAACCAGGGCGTAGACGCGTCACGCGCCGGCTGGTCTGACATGGGAGGAGGAGCCTACCGCACGCCGCGCGGGCCTTGTGCATGGGGCGCCCTCGGCCCACACTGCGGGTCAGCCATGCCCGAGCTCCCGACCGGCACCGCCACGTTCCTGTTCAGCGACATCGAGGGTTCGACACGCCTGCTCCAGGCCGGACCCGATGCGTGGCCCGCGCTCCTCGAACGACATCGGGTGCTGATCCGCGAGGCGATCGCCGCGCACGGTGGCACCGAGGTCGGGACGGAGGGAGACTCGTTCTTCGTCGCCTTCCCTTCGACGATGGGCGCGCTGGCCGCGGCGATTGCGGCGCAGCGCGCGCTGACGAGCGAGCCGTGGCCCGCGGGGAGTGATGTGCGGGTCCGCATGGGTCTCCATGCCGGGGCGGCGCAACTCGGCACTGACACGTACGTGGGGCTCGACGTGCACCGCGCGGCGCGCATTGCGGCCGTCGCGCACGGTGGCCAGCTGGTCGTCTCCGACACCGTCCGGGTGCTGGTCGCGCAGGAGCTGCCGCCGGACGTCACGCTGCGCGACCTCGGGGAGCACCGGCTGAAGGACCTTGCCGAGCCGGAGCATCTCTTCCAGGTGCTGGCCGACGGCCTGGAAACCGAGTTTCCGCCACTCGCCACGCTCGACGGCGTGCTCAACAACCTGCCGCGCCGGCTGACCACCTTCCTGGGCCGCGAACGGGAGATCGGCGAGGTGCTGGGGCTGCTCGACGGCAGCCGCCTGCTGACCCTCACCGGACCGGGCGGCACCGGCAAGACGCGCCTCTCGCTGGAGGTGGCGGCGCGGTCGCTGGACCGCTATGCGGATGGGGTCTTCTTCGTGGAGCTCTCACCGGTCACCGAGGCGGAGATGGTGGCGGCCACCATCGCCCAGGCACTTGGCCTGCCCGACCGTGGCGGTCGCACGGCCATGGAACGCCTGGTCGAGCACCTCGCGGCGCGCAGCGTGCTGCTGGTGATCGACAACTTCGAGCAGGTCATCGAGGCCGCGCCCACGGTCGCCGAGCTCCTCGCCGCGAATCCGAACCTCACCGTCGTGGCGACGAGCCGCGCCGCCCTGCACGTGTACGGCGAGCGCGAGTATCCCGTCCCGCCGCTCGGGCTCCCAGACCTGACGCGCCTCCCCCAGCTGGAGGCTCTGCGCCAGTACGAAGCCGTGGCCCTCTTCGTCGAGCGCGCCACGGCGGTGCGGCCGGACTTCGCGGTCACCAACGACAACGCTCCGGCGGTGGCCGAGATCTGCGTCCGCCTGGACGGTCTGCCGCTGGCGATCGAGCTGGCGGCGGCGCGGATCCGGATTCTCACACCACAGGCCATGCTGGCACGCCTCGAAAATCGGCTGGGCCTGCTCTCGGCCGGCTCGCGCGACCTTCCCGAGCGGCAGCAGACGCTGCGCGGGGCAATCGACTGGAGCCACGACCTCCTCGACGAACCGGGTCGGGCGCTCTTTGCCTGCCTTGCGACGTTCGTCGGGAGTGCCGGCATCGAGGCGATCGAGCGCGTCTGCGCGTCGGACGCCGGGGGCGAGGTGCTGGACAACCTCGCCAGCCTGGTCGACAAGAGCCTCGTCCGACAGCACGAGGGTGTCGGCGGCGAGCCTCGCTTCAGCATGCTGGAGACGATCCGTGAGTACGCGGCCGAGCAGGCGGCGGCGCGGGGGTTGCTCGCCGGACTCCGGGAACGGCATGCGCAAGTCTTCGGCGACCTGGCCCACGAGGCGAGCGGGCTCGTCATGGGCTCCGACAAGCGGACGTGGCTGGATCGGCTCGAAGAGGAGCACGGCAACCTGCGCGCAGCGCTCGGCTTCCTCCTCGAAACGGGCAGTGCCGGGGCGGCGCTCCGCATGGTCGCGGCGCTGTGGCGTTTCTGGCAGATGCGCGGCTACCTCGCCGAGGGGGCGGAGCGCGTCATGGCCGCGCTGGCGACGAGCGGCGCGGACGAGCATCCCGAGGCCCGCGCGGACGCACTGTCCGCCCTCGCCGGTCTGCGCTACTGGGAGGGCGACGCGGAGGCGTCGCGCACCGCCTACCTCGAGGAGCTGGAGCTGCGGACCCGGATCGGCGATCGGCGCGGCTACGCGGAGGCGGCGTACGGGATCAGCTTCACCTGGTCGATCAGGGCCGCCGCGGTCGAGACGAACGCGGTCGAGGCATCCACGCGCATTCGTGATGCCCGGGCTATCTTCCGCGAGCTGGGCGACGAGCTGGCCGTCGGACGTTGCGAGTGGGCGCTGGCGAACGTCAATTACGGCAGCGGGGACATCGCCGAGGCGCGGCGCCACTCGCTGGCGGCCCTCGCGCTCTTCGAGGCGGCGCAGGACCAGTTCATGGTCGGCTGGGCGACCTACACGCTCGCCCTGGGAGAACTCGCCGATGACCACCAGTCATCCGGTGGGCTGCCCGAATCGCTCGCCTCGGCCCGTACCCGCCTGAAAGTCGCGCTGCGCATCTTCGCCGAGGCGCAGGACATCTCGGGCTACACGCTCGTCCTCGATGCGCTGGCGCTGGCGGCGCAGCGGAGCGGTGATCGGTCAGGTGCGGCAGTCCTCTCCGGCGCGGTGCGGCGCCTCGAACGGGAGACCGGGACCGGGTTGAACCTGTGGAACCGCTTCACGCTCGGGTTCGACCCGGAGGAGCTGCGCCTTGACACGGCGCTCGCCGCCGACTGGTCGGCGGGCGAGGCGCTCACCACCGACGAGGCGGTGTCGCTGGGCCTCGCCGAGTAGACGGGCTCAGGCGGGCGCGGCGAGGTCGCGGCGCGGGAAGACGACCAAGGCCCACGCGAGCGGCACGGCGACCGCCACGGCGAGGATGACGAAGTCGATCGGATCGGCGGCGCCGTCGAGAATCTCCGAGACCTGGAAGTGGTGGAACAGCGAATATTCCTGCGACCAGGCGACATCGGTCCATAGCGAGCCCAGGATCTCCAGGAAGTAGTTGACCAGCAGGTACGCCAGCGACAGACCGATGGCGGGGCCGGTGCGATCGAAGCTCGCCGATGCGGCCAGGCTGAACGAGACGAAGCTCGTCCACAGCAGGAAGCCGTTGAGCCAGACGAGCGGCAGCTCGCCCGCCGGCAGGTCGCCGAGCAGGTCCTGGGTGGCGGACCCGGCGTACATCCCGACCAGCAGCGCGACGAGCAGCGCACCGATGACGGCCGCGATGGCAACGAAGAGGGTCAGGTACACCACGCGCCGCGGGATGGGGCGCGCCAGGAGCACCTCCAGGGTGCCGCGCTGCCGCTCGCCGGCGATCGCGGTGGAGGCGGTGCCGACGGCGAAGATGCCGAGCATGGAGATGACCAGCGGATGCTGCGTGCCCAGCGTCAGCGTCCCGCCGAGGGTGAACAGGTTGCCGGACCCGAAGCTGCTCATCTGCTCGAAGACCGGGTTGTTGGTCACCATGTCGCGGATGAGATCGCTGAACTGCCCGTACAGGAACGGCATCAGCCATCCCCAGCCGACAAGCGCCAGCCCGATGATGGCGCCGCGCAGGGCCAGCCAGCTCCAGGTGCGCAGCAGGAGCGGCCGGTTCATCGGTCCAATCCTTCCACGCCGTCGGCCTCGCCACCGGCGTAGTACTCGAGGAATGCCTCCTCGAGCGAAGCGGGCTCGATGGTCAGGTCGTCCAGGTTCGGCGACGCGATCGCGCGCACGAAGGGGGCGACCTCTCCGGAGAGGGTAGCGGTGACGCGATCGCCGTCGCTCCGCACGTCCTCCAGGCCGGGGACCTCGGTGAGGTCGGGAACGCCGCCGCGCCAGCGGATGGTGACCCGTCGCCGTCGCCGGCTCAGCAGGTCGCTCACCGAGTGGACGGCCATCAGGCGGCCGCCGCGGATGATCGCCACCCGGTCGCAGACGCGCTCCACCTCCGACAGCACGTGCGAGGAGAAGAAGATCGTGCGTCCCTCGCCGCGCAGGTCGTCGAGGAGGGTGTAGAAGGCCTGCTGCATGAGCGGGTCGAGCCCCTCGGTCGGCTCGTCGAGGATCGCGAGCTCGGGGTCGTGCTGCAGCGCCTGTACAACCCCGATCTTCTGGCGCATCCCGCGCGAGTAGTCGCGCACGCGTCGCTTGAGCACCGCGTCGGACAGCTGGAGGCGCTCGCACAGCTCGGCGCGGCGGTGCGGCACGCGGCCCTGCAGGTCGGCGAGGTAGTCGAGCGCATCGGTCCCCGAGAGGGAGTCGTAGAGCGCGATCCCGCCAGGCAGATAGCCGGTGAGGGCGCGAATGTCGACGCTCTGGGTGGCGATGTCCATGCCCAGCACCGAGGCGGATCCGCTGGTCGCGTGCAGGTACCCGAGGAGCGTCCGGATGGTGGTCGACTTGCCCGAGCCGTTTGGCCCCAGGAAGCCGAAGATCTCACCCGGCCGGACATCCAGCGTCAGATCGGTGAGGGCGGCGACCCTGCCGTAGTGCTTGGTCAGCGCCTGGGTGCTGATGACCGTGGCGAGTCGGGAAGGGGTCGGCTGCTCCATGTCTGGGGCAGCCTAGCGCAGCGCCGGCCTGAGCGAGCGGCGTGCGAGCCGCCGCAGCACGCTGCGACGCTGCTGGTCAGCCGGCCGCGGCCGCGCGATGCGGCCGGTGCTCGTCCAGCGCCGGTTGAGGCGGCGCCGCGTCAACTGACGCGGGCGCCACGGTCACGCCGGGGCCGGCTCGCCCACCGGCGAGGGGTGCTGGGACGGGCGCCGCCACCGACCGGGCGCGCACCGTGGCGGGGAGCATTGTTCCGGGACGGTCGTCCGCCGCCGGAGCGCATGAGGATCGGCTGCGCGCGGATGGTGCGATCCGGCTCGAAGCCGGCGATCACCTGCTGCCGGACGGGGCTGCCCAGGAGGCGCTCGATGTCCCGCAGCAGCGGTCCCTCGTCGACGCACACCAGGCTGACCGCAATGCCCGTCGAGCCGGCGCGTCCGGTGCGACCGATGCGATGGACGTAGTCGGACGGCACCATCGGCAGCTCGAAGTTGACGACGTGCGGCAGCTCCTCGATGTCGAGGCCGCGGGCGGCCACCTCGGTGGCCACGAGCAGCAGGATCCGGCCGGCGCGGAAGTCGGCCAGGGCGCGGATGCGCTGCGGCTGGCTCTTGTTGCCGTGGATCGCCGAGGCGGCGATGCCGTCGCGGTTGAGCTGCTCGACGAGCTTGTTGGCGCCGTGCTTGGTCCGCGTGAAGACGAGCGCCTGGTCGATCTCGCGGGTGCGCACCAGGTGCACCAGCAGCTCACGCTTGCGCTCGCGGTCGACGGGGTGGACGACCTGCTCGATCAGGTCGACCGGCGTGTTGCGCGGGGTGACCTGGACCGATGCCGGGCGATCCAGCATGCCTTCCGCCAGCGACCGGATCTCGTTGGAGAATGTGGCGCTGAAGAGCAGGTTCTGCCGCTGGGCGGGGACCAGGCTGATCACCTGGCGGATGTCGCGGATGAAGCCCATGTCGAGCATGCGGTCCGCCTCGTCGAGGACGAGGATCTCGACCTTGCGCAGGTCGATGGTGCCCTGGCGGGTGTGGTCGAGGAGACGACCGGGCGTCGCGACGACGACCTCGACCCCGCGGCGCAGGGCCGCGTACTGGCCGTGGAAGCCGACGCCACCGTAGATCGCGGTCGAGCGGGTGTGGCCGGAGCCGTAGACGCGCACGGACTCCTCGACCTGGATGGCCAGCTCACGCGTCGGAGCGAGCACCAGGGCGCGGATGCTGGGGCGCTGCCCGGGGCGCACGTCGCGCGGCGCGTTGGCCGCGAGGCGCTGCAGCATCGGCAGCACGAAGGCGGCCGTCTTGCCGGTGCCGGTCTGGGCGCCGGCGAGCAGGTCGCGGCCGGCCAGGACGAGCGGAATCGCCTCGCGCTGGACGGGAGTGGGTTCGGTGTAGCCCTGGCGGGCGACAGCGGAAAGCAGATCGGGCGTCAGCCCGAGCGCAGAGAAGGTCACGGATATTGCTCCTGAGAGGGCCCTCCCGCGAAGAAATGCGGGGCCCGGTCAGGGCAGAGAGAGTTCGGATCGGGACGGGGATGAGACCGCGGCGCGGACCGGAGCGCCAATCGAACACGTTTTCGAAATGGTAGCACACCGCCTATGGAAGCTCGGAGAGTGCCTCCTCGAAGAGCGCATACGTGTCGTCGGAGAACAGCACGAAGCGCACGACCTCCAGGGTGGTCGCACCGTCCAGGTGCGCCGCGACGGCCCGCACGGCCACGCGTGCGCCCTCGGGCGGCGGATAGGCGTAGATGCCCATGCTGATGGCGGGGAACGCCACGCTGCGCAGATCGAGCTCGTCCGCCAGGCGCAGGCTGGACCGATAGGCGGCATGCAGCAGCTCCTCCTCCTGGTGCGTGCCGCCGCGCCACACCGGACCCACGGCGTGCAGCACCCAGCGCGCCGGCAGGTCATGGCCAGCGGTGACGACCGCCGTCCCGGTGGGCGTGCCGTCCGGGTAGCGGCGGCGCAGCTCGGCAAGCAGCCCCGGGCCGGCGGCGCGGTGGATCGCCCCGTCGACCCCGCCGCCGCCGCGCAGCGCCGCGTTCGCCGCGTTCCCGATCGCGTCGACCCGCTCGACGGTGATGTCGCCGCGCGTCAGTTCGAGGCGGCGCCCCGCAACCATCCTGACGGCGCTCACCCGGCCACCTGCTCGAGTCCCGCGGCGGGCCGCGCTCCGCCAGCCTCCGCCGCCTCGGCGAGGAGGATGCGCTGCATCCCCGGCGCCGACGTGTCGTGGGGCGGCTGCCACTGCCCGTCGGCGCCGAGGCGCCACGCGGTGGGGTCGCCGAGCGCGAGGGCCAGGACGCGGGCCAGGCGCTCGCGATGTGCCACGGCGTCGACCCGCACCAGCACCTCGACCCGTCGATCCAGGTTGCGCTCCATCAAGTCGGCGGAGCCCATCCACGTCTCGGCCTCGCTGCCGACCCCGAAGCGGTAGATCCGCGAATGCTCCAGGAAGCGGCCCAGGATGCTGTGTACGGTGACGCTGTCCGAGTGGCCCGCGATGCCCGGCCGCAGCATGCAGATGCCGCGAACCACGAGGTCCACGCGGACACCCACCCGGCTTGCCGCACACAGCGCCTCGATGACCTCCGGGTCCGTCAGCGCGTTGCACTTGGCCACGATTCGCGCCGGACGCCCGCGGCGAGCTGCCCGGGCCTGGGCGTGTATGGCGGCAAGCAGTCGCGGGCGCAGATCGAAGGGTGCGACCATCAGGCGCTCAGCGAGGTGGGGTCGGGCGTGGCCGGTGAGGACGTTGAAGACGCCAGCCACGTCGGCGGCCAGGCGCGGATCGGCGGAGAGGAGGCCCACGTCCTCGTAGGCCCGGGCCGTGGCCGCGTTGTAGTTGCCGGTGCCGACATGGACGTACTGCCGTACCGCGCGTCCCTCGCGGCGTACGACGAGGCCCAGCTTGGCGTGCGTCTTCAGTCCGGGCAGGCCATGCACCACGTGACATCCGGCACGCTCGAGCATGCGCGTCCAGGCGACGTTGTTGGCTTCCTCGAACCGTGCCTTGAGCTCGACCACGACGACGACCTGCTTCCCTGCGCGCGCCGCGGAGACGAGGGCGTTGACGATGGGGTCGGCGGTGGTGCGATAGAGGGTCTGCTTGATCGCCAGCACCCGGGGATCGGCGGCTGCCTGCTCGATGAGCGCCTGGACGCTGCCGGAGAACGACTCGTACGGGTGGTGGAGCAGTACCTCGCCCTCGCGAACGCGCTGCACCAGATGGCGGGCGGAAGCGTCGCTCACGTGCCCAGCAGCCAGGTGCGGTGCCTCACGGAGTTCGGGCCGGTCGAGACGGTGCAGCTCCCAGGCGTCGCCCAGGGCAAGGGGAGCGGGAAGGCGGTGGATGGCCATGGCATCGAGGGACAGCAGGCCGCCGAGGAGGCGCACCATCGATGGCGGCGCAGCGCTCTCGATCTCCAGGCGCACGGCGGGAGCGGCCGACTGCGCGGGAGCAGGCGCCGGCATCGACCGCAGGAGGTCGGCGACCGCGTCGTCATCGGTCGCCAGCTGCGCGTCGCGGGTCACCCGGAAGGCATGGCCCGCACTCGGCCGCATGCCCGGGAAGAGGAGCTCGAGGTGCGCAGCGATCAGCGCCTCGAGTGGCACGAGCGTCCCGTCGCCCGCGTCGACGAAGCGCGGCAGGTTGGCGGGCACCGGGACATGGGCGAAGGTGGCGGCCGCCTGTGGAGCGCGACGGATGCGGGTCCCCACGCACAGTGTCCGATTGCCGATTGCCGTCATCGGTCCATGCTCGGTGGCGGCCAGCGGGGTCAGCACCGGCAGGATGCGGTCGACGAACCGCTCGCGAAGCCGGCGACGTCCGAGCGCGCCGACGGCATCCCAGCCCGCGATCCGGACGCCGTTGGCGTCGAGCCGCGGAGCAATCGCGTCGCGCCAGCATGCCGCGTGGCGCGCGGCGAGCCGGGAGGCCGCGGTGAGCACGGCATCCAGCTCCTCGGTGGGCGTGCGGCCGTCGACCGAGCGACGCGTGACGCCTGCTTCCACCAGCCGCCGCAGGCCGGCCACCCGGACCATGAAGAACTCATCCAGGTTGGTGGCGAAGATGGCCGCGAACTTGGCGCGCTCCAGGAGCGGCGTGGCGTCGTCCTCGGCCAGGGCCAGGACCCGCGCGTCGAATTGTAGCCAGCTGAGCTCGCGGTTCAGGAAGCCGATGGCGCTCGGGTCAGGGCGTGGGGCGGCGGTCACCGGACAACGGTACGGGGCCTGTCCAGCGTCCCATGGTCAACGGGCCACGCGGGCCGCACGCCACAGGGCTCGGAGACTGGGCCGCTGGCCGTACAGGAGCACACCGGCGGCATAGATCCGGGAGGCAAGCCACAGGGCCAGC
The DNA here is from genome assembly GCA_039932235.1 of Chloroflexota bacterium. Taxonomy (GTDB): domain Bacteria; phylum Chloroflexota; class Limnocylindria; order QHBO01; family QHBO01; genus JAICQM01. The sequence goes on from JBDTQJ010000036.1 coordinate 13,479, forward strand.
ACGGCACCCAGCGCGAGCGCTGCCAGCGCGGCCACGATCTCGAGCGGGGTGATGGTGTCGTAGGCCATTCGCAGCGGGATGAGATACGGGGCGAAGAACGGCACGAAGCTCATCACCGAGAGCCACGTCGCGTTCGGCGAGGTCGTGCCGCCGAAGATGGCGGCGAAGTAGCCGAGCATCGCGATCACGATGATCGGCCCGGACATCTGCTGCACCTCCTCCACCCGGCTGACGAGCGAGCCGGCGGCGGCATAGAGCGCCGCGTACACGAGGAAGCCACCGACGAAGCACGCCCCGAACACGAGCAGCAATGGAAGGGTCAGCCCGCCGCCAGGTGCGGCGGCCGCGGCGTCGCCGAAGACGATCCGCCCGATCTGGCCCTGCAGCTGGAGGCCAATGAAGCCGACGACCAGCATCACCGCGTACTGCGTCAGGCCGGCGGCACCGGCACCGAGCACCTTGCCGACGAGCAGCTGCTGCGGGCTCGCGGCGGTGATCAGCAGCTCCATGACGCGATTGCTCTTCTCCTCCGCCACCGAGGCGGCGATCCAGTTGCCGTAGGTCAGGATGGCCATGAAGATGAGCACCACCAGCACGGTCCCCAGGGAGGCGCGCGTGGCGTAGTCGCCGCCTTCCTCGCGCGCGGCGGCATCCGGGTCGACCGCCCGTGCCTCGAACGCCGGCGGCGCGAAGATGGCACCCCGGTCGGCGGGGTCGATCCCCGCGCTGCCGAGACGATCGTCGATGGTCAGTGCGCTGGCGGCCTGGCGGATGGCCAGCGTGGATGGGCTGGTGGAGGCGGCATCGGTCAGGTAGGTGAAGGCCAAACCGCCGTCGTCGGATCGCTCGATCGTGAGCAGGCCGTCCAGGTCGCCATTGCGGACGCGCGACTCGGTGGCTGCCGGATCGGCGACCTGGGACAGCTCTGCGCGGGTCGCGCCCGCCGCGCCCGCCGCGCCGTTCAGGGCCGCGGAGAGGAGCGGCAAGGGGTCGGATGCAAGGTCGTCGGCCTCGACCAGCACGGCCACCTGCAGCGGCCGATCGTTGCCAAGGGCGCGCAGCGCGACCGGCGCGATGGTCAGGCCGAGCGCGATGATCGCCAGCAGGACCGTGAGCACCACGAAGGTGCGGCTGCGCACGCGAATCAGATACTCGCGCCGCGCCACGTGCCAGGCGTTCGGGAAGAGGTTCCTCATCGGTCCGCCCCGGCGGTGCCGGCCAGGTGGTGCTCCCGCTCGTCAACGGCCCGTCGTCCGACGTGCTCGATGAACACCTCCTCGAGGCTGGGATCGGCAATCTCGAAATGGGTGACCCGGGCACCCCGCGCCATCGCCGCGTCGAGGATTCGCGCCGGATCGGTCCCGTGCGCCACCGAGAACTCGCTGGTCGCCAGGCCGCGCTGCGCCAGGCGTACGCCCGGCAGCTCCGTCACCCAGCCGGCGTCGGCGGCCAGCACACCGCCATCCGCCGTGCCATCGCCCTCGAGCGCCAGGCGCACCACTCGCCGGCCCATGGCGCGCTTCACGTCACGCACCGTCCCGCTCACGACCACGCGCCCGCCGTCGAGGATGGCGATGGACTCGCACAGCTCCTCGACCGTCTCCATCTGATGCGTGCTGAAGATGAGGGTCTTGCCGGCGTCGCGCATCGCCAGGAACGCCTCCTTGAGGAGTCCCACGTTGACGGGGTCGAGGCCGGTAAAGGGCTCGTCCATGATCAGCACGTCGGGGTCGTGCAGGATGGCGGCGATGAACTGGATCTTCTGCTGGTTGCCCTTCGACAGCTCCTCGACCTTGCGGTCGCGGTAGTCCGGCACCCGAAAGCGCTCCAGCCACTCCTCCACCAGGACGGTCGCGCGAGCGGGTGGGACCCCGTACAGCGAGGCGAAGAAGCGGAGCACGTCAATGACCCGCATCTTGGTGTACAGGCCGCGCTCCTCCGGCAGGTAGCCCCACGTGTGGCGCGGGAGGTCCCAATTCGTGCGGCCCTGCCATGTGACCGATCCGGAGTCTGCGCGCAGGATGTCGAGCACGATCCGCATGCACGTCGTCTTGCCCGCGCCATTGGCCCCGAGCAGCCCGAAGATGCGGCCCGGCTCGGCCGTGAAGCTCGCCGCGTCGAGCGCGAGAACCGGACCGAAGCGTTTGCTGATCGATTCGACGACGAGGCTCATGGGCAGACTCCGATGCGAGGGCGCGTGGCGTCCATCATGGCAGTCCCGTGATGCCCATCGCGGGGCGGCGGCCCGGGCGGGGCCTCTGCTACACTTCGTGCTCGAACCGCCTGCGCCGGTCGCTCGTGCCGCGGCGGTTCGTCCCTGTGCATCCCACCCTCACGGAACGTTGCATCCATGAAGATCGCTGTCCCCCGCGAAACCGCCGAGGGCGAGACCCGCGTCGCCGCCACGCCGCAGACCGTCAAGGCCATGGTCGACGACGGCAACCAGGTGCTGGTGCAGGCCGGCGCGGGCGAAGCCTCCTCGATTTCCGACGCCGCCTTCCGCGAGGCGGGCGCGGAGATCGTTCCGGACGCCGCGTCGCTCTACTCGCAGGCCGAGATGGTGCTCCGCGTGGGCCGTCCGTCCGACGAGGAGGGACAGATGCTGCGCAGCGGCACGGTGATCATCGGCACGCTCGGCACGCTCGCCAACCCACAGCTCGCCGAGCGGCTGGCGGCGGGTGGGCTGACTGCCATCAGCATGGATGCCATCCCGCGCATCACGCGCGCCCAGAGCATGGACACGC
>JBDTQJ010000037.1:0-16212 GCA_039932235.1 Chloroflexota bacterium
CCGAGCTGATGGTCGGGATCGCCAAGGTGCACCAGTACGGGATCATGTGCGCGCCCACCGCCGCCCAGTACGCTGCCATCGAAGCACTGCGCAACGGCGAAGCGGCGGTGCAGGCGATGCATGCCGAGTACGACCGCCGACGGGAGCTCATGGTCCGCCGCTTCAACGAGATCGGGATGCGCTGCTTCGAGCCGCAGGGTGCGTTCTACTGCTTCCCGCAGGTCAGCGAGGCGACCGGCCTGGACGACGAGGCGTTCGCCCAGGCGCTGCTCACCGAGGAGCGGGTGGCCGTGGTGCCCGGGCGCGCATTCGGCCCCTCCGGCGAGGGGCATGTCCGGGTCTGCTACGCCGCCGCCTACGAGGACATCGTCGAGGCCATGGACCGCATCGAGCGCTTCGTGGCGCGCCGCCGCGGCTGAGCGCGGCGCATGCAGCTTGCCACCTTCGGCCAGATCGCCTCGTTCACCCACCAGGAATCGGGCACGCGCCTGCCGATCCGCTTCCTCGCCTACGAGCTCGACGACGCCGGCGTGAGCACCCTGGCGCGCTGCCTGGTGGAGCGCGTCGGTGACGGCGGCTGGGCGCGCCAGCTGCCCGCCGACCTCCTCGCCTCCGACCTGCGGCCGCTCCTCTTCGGTCGCATGGCCGCCCTTGCCGTGGAGGGCGTGACGTTCGCCGGTGCCGGCGCACAGCTCGTGCTCGAGCGCGGGGCGACCGCCATGTGGTCCGGCGACCTGCCCGTGGAGGCGCTGATCGTGCCGGGCGGACGCGGCGAGAGGCTCGCGGTGGAGCGACCACCGGAGGTCGGGTGACGGACGGGACGCCGGCGGGCTCCCGCACCTTCGACGCGAACGCGGAAGGCTACGAGCGCACCATCGCGCAGACCCTTCTGCCGGTGGTGCGGCGCGTCGTCGACGGCGCCGCGCTGCAGCCCGGCGAGGCGGTGCTGGACGTCGGGACGGGGACCGGGACCGCGGCCTCGTTCGCGCTCGGCGACGGACGTTCGGTGGTCGGCATCGACGGCTCACCAGCGATGCTCGAGCTGGCTCGACGACGCGTCGCCGGCGCCACATTCACGCGAATGGACTTCAGCCGCCTCGATTTCGCCGACGCCAGCTTCGACGTGGTGATCGCATCGCACTCGCTCCTCTTTGCCGAGGATCGCGTCGCGGCGCTGCGCGAATGGCTGCGCGTGGCGCGGCCCGGTGGCCGCCTCTCGCTGTCAGTGCCCGGGCCAGAGGAGGTGACCCCGACGCAGCTGTACCGCGCGATCTATGAGCGCAACGGCATCTCGACCGCCGGCCGCTACCCCGAGCGCCACGCGGTGCGGGCCGACGTCGAGGCCGCTGGATGGACCGATGCGCGAGCGAGCGCCGATCCCACGGTCACCATCCGCCTCGCCGGCGAGGCGCTGTTACGCGAGTGGCGGACCCTGGGAGCGCGCGGCGAGGCGACCCGCGCGTGGACGCCGGAGCAGCACGAGGCGCTCACCGCCGAGATGCTGGCCGCCACGCCGCGCACCGCCGACGGGACATTCGTCATGCCCTTCGGGGCGCTCTTCGTCACCGCTCGCCGGCCCGCCTGATGGCCGAGTTCGCCGACCTCCTCCGCGTGGCGCCAGGAGCGCCGCTCGACCTCTCGGCGATTGATCCGCGCTCGACGCCGGGCGTCGAAGGCGACAAGGACGCCGCCGCCGCCGAGCTGAACGCGCTGCGCGACGAGCTGGAGGAGTTCCAGCTCCGGCTCTGGGCCGAGGGCAAGCGCGGCCTGCTGATCGTGCTGCAGGCGATGGACGCCGGGGGCAAGGACGGGACGATTCGCAAGGTCTTCACCGCCTTCAACCCGCAGGGCACCTCGGTCACCGGCTTCGGCGTGCCGACCGAGGAGGAGCTGGCCCACGACTTCCTGTGGCGCATCCACCGCCACACTCCGGGCAAGGGGCGCATCGGCATCTTCAATCGCAGCCACTACGAGGACGTGCTGGTGGTGCGCGTCGCCGAGCTGGCACCGGAATCGGTCTGGAGCCGGCGCTACGATCAGATCAACGCCTGGGAGGCCCTGCTCGCCGCCTCGGGCACCACGATCATCAAGCTCTTCCTGCACATCAGCCGCGGCGAGCAGCGGGAGCGGTTCCAGAAGCGCCTCGACGACCCCGGCAAGCGGTGGAAGTTCTCGATGGGCGACCTCGAGGTCCGCGAGCGGTGGGACGCCTACCAGGCTGCCTATACCGATGCGCTGGCGCGCTGCTCCACCCCAGGCGCACCGTGGTTCGTGGTGCCGGCCGATCGCAAGTGGTATCGCGACCTGGCGGTGGCGCGCATCGTGGCCGCCACGGCACGGGCCATGAATCCGCAGTATCCGGAGCCCGAAGAGGACCTCAGCGGGGTCGTGATCCCCGAATAGCGGGGCGGCTCAGCCGGCGTGCTGGATGCAGGCCTTGGCGAAGGCCAGCAGCGCCTCCACGGGACGCACCCCCGGCGACTCGGTTGTCGCCGCCAGCTCGATCTTGGGGTCCTCGGCCACCAGGCGCCAGATGGCCTTCACCTCGCCGGACTCGTCATCCATCTGGGCCTCGGTCTGCAGCCGCACGCCCCTGACCGAGGGCCATCGGAACAGCTGGCCGCGCAGCATCCACGGTCCCTGGGGATCCGCGCCCGCGGGCGAGTACGAGTACTCGAGGACGCCGATGTCGGTGGCCACGTAGATGCGCAGCCGCCCGTTCTCGTCGTTCAGCGTCACGTGGCTGGCATATTCGGCCGCCCCGAGCTCTCCGACCTGGCGCTGCAGGAGCGCCCGCGCGCGGCCCAGGTTGTCCCACTCACCGATCTTCATGGCGCGCAGCATACCTGCCCTACAATCGCGGGCATGACCGCCACCGGCACGCATACGCAGTACGAGACCGTCATCGGGATCGAGGTCCATGCGCAGCTGCGCACCGAGTCCAAGATGTTCTGCGCCTGCCCCACCGCCGCACGCCCCGGCGAGCCGGACGAGCCCAATACCCGGGTCTGCCCCATCTGCATGGGCATGCCCGGCACGCTGCCGACCATCAACCGGCGAGCCGTCGAGCTGGTGATGCTCACCGGCCTGGCGCTCGAGTGCCACGTCGAGACCGCGGCGGTGCGATTCGAGCGCAAGAACTACTTCTACCCGGACCTGCCGAAGGGCTATCAGATCAGCCAATACGCCCTGCCACTCACCGCGGGCGGGCGCCTGGAGGTGCCGGTGGCCAGCGAGGGCGGCAGCGTGCGCATCGGTATCACCCGGGCGCACCTGGAGGAGGACACCGCGCGTCTCAGCCATGCCGGGCGGGGCCACACGGTGGTGGACTTCAACCGGGCCGGGGTCCCGCTGATGGAGATCGTCACCGAGCCGGACCTGCGCTCGCCGGCGCAGGCGCGCGCGTACGGGGAGACGCTGCGCGACATCCTCCGCTACATCGGTGCCAGCAACGCCGACATGGAGGCCGGCTCCATGCGGATCGAGGGCAACGTGAGCCTCAGGCCGATGGGCGCCGACCGCTTCGGCACCAAGGTCGAGGTCAAGAACCTCAACAGCTTCCGCTCCCTCGAGCGCGCCATGGAGTACGAGGTCGCGCGGCACGCCGAGGCCCTGGAGCGCGGCGAGCCGCTGCGCCAGGAGACGCGCGGCTGGGACGAGACAGCGGGCCGCACCATCATCCAGCGCAGCAAGGAAGAGGCGAACGACTACCGCTACTTCCCCGAGCCGGACCTGCCTCCGCTGCGCCCGTCGGAGGCGTGGGTCGCGGAGATCCACGCCCGCCTGCCGGAGCTGCCGGCCGCGCGCCGGGCGCGCTACGAGCAGGAGCTCGGCCTTTCGGCGTATGACGCGGGGGTGCTCACCGCGGACCTCGCCCTTGCCGACTACTTCGACGCCGTGGTCGCGGCCGGCGCGAGCGCCAAGGGCGCCGCCAACTGGGTGAGCGGCGAGTTCAGCCGGCTGCTCAACCAGCGCGCCGCCGAGGGGTTGCGCGCGAACGACGTGGCCCTGGCACCTGGCGAGATGGCCGAGCTGGTGGCGGCGGTGGAGGGTGGCTCCGTCTCTTCGACGAATGCGAAGGCCGTCCTGGCCCGCACCTTCGAGAGCGGGGAGTCGCCGCTGGCGGTGATCGAGGCAGAGGGGCTGGGACAGGTGTCCGATTCGAACGCCATCGGCGTCGAGGTGGAGGCGGTGCTCGCCGAGTTCCCGTCACAGGTCGCCGAGTATCGGTCCGGCAAGCAACAGCTCTACGGCTTCCTGGTCGGCCAGGTCATGAAACGCACCGCCGGCCGCGCCGATGCGAGGCTCGTCAACGAGGAGCTGCGACGCCGTCTCGGCGAGGGCAGCTGACGATGAGGCCGGGGGACGCACCGCGTCGCGCGCACGCCATCGAGCTGGCGATGGCGGCGCTGACCGTGGCGCTGGCCGTCTTCACCATCCTGGTCATCGTCGTGCCGTCCGTGCAGCCGGCCCTCATCAGCGATCGCCTCGACGTGGCGATCAGCAGCGCCGCCGCCCTCATCGGCCTGTCGGTGGCCGGTCTGGCGTGGGTCCGCTACCGCGAGCTGCGCGAGCTGCGCGCCCTGCTGCAGGCCAGCGCCTTCGCGGTGCTCGGCAGTTTCAACCTCGTCACCGTGGTGCTCGCCATCTCGCAGGGAGCGGCGGCACCCGCGACGGGGCCGGACGCGGGCCAGGCCCCGATCCTGGGCGGCATCGTGGTCCGCCTGACGAGCACCCTGCTCCTGATCGCGGGAGGCCTTGCGGGGGAGCGCCGCGCGCGGCTGACGCTCACCGGCGGCCAGGCCATCCTGCTCGGTCCGAGCCTTCTGATCCTCGCCGCCATGGCGGTCGTGGGGGTCTGGCATCCCGACCTGCCGTCGCTGCTCGACCCGGTGGCCGCCGGGCGGCTGCGCGATACCCCGACACAGGCGCTGGGCGTCGCCGCGGGACCACTGCTGCTCTCACTGCAGCTGCTCATCGCCGCCGGCTACCTGGTGGCGGCATACCTCGCGTTCCGCGACTGGCAGCGTGACCACGTCGTGCCCGAGGCCTGGCTGGCGGCCGGGCTGGTGATCGCCGCCTTCAGCCAGGTCCACGCCGCCATTCATCCGGGCGCGGCTGCGGCGCTGGTGACCACCGCCGACCTGCTCAGGCTCGGCTTCTACATCACCCTGCTGCTGGGCCTTGCGGCCGGCCGCCGGGCCGATGTGCGCGCCCTGCGCTGGGCGAACATCGAGCTGCTCCAGCTCCGCGATGCTGACACCGCGCGCGCCGCCCTCCAGGAACGCGCTCGCCTGGCCCGGGAGATCCACGACGGGCTGGCGCAGGACCTGTGGTACGCGAAGCTCAAGCAGTCGCGCCTCGCCCACGCTGGTCCGTTGAGCGATGAGCAGACCACGCTCGCCCACGAGGTGACCGATGCCATCGACGCCGCCCTGGCCGAGGCGCGCCAGTCGGTGGCTGCCATGCGTCTGACCGATGAAGGCCCGCTGGAGAGCGTGATCGCGGGCTACGTCGAGGATTACGCGGATCGGTTCGGCATCCGCGCCGTCTTCGAGTCGGATGGGCGCGAGCTCCCTGCCCTTCCGGCGCGCACGCAGGTGGAGGTGCTGCGTATCGTGCAGGAGGCGCTCAACAATGTCCGCAAGCACGCCGATGCCACCTTCGTTCGGGTGCGCCTCGAGGTGCTCGACGAGGGCGTGCGGGTCGACGTGGTCGACAACGGGAGAGGCTTCGACCCGCGAGTGAGCGACGGCGTGGGATTCGGCATGGCGAGCATGCGCCAGCGCGCGCTGCTGATCGGCGCCGAGATCCAGATCGATGCACGGCCACGGGACGGCACGCGACTCGCCATCATCGTCCCGATTCGCAGCGCGGAAGGTGGCGCATGACCGATTCGAGCAGCGCGATGCGCGTGATGCTCGTCGACGACCACACCCTGGTGCGGTCGGCGATCAGGCAGGCACTGAGCGCACCGGACATCGAGGTGGTGGGGGAGGCGGCCACTGCCGAGGAGGCGCTGCGCCTGGCGGTGGAGCTGCGACCGGAGGTGCTGCTGCTCGACATCGACCTCCCCGGCATGAGCGGCGTCGACCTCGTCCGCGAGCTGGCGCCGCGCCTGCCGGCGACGCGAATCGTGATGCTCACCGTCTCGACCGACCGCCGCCATCTCCTCGACGCGGTGCGCCACGGCGCCGCCGGGTACCTGACCAAGGACCTTCCCGCCGATGCCCTTCTGCGCGCCGTGCGCGGGATCCGCAGCGGGGATCTGCCGATGCCGCGTGCCATGGCGGCCCAGGTGATCGAGCATTTCGCGCACGGCCACGCGACGGGCGACGAGAGCTCGGAACTTGCGACGCTCAGTGCTCGCGAGACGGAGGTGCTGCGCCTGCTGGAGGCGGGCCTCACCGACCGCGAGATCGCCGACGCGCTGACGATCTCGACGCGGACGGTGGAGAGCCACGTCAGCGCAGTCCTGCACAAGCTGGGGGTGAGAAACCGAGCGGAAGCCGCGCGCCGCTACCGCGAGGGCTGAGCCGGCAGGCTCAACGGCGTCCGAAGATCCGGCTCAGCAGACCGCGCCTCTGCGGTTGCTCGGCGTGGACGCGATTCCACGCCACGCCCTGACCGGCGATTGCCTCCGCGCGCCGGTTGAGCTCGGCGCGCCGTCGGCGAACCGCCTCGAGGCGCTGGTGTTCGAGCAATGCTTCTGCCCTTGCCAGCTCGACCGCCTCGCTGGCGGCCTCGTAGGCCTGCTGCGCGACGGCGAGGCGGGCCAGCGCGCGAGTGGATCCGGAGGCCGAGCTGCGGAGCGCGTCCAGCCAGGCGCTGTGCGCTGCTTCGTACGTGGCGTCGGCGTCCCCGACGCTCAGGGCCCGTGGCTGGATGCCGACTGATGCGTCGGCCGCCGTTGGCTCTACGTCGGTACCGATGAGCGCCTCTGCGCGGCGCGCGGTGCGGTCGCTCAACCGGCTCATGAGTGCTCCACCGCCCGGACGGCCGCAATCTCGGCACGCAAGAGGCGTGGTTGCCCGACATCCAGCGTCACGCCTTCGCCGTGGCGCAGGCTGAGCAGCAGGCGCTCGCCGCCGAGGGCGGTCTCGGTGATATCGGCCAGCGGAATCGTGACGGTCACCTGGCCATCCAGTACAAGACGCGTGCCAGTCAGCAACAGGAGGCCGCTGTAGCCCGGCACGTCGGTGCGGCCGGCGTTCAGCACGGCACCCAGGCGGTAGGCGTAGACCGGCTCGCCGGCAGCGAGCACCGGCCGGTTGGTTGTGGGCATCTCGCCGAGCGGCGCAATCGTTGTCTCGCGGTACCGATCGCGCGCGTCGCGTGCAGCCTGCTCATCGGTGTCGATACGGCGCAGCACCTCGACCGCATCATCGGTCGCGGCGGAGCTCGGAGTGGGATGAACCTCCGACCCGGGGCGCGCATCGGACCGGCTCGGGTCGGTCACGACGGCTGCACCCGGATCGGGCTCGGGACGGTTCACCTCATGAGCGTAGGCCGTGCTCGGCGCGGCGGCATCGGGGGAACTACGGATTGGGGTACGGATCGTCGTCTCCGTACCTGGTCGCCTGGTGCGCATGTGCACCGAATGTACGGAGCTGGGTGGGAGCCTCGGACGATATCGACTCGACGAGTCCGCAGGAAATCGTCGGAGGCACCATCGCCATCCACAGGGAGAGCGGCTGGTGTCAGCAACGAGCCCGGGCCGTGAGGCCCGGGCTCGTTCTCGTGATGGGGGAGTGGAGCTGGACTAGCGGTGGCCCTTGCCGTGGCTGCTGGACTTGCCGCCCTTGGCCCGATCAGCCTTGTTCTGGCTGTTGCCATGGCTCGGCTTGTCGGCCCTGTCCTTCTTCTCGGACGTGTCGGCGCTGTCGGCCGCATCGGCATCGCTCTCATCCGATGCTTCGGTGGGATCGGTATCGGTCGCTGACTCGGCGGTGTCGGTCGGCTCCTCCTCGGAGGACGCATCCTCCCGGCAGGTGACGCGAGCGGCCTCGCTGACGGCGCCGCCGTGGTTCATGTTGACACCGCCGATTGCCTCCTTGTCGCGAGCGACTTCGGAGACGCAGGCGCCGTGGTTGGAGGCGTCCGCGGCGTCCTCCTCGGCGTCGGCATCGGTCTCGGACTCGTCATCCGCCGCGTCTTCGTCCTGGGTCCCGTCAGTGGTGTCGTCCGCGTCGGCATCGGTCTCGTCTTCGACGTCATCCATATCCGTCTCGGACTCGTCCTCGGCCTGGTCCTCGGACTCGTCGTCGGTGGTGCCACCGAAGACCAGGGAGTGGGCGAAGGCGGAGACGGACTGGCCGCGGTTGGCGTCGGTGCCCTCCGGGCGGGCGCCGAAGACCGTGGAGACGGACAGGCTGAGGAGCAGGATGCCGCCGAAGACGGCGAGCCAGCGCTCTCTGAAGTGGGACATGGGCGTGGGACCTCCTTGTTGGCCGGTCGCCGCGGGGCAGCGCGGGCGCCAACGTGGTGTGGCGGCGCATAAGGGCACGCGCCGAAGATGACCACCCGAGTGTCGCAGCGCGAACGCGGCCTGTGGGCATTACCTTCGGTGCGCAACCCGCCGTACGTTGGGTCTCGGCCGTGCTGGCCCGGCATCGCGGAGAGGCGGCCACCGCCTGAGTACACTGCCGGCATGACCGTATGCGCCCGGTGCGCTGAAGAGAACCCGGATCACGCGAAGTTCTGCCTGAACTGCGGGGCGCCGCTGGACGCTGGTCAGCGGCCGAGTGAGCAGCGGAAGACGGTCACGATCCTTTTCGCGGATGTCGTGAATTCGACCGGCCGCGGCGAGTCGACGGACCCCGAGACGACGCGGCACATGCTGGCCCGCTACTTCGAGGCGATGAAGGGCGCCCTGGAGCGCCATGGCGGGCTGGTAGAGAAGTTCATCGGCGACGCGGTGATGGCGGTGTTCGGCATCCCGACGGTCCACGAGGACGACGCGCTGCGCGCAGTCCGCGCGGGGGTCGACATGCTGGCCGCGCTCGAAACCCTCAACGCGGAGCTCGTGGGCACAGGCTGGCGACCTCTTGCCGTGCGGGTCGGCATCAACACCGGCGAGGTAGTGACCGGGGATCCTGCGAGCGGGCACACGCTGGTGACCGGTGACGCCGTCAACGTGGCCGCTCGGTTGGAACAGGCCGCCGGGCCTGGTGAGATCCTGCTCGGCCCCGCGACCCATCAGCTCGTCCGCAACGCCGTCGAAGGGAAGCGGGTGCCCCCACTGGACATGAAAGGGAAGACGGCGCCGGTTGCGGCCTTCCGGCTGGGCGGGCTGCTGGCGCGACCCGGATCGGGGCGGCGGCACGACACGCCGCTCGTGGGCCGGGAGCGCGAGCTGCGCCTCCTCCGCGAGGCCTTCGATCGCGCGGTGAGCGATGAGGGCAGTCACCTGTTCACGCTGCTTGGCCCGGCCGGCGTGGGGAAGAGCCGCCTGATCCACGAATTCGTCGCCGCGGTACGCGACGAAGGGGAGGTCATGCGGGCCCGCTGCCTGCCGTATGGGGAGGGCATCACGTACTGGCCGATAGCGGAGCTCGCGCTGTCAGCCGCCGGCATCGCGCCCTCCGATGCGCCCGCCGAGGCGCGCACCAAGCTTGCCGCCTACCTTGGGGACGTAGAGGGCCGCGAGGCGATCGTCGAGCGGGTGGCATCGGCGATCGGTTTGTCGGACGCCGGCGTGCCCAACGAGGAGATCTTCTGGGGGGTGCGCCGGCTGCTTGAAGCAGTGGCCCGAAGGCGCCCGCTGGTGGTCATCATCGATGACCTGCACTGGGCGGAGCCGACCTTCCTTGACCTGGTGGAGCACGTCGCCGACATGTCGCGCGAGGCACCGATCCTCATCCTTGCCGTCGCGCGCCCCGAGCTGCTCGACGTTCGGCCGACATGGGGCGGCGGCAAGCTGAACGCAACCACCATCCTGCTGGAGCCGCTGTCGGGTGAGCAGTCGGTGGTGCTGGTGACCAACCTGCTGGGCGATCCAGATCTGGCGCGGGCCATCCACCAGCGTGTCGGCGATACGGCCGAGGGCAACCCGCTGTTCGTCGAGGAGCTGGTCTCGATGCTCATCGACCAGGGGGTGCTGCACCGGGGCGCAGATGGCTGGGTTGCCGAGCAGAGCCTCGACCAGATCAGCGTTCCGCCCACCGTGGCCGCCCTGGTGGCTGCCCGCCTGGACCGCCTTGAGGCCTCGGAGCGTGACCTGGTCGGGCGCGCATCCGTGGTCGGCAAGGTCTTCCACCGCTCGGCGGTGGCGGAACTGTCGCCCCCCGGGCGGCGAGAGGATCTTGCTGCGCGCCTCATGACCCTCGTGCGCAAGGAGTTGGTGCGACCGGCCGCGTCCAGCGAAGTGGGCGACGAGGCGTTCCGCTTCAGGCACATCCTGGTCCGCGACGCCGCGTATGGATCGCTCCCCAAAGAGCAGCGGGCCGACCTGCACGCCCGCTTCGCCGACTGGCTGGAGCGTACCGCCGGCGATCGGCTCCAGGAGTATGAGGAGGTCATCGCCTACCACCTCGAGCAGGCGCACGTTGCGCGCTCGGAGCTGGGCCTCATGGATGACGTGACGCGTGGCATCGGAACTCGTGCCGCAGATCACCTGGAGGCCAGCGGCGACCGCGCCCTGCATCGACGGGACCTGACCGCGGCGGTGAGCCTGTTTGGTCGCGCGGCCAAGTTGACCGACGACGACCGCCGCCGGGCGGAGCTATATCTGAGCATCGGCGTGGCCATGGGCGAGCTCGGCCACGTCGAGGACGCACTGCGCTTGTTCGAGGATGCGCGCGACACGGCTCAGATTGCGGGCGCGGAACTGCTCGCCATGGAGGCTCGGCTCGAGGAGCTCTCCGTCGAGCAATTCATCGATCCCAGCGTGGACGACACCGAGCTCGTCGCTGTCGCGGAGGACCTGAAACGCCGAGCCGCGGAAGCGGGCGACATTCGTGCGCAGATCGCGGGGCACGTCGCGCGCGGTGGGGCGTATCTCACCGTGTGCCGCTGGCAGGACCAGCTTCGTGAGCTCGAGGCCGCGGCTGCGCTCCTGGTCACGGACGGCTCCACATGGCACGGTGGCGACATCGGGATGCAAGTGCTCAACTCCCTCCGCTATGGGCCGACACCCGTCTCGGCGGCCATCGCCCGCATCGAGGAGGCCGCGCGCGACTCGGGTATTTCCGTGCCCCAGCAGGCCATCGGTGCGCCCCTCTATGCGATGGTCGGGAGGTTCGACGACGCCAGGCGCATGTACCGAGACGGCATGGCATATATGGCTGAGCGCGGCGTCCTCGTTCGGCTGGGTGGCCTGTCGCTGTCGAGCGGCATCGTCGAGCTCATCGCCGGAGACCCCGAGGCAGCCGAACGGAACTACGCCGTTGGTATCGACGTACTCCGCGGCATCGGGGAGACGGGCGTCCTGTCGACCGTCGCCGCCATGTGCGGCATCGCCCAGCTGCGCCAGGGAAAGCTCGAGGCTGCCATGGAATCGGTGGCGCTCGCGCAATTGACCGGTTCAGCGCACGATATCGCGACCCAGGCCACGTGGCGCATGGTCGCGGCCATGGCAGCTGCGCAACGAGGCGAGCTGAAGCGAGCCACGGCCCTGGCGGCGGAGGCGTTGGCGCTGCTCGAGCCTACCGACTTCCTGGAGCTCCGCGGCCTGGGCCACGAGGCCCGCGCACATGTGCGGAACGCGTCGGGCGAGCGTGATGCGGCTGCGGAAGATCTCCGGCATGCGATCGCCGAATATGACGCCAAGGAGGACATCGCGGACGCCACCCGCGTGCGCGCCGAGCTGGGCGCGCTGAGAGCGAGCTGAGCAACGTCCGCGACGTTCCTTGAGCGCGTCACTGCCGAGCGCTGGCGAGCGCCCATGTGGCAGCGTTCGAGCGGCTGATCGCCGGCAGCCGCGTTCGTTCGGCGTAGCCGAGCCGACCTCCGTGCCGATGGCCGGCCGCTACGGCTTGGCCACCCCGCGGAGGAGGATCTCGATGGAGGTCCGGTAGCGGGCACCTGAGGCGTGGCGACGCAGCCATTCCAGGTAGGCGGGATCGCGTTTCACGACCTCACCGAGCGTCCACCCCTGGTAGCGGCCGAAGTCGAGCCGCATCCCGGCGCCGGTGCTCTCGAGCGGCCCGCGCGGCGCGCCGTGCGTGGCGGGCTCCGCCGGCGTTGGCGGGGGCGTGCGCCTGCGGTCCGACTCCCAGCGCCGGCGGGCCGCTGGATCACGGACCAGCGCATACGCCCAGTTGAGGTCGACCATCCGGCGCTCCTCCGTCTCGTCCAGGGGGGTGGAGGCGTCCGGGTGGACCTTGCGCGCCAGCACCCGGTAGGCGGCCTTCACGATGTCCGGGTCGGCGTCCGGCTGGACCTGCAGGATGCGGTACGGGTCGCGACGCTCCATGTGCGCCTCAGGCCAGCTGGCGCTCGACAACCTGGCGCAGGACGCCCAACGGCAGTGGCGCCGGCCCCAGCACCGCGTCGTGGAACCGCCGGATGTCGAACGCCCCGCCCTGGCGTGCCTGTGCCTCGTCGCGCAGGCGCAGGATCTCCAACTGGCCGACCTTGTAGGCCAGCGCCTGGCCCGGCCAGGCGATGTATCGGTCCACCTCGTTGGTGATGTTGTTGAGGCCCAGCGCGGTGTGATCGGTCATGAACGTGATCGCTCGCGAGCGTGACCAGCCCAGCGCGTGCATCCCGGTGTCCACCACGAGGCGCGACGCCCGCCAGGCGTCGAAGGATGCAATACCAATGCGATCCAGGTCGCCCGAGTAGAGGCCCATCTCGTCGGCCAGGCGCTCGGCGTACAGGCCCCAGCCCTCCACGTAGGCGGTTGACAGCGAGTGGCGCCGGAACGCCGGCAGCCCCTCGCGTTCCTGGGCCAAGGCAACCTGCAGGTGGTGACCGGGCACCGCCTCGTGGAAAGCGAGTGCCTCCGCCTCGTAGCGCGGTCGCGTCTCGGGGTGCGAGCGGTTGACGTGGTAGCGGCCCGGCCGGCTGCCGTCGGGCGCCGGGTCACGGTAGTAGGCAATGGTCGAATGCTCCTCCTCGTGGGCACCCATGGCGGTGACCTCGCAGGCGGCGCGCGGCAGCAGGCCGAACCAGCTCGGGATTGCCGACATGGCGCGGGAGAGCGACGCCTCGGCGACCTCCACGATCTCCTCGGCGGTGACGAAGTGCAGCGCGCTGTCGGTGCGCAGGCGGCGCAGCGTGTCACCGAGGTCGCGCGCCCCGAGGAGCTGACCACCGAGCTTCGTGAGCTCGGCGTCCAGGCGCTCGATCTCGCCCAGGCCGATGGCGTGCAGCTCCTCCGGCGAGGCATCGATGGTCGTGTGGGCGCGCGCCAGCGACCGATACGTGGCCTGTCCGCCGTCGAGGTATCCCAGTCCCACCGCGTCGTCGCCACGGCTGACCGGGAGTGCCTCGTCCTGCAGGAAGTCGCGATACGCGGCGAACGCCGGCCGGATTCCGTCGCGCACCGCGCTCTCGAGCGCATCGGTGAAGCGGTGGAGCTCGTCGTCCGGCCAGTCGGCGTGATCGACGGCAGTGGGCGACAGCAGCGGCCAGCTTTCGTCCCGCTCGGCGAGCAGCCCATCGAGCTCGTCGATCACCTTCTCGACCAGGATCCGCACCGGCGGCCGCCCCTCCTCGAGCGACGCACGCTGACGCTGCGTCAGGAGCTCGACCCACGGACCCATCGCGCGCCAGCGCTCGGCCATGGCGCGCCCCTGCTCGACCGTCTCGGCCGACTGGTAGTCGGGGATGTTGAGGAACTCGACCTGCGGGCCACCCATGGGGTCGACGGTGTGCGAGCGAACGTCCGCGCGCACGAACGCGAGGGTGGCTTCGATCGCGGCGAGCAATGCGGCGTGCGTCACGCGATCGTCGTCGCCGAGGCCGGCCGTTGGCACGGCCGCCACGGCGCGCTGCTGCGTTTGCAGTCGCCCGGCCAGCGCCTGCTGGTCGGCATCGGTCAGTGGCGGCAGGAGATGGTCGAACTCCCGCCGCCCGACGTTGGTCGCCCACAGCGGATCCGCGGCGAGCTCCGTCTCCCAGAACTCGTCCGCCAGGCGCGCCAGCTCAGCAGCGTGGTGCAGCGTCATGGCGGCATGCTACGCGCCGAGCGACGCATGTGAGCATGGCCGGCGCGCACGGCACCGCGATCCGCCGACACTCCCCGCGGTGATGCCGGAGCAACGCGGGTCATGTCGCTATCCTGACCGATGTGCGCCCCCCGTCCGATCGCGACCCCGCTGCACTGCGCGACTTCGCGCTGGGGCTGGTTGACGAGACCGATGCCATCGCCCTGGCCCACTACGCGGGCGAGCTGACGATCGCGGCCAAGCACGACCGGACCCTCGTCACCCAGGCCGACACCGGCGTCGAGGAGCGGCTGCGGCAGCGCATCCAGGCCGCCTTCCCGAGCCATGGCATCCTGGGCGAGGAGTTCGGCGTCGAGGCGGGGGACGGCGAAACGCGCTGGATCATCGACCCGATCGATGGGACGCACAACTTCGTCCGCGGCATCCCGGTCTGGGCGACGCTGATCGCCGTCGAGCGTGCCGGGGAGCTGATCGCGTCGGTGGTCAGCGCGCCCGCGCTCGGGCAGCGCTGGCACGCGGCGCTGGGTGGCGGCGCCGCCACACGTGACGTCAGCGGGGAGCGGTCGATCCGGGTCTCATCGGTCGCGGAGCTGGGGGAGGCACAGGTCGTCTTCTCGACGCTGGACGCCATGAATCGCGAGGGACGCGGAGACGTGCTCAACGAGCTGGTGCGGGACGCCTGGCGCGACCGCGGGTTGGGAGACTTCTGGGGCTACTGCCTGGTTGCCCAGGGAGCTGCCGAGATCATGCTCGAGACCGGGCCGACCCTGTGGGACCTTGCCGCGCCGGCGCTCCTGGTCCGCGAGGCGGGCGGGCGGTTCACGAACTTCGCGGGCTCGAAGGACATCGACGGACCCACCGCCCTTGCGACAAACGGCCTGCTCCACGACGAGGTGCTCCGCCGGCTCGCCGGCTGATCGCAGACCGCCAGGCTGACGCTTGCCCAACGGCAGAGGCTCGAATGGGTGTGGCGACCGGTCATCGGGCGACCTGCGAGGTGTGCGCCGGCGGGCCCTCGTCGGCGGGATCGTCGGGCGTGGTGTCGATGCCCGGCTCGAAGCCCTCTCCGGGCTCGGTCAGCGTGGCATCCGGATCCGTGATCGGGTTGGTGATCTCCGCGTCCTCGAGTTGCTCGACGCTGTCACGGGTGCGCTGTGGGTCCATCTGGGGCGCCTCCATCGGTCTATGCTCGCCCTCATGCAAACCGCGGGCCAGAGCCAGAAGGGACCGATGCCAACGCTGCCCATCAACGGAGTCGACATTGCCTACGACGAGGCGGGATCAGGGCCACCGCTGCTCCTGATCCACGCGGGGATCGTGGACCGCCGCATGTGGGACGACGTGATGCCCGCCCTCGCCGAGCGGTTCCGCGTCATCCGCTTCGACCTGCGCGGCTTTGGCGACACGCCGTTGCCGTCAGGCGACTTCGTCTACGGGGCCGATGTGGTGGACCTGCTGCGCGCATTGGGCGTCGAGCGCGCCGGGATCGTCGGCGTTTCGATGGGCGGGCACGTGGCGCTGGATCTGGCGATCGCGCATCCGGAGCTGGTGGACCGGCTCATGGTCGTCGCATCGGGCATCGACGGCTGGGAGCACTCCGCCGCCATGCGTGCCGAGTGGGACCTCGAGGAGGCTGCCTGGAAGTCCGGCGACCTCGACGAAGTGGCGTGGGTCAACGTCCGGACGTGGCTCGATGGGGCCACTCGTGACGCTGCTGCGCTGCCGGATGCGTTGCGCCAGCGCGTCTGGGAGATGCAGCGCAGGGCGCTCGACTACGACAACGACGACGCCAAGGGCGGCTGGCTCGTTCCCTCGCGCCGCGCTCGGCTCGGCGACATCCAGGCGCCGACCCTGGTCGCCTGCGGCGTGCTCGACCAGCCCGACTTCATGGAGATCGCGCGGATGTTGGCCGCAGAAATCCCTGATGCGCGGCTTGTGGAGCTCTCCGGGGTGGCGCACCTGCCCCCGATGGAGGATCCCGCCGCCTTCAGCGCCCTGGTGCTCGACTTCTTCGGCTGACCTCAGTCGGTGGGCAGTCCCCGGAGGCGGCGGAACGCCTCGTTGGACGGCTCCCGGCCGAGGAAGGCCCGCACCATCT
>JBDTQJ010000038.1:0-16156 GCA_039932235.1 Chloroflexota bacterium
AGCATGAAGTCGAGCGTCTCGCGCGCGGTGCGCGCGTATCGGTCCAGCCCGGTCGCCCGGTACCCCTCCAGGTAGGCGTGTGCGAGCAGCGCGTTGTCGTAGAGCATCTTCTCGAAGTGCGGCACGAGCCAGCGCGCGTCGGTCGAGTAGCGGGCGAAGCCACCGGCGAGGTGGTCCCACAGGCCGCCGTCGGCCATCGCGTCGAGCGTGCGGGTGACCATCGCCAGGGTGGCGGGGTCGCCGGTGCGCCGCCACGCCCGCAGCAGGAACTCGAGGGTCATCGCCGGCGGGAACTTCGGCGCGCCGCCGAAGCCGCCGTGGACGGGATCGAAGCTGCTCGCCAGGCGCGCGACCGCGGCGTTCAGCTGGGCCAGCTGCGGATCAGCAATCCCCGGTGCGACCTCGAGCTGGTGGCGCAGGTGTGCCGTGATGCCGCTGGCCGACGCCGTCACCTCGCCGCGCCGGGTCGCGAACGCGTCGGCGATCGACTCCAGCACGTACGCGAAGCGCGGCAGCCCGTGGCGATCCTCGGGCGGGAAGTAGGTGCCGCCAAAGAACGGCTCGAGGGCTGGGGTCAGGAACACGTTGAGCGGCCACCCGCCGCTCCCGGTCATCGCCTGGACGGCGGCCATGTAGATCTCGTCGATGTCGGGCCGTTCCTCGCGATCGACCTTGATCGGCACGAAGTGTTTGTTGAGCAGCGCGGCGATGGCCGGATCCTCGAAGGACTCGCGCTCCATGACGTGGCACCAGTGACAGGCCGAATAGCCGATGGAGAGGAAGATCGGTCGGTCCAGCTCGCTCGCCCGCTCGAGGGCCTCCGCCCCCCAGGGATACCAGTCCACCGGGTTGTGGGCGTGCTGGAGGAGATAGGGGCTCGTCTCGTCGGCGAGCCGGTTGCGGTGGGCGGGGTGGTCGGCCATGCCGGACAAGTGTGTCACGGCACGGCCGACCGATGACCTCAGGGGGCCGGTTGCACCTCGGTGACGCTCAGGTTGGTGCCGCCATCGCCCATGCAGGGGGGGACCGGGTCTGGACCGCCGGTGCCGGGCAGGTGGGGCTGGGCCGCGACCCATTCGCTCCAGCCATCCAGCCGGAGCTCGAGCGTGATCCCAGCGGGGTGTGCGTCGCACCAGTTGCTCCAGGCAACGCCGACCTGGTACGTGGTCCCCGCCTGCAGGGTGAGCAGCGGCAGGTCCGTCGGTCCGCCGACGCTCTCGACGAGCGTGGCGCCGGTACCGTCGAGAATGCGGCCCAGCGCCCCGTTTGCGGGGTGACAGGCAGCCGCGCCGTCCGCCAGGGCCAGCGTCACTGATGTCCCGCGTGATCCGGCGGCACCGCCCCATGGCTCGGCGGTGAACACCACGTCCTCCGGCTGGCACGCAGCCGGCTCCGCCGCCGTGCCGGGCGATACCGATGGCGTGGCGGCCTGCGTCTTGACGTCGCTGGGCGAGGGACTCGAGACGTCGCCACCGACCCCGAGGGGCCCGTCGAGGCCGCCGCTCACGACCACCACCGCGAGCACTGCCGCCGCGGCGGCAGCGGCGAACAGCCCGCCGCGCAGCACCGTGGGCACTCGACGGCGCTGAGCTGGCGCGCGCGGCTCCGCGGGCAGCGGGTTGGGATGGTAGCCCTGCTCGCGCGGGCCGGCCTGCGAGCGCAGCTGGCGCTCGAGATCGTCGTGGTTCATGGTCGTGCCTCCTCGCCGAGCGCGACGCGCAGTGCGTCGAGGGCTCGGCTGACGTGGCTGCGCGCGGAGGGTGCGGCGATCCCCAGGATCGCGCCGATCTCCTCGTACGGCAGGTCGGATCGATAGCGCAGGTAGACCGCCAGCCGCTGCCGCTCCGGCAGCCCCTCGACCGCGTCCCAGATGGTCAGCCGCTCGGCGACGTCGACGCCGGTCCCCCGCTCGGGACGTGCGCCGAGGCGGGCGGTGAGCAGTCGGACGCGGCGGCGCCAGCGATGGCGATCCATCGCCAGGCGGTAGAGCGCACGGAACGCCCACGCGTCCGGCCGCTCGATGACCGCGCCATCGCGAAGGGTCGACCACAGGCGCAGGAGCGTCTCCTGCACGGCGTCGTCGGCCTCGTCGGGCGCCAGGCCCAGGTGGCGGGCCAGTCCCCACAGCTCGCCGCCGCGGTCGGCCTGCAGGCCGGTGACGGTGGCGCGCAGTGCATCGGTCCCGGGTGGAACGGGGTCGCGCACGTCGACCGGGTGATCCAGGGTGGTGGTGATCATGCCCCTCCGACGCACCGATGCGGCCGAACGTTGAACGACCACACGCGATTCGTCAGCCGGGCCGATCTCCGGCGAACTGCTCCGCCGAGAGGCGCGCGTACAGCCCCTCGTGGCGAATCAGCTCGGCATGGGTGCCGCGCTCCACGATCCGCCCGCGCTCCATGACCAGGATCAGATCGGCGCGCAGGATGGTCGACAGGCGATGCGCAATGGCGATGGTGGTGCGCCCCTCCATCAGGCCCGCCAGCGCGCCCTGGATGAGGCGTTCGCTGACCGTGTCGAGCGCCGAGGTTGCCTCGTCGAGGATGAGCACCCGCGGATCCTTGAGTAGCACGCGCGCGATCGCGATCCGCTGCTTCTCGCCGCCCGAGAGCTTATAGCCGCGCTCCCCCACCACCGTGTCGTAGCCAGCCGGCAGCTCCATGATCCGCTCGTGGATCGCCGCCGCTCGCGAGGCCGTCTCGATCTCCTCCTGGGTCGCCTCGGGCCTGGCGTACTGCAGGTTGGCCAGCACGGTGTCGTGGAACAGGTAGGTCTCCTGGGTCACCACCCCGATCTCGCGTCCCAGCGAGGCCAGAGTCAGCTGCCGCACGTCGACACCATCGATCTTGATGGAGCCGCGGTCCACGTCGTACAGGCGCGGGATCAGGTAGGTGGTCGTCGTCTTGCCGCTCCCCGATGGCCCGACGAGCGCGACCAGCTGCCCGGGCGCCGCGGTAAACGAGATGTCGTGGAGCGCGAACGGCTGGATGGTGGTCGGCACGGCACGGCCCTCCGCCTCGGCCGCCGCGGCTTCCGGCGCCACTTCGACCTGCGCCGGTGCGACCGGGTAGCGGAACGAGACGTCCTCGATGCGCACCTCGCCGCGCATGGTGGCCGGCTCGAGCGCCACCGCGTCGGGCGCGTCGACGATCTCGTGCTCCATCTCCAGGTACTCGAAGATCCGGTCGAACAGCGCAAGCGCGCCCTGGATCTCGACCTGCACGTTCAGCAGCTGGCCCAGCGGGAAGAAGAGGCGCGACTGGAGCGTGGTGAAGGCCACGATGGTGCCGATGCTGACGTGGGTGTCGCCCCCGATGATCAGCGAGCCGGCAAGCAGATAGACGAACGCCGGCATGATGCTGAAGAAGGTGCCGATCAGGGCGAAGAACCACCGCCCGATCATCTGCCCGCGCACCTGCAGGTCGCCCAGGCGCTGCGACTCGGCGGCGAAGCGCTCGATGCTCGCCTCCTGCTGGCCGAAGGTCTTCGAGAGCAGGATGCCCGAGACGGAGAGCGACTCCTCGGTGATGGCGCTCATCTCCGCCATCGAGCGTTGGGTCAGCGTGCTCACCTCACGCCGCACCTTGCCGACGCGGAACGTGATGTATGCGAAGACCGGCAGCAGCCCGAGGCTCAGCAGCGTCAGCCGCCAGTCGAGGATCCACATCGCGACAACCGTGGTCGCAACCGTGGCGAAGTTGGCGAGCAGCGACGAGGCCGTATCGGTCACCACCGACTGCACCCCGCCGACATCGTTGCTGATGCGGCTCTGGATCTCGCCGGTCCGCGTCTCGGTGAAGAAGCGCAGCGGCATCCACTGCAGGTGTCGGTACAGCGCCAGCCGCAGGTCGTTCATGACCCGCTGGCCGACCACGTTCGAGAGGTACGCCTGCCACACGCCGATGGCGCTGGTGATGATCGGGAGCACGATCATCAGGCCGGCCTGCAGATAGAGCAGCCCGAGGTCCTGCGGGCCCGTCAGGTTGTCGATGATCAGCTTGAGAAGGATGGGGTTGACGACGCCGATGGTGACCGTGACCAGGATCAGGCCGGCGATGAACCACAGCCGTCCGCGGTACGGCGTGAAGAAGCCGGCGATGCGGCGCAGCGTGCGTCGCTCGCTCCCCGGTCGCCGAGTCAGGTCCGGCTCCGCCCCGCCGAACGCCCCACCCCAGCCACCGCGGCCGCCTCCGCCCCCGCCGCGGCGGGTCACGTGAGCACGACTGAGAGGAACGACTGCGCCAGCCGCATGCCATGCGGCTCGCCCGCCAGTCGCGCCCGCTCGCGGACCCGCGCCTCGACGTCATCGCGGCCGCCGACCTGGCTGGCGTGGGCCAGCAGCGCTCGCATCCCGATGTCGAAGCTATCGGTCACGTCGACGTGCAGGTTCGACAGCTCGACCCCCATCAGCAGCACCTGGCGCACCTTCCACGGCTCGAGGCCCTCGTCGGTGGCCAGCTCAGGGAAGTTGAGCCGATCGCGCGCCGCCGGATAGACCGCCGCCAGCGAGGCCTCTCCGGTGGCCAGGTGGTCCGGGTGACCGATGTACGGGTTGCCGTCGAGCCGGCGCTGCGGACTCCAGGTGATCACCAGGTCGGGCCGGAAGCGGCGGATCTGGCGCGTGATGTCACGGCGCAGGTCGAGGGTTGGGACCAGGTAGCCATCCGGGTGGCCGAGATGCACGATCTCGCTCACGCCCAGGATGTCGGCCGCCGCGCGCTGCTCCGCGACGCGCAGGCTGGACAGCATCTCGGGGGTCACGGCGGGATCCTCGGTTCCCTTGCCACCGTCGGTGGTGACGACGTAGTCGACGCGTGCGCCGCCGGCGATCAGGTGCGCGATCGTGGCCGCAGCGCCGAACTCGGCATCGTCGGGATGCGCGATCACGACGAGCACGCGCTCGATCGCGTCGACCAGGGCATGCGGTTCCGGGGTGGTCATTCGCTCCATGCTAGCGCTGATCGGGAAACGCCGATTGACGCCGCGGCCGGGCGGGCCACATACTCACCCACAGTATGTCGACGAACGCTGCAGCCGAGCATTTTCGGCACGCCTACACCAAGGACAAGGGGGAGCTGCTGACACGCCTCGCGCGCATCGAGGGCCAGGTGCGCGGGATTCGCCGCCTGGTCGATGAGGAAGCCTATTGCCTCGACGTCCTGCAGCAGGTGGACGCCATGACGGCGGCCACCGACCAGGTCGCCCTGCTGCTCGTGGAGGACCACATCAAGGGATGCGTGGCGCACGCCATCCAGACCGGCGACGGGGAGGCGTACACCGATGAGGTGATGACCGTCGTCCGTCGCATGTTGGGGCGCCGCGGCAAGCGCTGAGCGCACGAAAATGGGAGTGCCGCAGGGGGGAACCACGGCACTCCCAGCGGAGCGTACACGAACGGTCAAGAGCTCGTCTGGGCGGCGAGCGAGCCAGCCCCGATCACTCGCCGAACATGGTCAGCTGCTCCCCGCCGCGCTCGATGAGGGGATCCAGGCCGAGCACCGGCTCGAGCCACTCGAGGCGGATCGAATCCCGAGCCGCCAGGGTGTCGAGGTGCTGCCACTTGAGCACGTGCCAGTTCTGCCGCGCCAGCTCCTCGCGCAGCCACGGCGAGCGATCCAGCTTCCAGCGCAGCAGCTCGGTGCGCTCGGCCGGGATGAGCAGCAGCCGCACCTGGTCGTCCGCCGGGTCGATCCTCCGACCTCGACCAAGCACCGGCTCACCGAGCATCGCGGTCCACTCGACCTCGATGAGGAATGCAAACTTGCCGCGCACGTACCAGATTGCATCGAGGTCGCCGAGCGCATCGGTGGGGGCGCGCACGATCAGCGGCAGGTAGGCCCGGCGCTCCTCGTCACGTAGCAGCGAGCCCAGCGTCGAGCCATTCCACGGACGGGCCTGTTCCGCCTTCGAGAGCCACGCGCGCATCCCCAGCCGATGACCCACGTCGATCGCCGTCGCAAGGGTGCGGGCGTGATCGCCGAGCCGGCTCGTCAGGTCCTCCTCGGTGCGCAGCTTGCCGCCCTCCCCGACCCGGGCATAGGCATCCAGACACGCGCGCACGAGCTCCTCGTCGGGCGCGTCGAGTCCCGGGAACAGCGCGAAGATCCGTTCGAGGAAGGCCGGCTCGTCAATCGTGCCCGCGGTGGTCAGGACGTTGAATGTGGCCCACTCGACACGATCCGCCAACGGGGCATCGGCCAACGAGGGCGTGCGCAACCACCACCTCGGGTGCGCCTCGTCGCCGAGGCGGACGATGACCGGGTGCTCATCGCGCCACAGCTCCTCCCGCAGCAGCTGCGAGAGGACGGCATGCCCGCTCCCCTCGAGGCGGTCGCCGGTTTCCTCCGCATCCGGATCGGCCCCGCGGGGCGCGGCGACGCGGCGCAGGAGGCCGCTGTGCTCCAGCTCGAGGATGATCGCCGCTGTGATGCGGGTCAGGCCCGCCGGCTCGCCCCGCTGCCGGAGGAGGGTCACCACGGCCCGCTCCATCGCCTCGGCGAGCTCCGGATAGGTCAGCGTCTCGCCGGACGATCCGAGACGCAGCGGGCGGGCGCCCACCGCATCGCGCAGCCGATCCTCGCCGCCGGGCTTTCGGAAATGGAGGACCACGCCGTCGCCGCTTCGCTTCGACTCGCGATGGATGAGGTCCACCAGCTCGAGCCCCGCCGCCGCACCCGCCACGGCCACCGCCAGCAGGCGCTCCGGATCATCCCCGTCCAGCAGGACGTTGAACCAGCCATCGGGCTTCAGCGCGCCCGCCGCGGAAGCCACCGCGCGCCGGAGCGCCGTCGGCTCCACCCCGTCGCCGTGCAGCGCGGCTGGTCCGAAGAGCGGCTCGAGGCGAAGCGTCCCCGCCGCCTCGTGGCCCATCAGCCACGCGGTGGCGAGGTACTCGAAGCTCAGCTCATCGATGCTCGGTGGTGCGCCCGCCGAGCCGAGCACCATGTCGACCGAATCGGGCGGGACGTACTGCCCCACCACGGCCGGGCGGCAGCGAACCCAGAGCACGTTGGCGGCTCCCACGCCGCCGAGCTCGTCGAGGTCGCTGGCGAAACGCGCGGGCCGCCGCTCGTGACCGAGCGCCGCGACCGCGGTGCGCACGTCATGGACGGCATCCACGAAGAGTCGCCATACGTTCACCTCGCGCTGGTGGCGCGAGGCGGGCTGGCGGACGTGGCCGCCGGCGATGCGCAACGACGCGACGCGCCCCGGATAGCCGTTCAACCGCGATGCCGGAAGGAGGCACGCCGCCAACGCCAGCCGGAAGAGGGAGGCGAGTGCGTCGTTGCGCAGCTCGGCGTCGATCTTGTTGGCGATCGCCTGGATGGCGTAGAGGTTCCGGGGCGTATACAGGCCGAGCAGCTCGTCCACCAACTCCTCGCGCCCGTCGAGCACCGGGAAGCGCTCCCTGAGGAGCTGTACGTGGTGCGGATCGCCCGGGTCCGGCGCCGAGGCAGTCGGAGCGCTGGGATGAACGGTGGATGCCCAGCGAGGATCGTTGGCGGGCGCGCGGAGCGGCGGGTCGGCGGCAATCGGCGGCGGCGGCGGCGGGCCGCCCGCCTCACCGAGCGGGCCGGCTGGATCGGCGTCCGTATCGGTCAGACCGACCGGCGCCGGTGGGAGCTCCTCGTCGACCTCGGCATCGGAGACCGCGTCGGCGCCGTCGGGGGCGCGCTCGATGCCGAGCTTCGCGAGATCGAGCTCGTCGACCGCTGCGGATCGGTCCTCGGGACCGCCGATCGACACGTCGCAGGCATCGCAGCGGTACACCTTGCGTGACGGCGCATCGGATCCGCGTGGCCAGATGAACTGGTCGGCGACCACGGCACGGCGGCAGGCGGGACAGCGGGTCGCGTAGAGCTCCTCCAGGTGCTGGGACAGCGGCACGTCGACGCGCCGCGACGCGGCCAGCTGGCCGAGCGCCGCGTCGATCACCGACGCTTCCGGCGCCTGCAGCAGGGCGCGCGCGGCGAGCTGCGCGAAGGGGCTCGGATCCGCCGAGATGGAGCGCATGCCGTGCGCGATGGCGCGCCGCGCGGTCCAGCCGGTGCCGGCCCATGGATCGAGGATCGTGTCGCCGCTGTGCGCGAAGGCGCGCAGCTCGGCGTCGAGGAGGTTGGCCGCGGGCGAGGGAAAGTAGCGCTCGAGCAGGGCCAGCCCGGGGACGCGGCGGGGAAGGACGACGTGATCGAGTCGCTTCGGTGCGTCCCGGCTCATCTCCGCTCTACGATTCCTCGAGCAGCTCTTCCTCCAGCTCGGGCTCGGCGCTGTATTCGGGAAGGCTGGTGTCGAGCTCCTCGACCTCCTCCGAATCCTCGTCGGGCTCCTCGCTCTCCTCGTCGTCATCGTAGCGGGACGGGGGCCCCTTCATGTACGGTCGAACGTCACCCGCGCGCGCCGCCGCGCTTCCCGGGAACGAAACCTTGCCGAAATTCGCCGGATGGGCGAAGACCTCACGGATGTGGATGCGCACCTCGTCCTCGTGGAGGACGGTGATCGCGGCCTCGTAGCGGTTGCCGGTCTTCATCAGCTTGAGCAGCCGGGAGCCGACGCGCTGCTCCACCGTGCCGACCTCCAGGTCGCCGGAGCGCCCGACCAGCTGCTCCCCGTCGACGGTGAGCTCAATCGCGTCGCCGGGCGAGAATGGCGCCAGCTGGCTGGGTGGCGCGAGGCTCACCAGCCGGGCGTGGCCGGTCTTGCCCATCTCCTCGATGAAATGGGAGGCGTTCGCCTTCTCCGGGCGTCCGTTCGAGCTGCGCGGCGGCTTGCGAGTGCCGCCCCCCGCCGCCACGAGCACGCGCAGACGGTCGACGTTGCGCTCGGCGATCCGATTTGTCACGTCGCGCTCGAGGGCGTGCTCGTAGGCCTCGAGGGCCTCCGAATGGCGGCCCACCTCGGCCAGCGCCTTTCCGAGCCGGTTGTAGGCATCCGTATCCGGGCCGAGCTCGAGCAGCTCCTGGTTGGCCTCGACCGCAGCCTCCCAGTCTCCGGCGGTGGCGCGGCCGATCGCGAGGTCCGTCAGCTGGCGGCGTTGGCGATTGATGGTGTCCGTGTCCCCGAGCGTCATTGTTGCGTCAAGCATCTCCGCTTCGTGGGTCTCAAGTCGTCGTAATGGAAGGCCCTTCGCGGCCCGGGGGGCCGGAGGGCGCCTTGTTGTAGCACCGAGGGTGGGGGGTGTCAACGCGAGCCCGCTGCGCGTCCTCAGGTCGCGTCCAGAAGCACCGCTACGACGATCCCGAGGACGGCCAGCGAGCCGAACTCCACGAGCACCGCACGGCCGCTGGCACCTTCCTCGAGGGCCTCGGCGGCCCCGCTCCAGGCGTGGAACGCCAGGGCCAGTAGTGCCGGCGCCACGACTCCGGGAAGCTCCAGCAGGACGGCGACGACGGCGACCTGCGAGACGGCGAGCGTGTGCAGGAGGCCCTGACCGATGCCGGCCACGCCGGTGCGACCGCGCGCCTCGGCGGCTCGTACCGTGAGGATCAGGATGACCGGCAGGGTGAGCGCGATGGGCGGCGGCCAGGCACCCCGGCCGGTGAACGCGACGATCCCCGATGCCGATGCGAACAGGATCGAGACCAGCGCGAGGTCGAGCAGCGTCCGTGCCGGAATGCCGCGCGACGCGCGAAGCTCGAGCCACAGGATCGACCAGATCAGAATCGCGGCCAGCGGTGCGAAGAGCAGCACCACCCCGCCCGGCAGGATGCGTCCGAACAGCGAGAGTGCCACCGCCCCGAGGGTCGGGACGGCGTAGCGCGCGTAGCCGATCCCCGGCTGTGCCGGGCCCAGGAGGCGGACGGTCCCCAGCCCGCCGACCAACAGCTGGCCGCCGATGGCCACGGCCATCCAGAGGGGCGACCCGAGCCAGGCGACGGTGGCCATCGCGGCCAGAAGAACGGCGAGGACGATCACCCCGGGTCGATCGATGCGACGCAGCACGGCCGTGCCTCGCCGGTCGCCGAGCACCCGGGCGATCACGAGACGAGCTCCAGCAACTTGTCCGCCGATCGCGTGGTGGCCACCTGCCCTGCGGTGAGCCAGGCTCGTCGTGCCACCGAGACGCCGAAGGCCAGCTGCGTCAGCTCCTCCGTACGATGGGCATCCGACGCCACCGTCAGACGAGCACCGGCGGCCGCTGCGGCGCGAGCCAGCGTGTCTGACAGGTCGAGGCGCGGGCTGCCGTTGATCTCGAGGATGGTGCCGGTGCGAGCGGCGGCGGCGAACACCGCCGGCCAGTCGAGCGGCAGTGCGTCTCGTCGTCCCACGATGCGACCAGAGGGATGCGCGAGCACGTCGACGTGGGGGTTGTCGATGGCCGCGAGCGCACGCCGGGTCAGCTGCTCCGTGGATTGGCCACGCCCGGTATGGATGCTGGCGATGACGACGTCGAAGCGCTCCAGGAGGGCGTCCTCGTAATCCAGCGCGCCGTCGGCGCGGATCTCCATCTCGGTGCCGTGCAGGATCCGGAACGGCGCCAGCTCGCGGTTGAGGCGCCCGATCTCGGCGCGCTGCTCCTCGACGCGCTCAGGACCAAGGCCACGCGCGACGCCGAGCGAGGGCGAATGATCGGTCAGGACCATCCACTCGCGACCGATCGCGCGCGCGGCGCGCGCCATGGTTTCGATCGAGTCCACGCCATCGGTCCAGTTCGAATGGACGTGGGTGTCGCCGCGGATGTCGTCCAGGGTGACGAGTCGCGGCAGTGTGCCGGCGGCGGCGGCCTGGATCTCGCCGCCGTCCTCACGCAGCTCGGGCGGCGTCCAGGCGAGGTCGAGGCGTGCGTACACCTCCTCCTCCGTCGCGGCGAGGAGCAGCTCGCCGGAGTCGACGACCTTGAAGCCCTTCTCGGACAGGGAGAGGCCCCGATCGAGCGCCCGACCGCGGAGCGCGACGTTGTGCTCCTTGCTGCCGGTGAAATGGACGAGGTGGCTGCCCCACGCCGCGGGCGCGCAGACCATGAGGTCGACCTGCGGCCCGTCGGCCAGGACGATGCTGCTCTTGTCGGTGCCCGCGGAGACGATGTGTCGCACCTCCTTGAGCGCGTCGAGCGCGCGGATCAGCTCGCCGGGGTCGTCCGTGGCCGCCAGCAGGTCGAGGTCGCCGATCGACTCGCGGCGTCGGCGCATGGAGCCCGCCGCCTCCATGCGCACGACCCCGCGCACAGCCCCGAGATGCTCCATGAGCCGCGCCATCAGCTCGTCCGCGTCGTGGAGCAGCATGCGGTGGCTCTTCTGCTCGATGCGCGTGATCGCCTCGAGCACGTTCTCCTCCGTGCGCGCGGAAAGGCCCTTCACGTCGCGGAGGCGCCCCTCCTCCGCAGCGGCGCGCAGCGCCTCGACCGAGTCGATCCCCAGCTCGCCGTGCAGGAGCTTGACGGTTCGCGGCCCGACGCCCGGGATGCGCAGGATCTCCAGCAGGCCCTCCGGCACCTGGGCGCGCAGCTTCTCGTGATACGCCAGCGCCCCGGTCTCCGACAGCTCGGCGAGCTTCTGGGAGAGGGCCGGGCCTGCACCCGCCAGCTTGGGCGGCGTCCCGCGGCGGTAGAGCGCGGCCACGTCGTCCGGGTAGCGCTCGATGACGTCGGCCACGCGTCGGTAGGCAACCGACTTGTAGACGACCTCGCCGAGGATCTCGAGCATGTCGCCGATCTCGTTGAAGACGTGTGCCAGCTCGCTGTTGCTGATGACCGCCTCCCCGGAGCGGGTGGCGGTGCGTGGTCGAGGCATCGCTGACGATTCTAGGGAACGCAACGAACCGGGGCGCTCTCGCTGCCCCGGCTCACCGGTTGCGTGGGGGTGCGTGCGTTCAGGCGCCGATGCGGCGCCCCAGGTGCAGCACGCGACCCAGCACGCGGCCGCGACCGGGCCGGCGGGCCTTGACGGCCAGTCGCTCGCGGCGCGCCTCTTCCAGGAGCTCCTCCTGGCGGAGCACCGCGTGGATGCCCCAGGTGCTGATGGCTCGGTTCATGGGATTCTCCTGCGGCCGCGCGCTCGTTGGCGCCCGCGCCGTAACTGGTTGTATGTCGGTAACTGGTTACGCTGTTACTGTAGGTGTCGCCAGGTAACTTGTCAATGGGTATATAGTGGTTACACCCATGGCAGTGGCACCCGAATCGACACCTGAGCCGCAGCGGCCCGCCGACGTGTTCGTCGACTTCGCGAACACGCTGCAGTGGGATCGCGGGTTGGAGCGCGACGAGATCGCCGATCCCGACGCCCTCCTCCTCTGGCTGCGCCGCCGCGGCCTCATCTCCGAGCGTGGACGAGCGGCCGAGAGCGCGCGGCTGCGTCGGGAGCCCGGGGAGGCGGATCGCCGGCTGGAGCGGTATCGGCACCTGCGCGGCCTGCTGCACGCAATCGCGCGCCGGACCAGCGATGGCCAGCGCCCCACTGTCGCGCAGCTCCGCGAGCTCAACCACATCCTCCGCCACGGCCTGCACTACCACCAGCTGCGCCTGGATCGCGACCGGGCCAGCTACACCCTCGCCCAGATGGGCGATCGCCTCGACCAGGCCCGTGCCACCATCGCGAGTGGCGTGGCGCAGTTCCTCGCCGAGGAATCGCCCCAGCGGTTGCGCGCGTGCGCCAACGAGGAGTGCCGCTACGTATTCGTGGACCGCTCCCCCACCGGGCGACGCCGCTGGTGCGACATGCGCACCTGCGGCAACCAGGCCAAGGTGGCGCGCCACCGGGCGAAGGTACGAGATGGGGATGGCCCCACCTGACCCGCGGGGCTAGAATGGCGACGCCGCGGCCCCGCCGCGTCACATCTCAACACCGCAGCTTGAGCGGAGCAACAGGCACTTCCATGGACGTTGGTCCCAGTAGACGAACGCGCGTACCGATGATCGAGCGCGCCGCCATGGTCACGCCGACCGCCTGACACCCGTCGGGCGCGCGACGAGTCCGTCCCGGCCCGATTCGACCACCGAGTGCGGCGCGATCCACCGATCGCGAGGTGGTACCGAATGAACGACATCGACATCCGCGAGCTCTCGCGCGGCCCCGAGCCGACGACCGATTCGCCGCCCTCCGCCGAGCCGCGCGTGCGCTACGCTCGCGGCATGCGCAGCCTCCCCCGCCTCCTGCGGTCCCGTGGCGGTGACGTCGCGCCCGCCGAGGACGAGCCACGGGGCGAGCCACGCGTCGAGGAGGTCCACGGCCCCTCGGTGCGCTGGATCAACATCGAGGAGCCGCGCCTCGCCGACCGGGTCTGGCTGGCTGACACGTTCAACTTCCACGAGCTCGACCTGGAGGACGTCGCCAGCCACAACCAGCGGCCGAAGCTGGACGAGTACGACGAGTACATGTTCCTCGTCATGCACTTCCCGCGCTACGACAAGGAGTCGGGGCGGCTGCATTCGGCGGAGCTGGACGTGTTCATCGGTCCGGACTTCGTCATCACCCTGCCGAACGAGGCGATCGTGCCGCTGCCGGCGCTCTTCGAGCGCGCCCAGGCGCGCGACGACGTGCGGGAGCAGCTCATGAGCAAGGGCTCCGGCTATCTGCTCTATCACATCCTCGATCGGTGCGTGGATGCCGGCTTCCCGATGCTCGGCCAGCTGGGCCGCAAGCTGCGCCGCCTGGAGGACGACATCTTCGAGGGCCGCAGCAGCAGCGAGATCGTGCGCGAGCTGAGCAACGCCAAGCAGGAGATCATCAACTTCCGGGCCGTCATCCGCCCGCAGCGCGCGGTATTCCGCTCCCTCGAGCGCGCCAAGCAGCGCTACCTGACCGATGACCTCGATATCTACTTCGACGACCTGACCGATGCCTCAGAGCGCATCTGGGATGTGCTCGAGAACTTCATGGAGATCGTCCAGGGGCTCGAGTCGACGAATGAGTCGGTCATCAGCCATCGGCTGAACGACGTGCTGCGCGTGCTCACCGCCTTCAGCGTCATCATGCTGCCCCTGACCCTGCTGGCCAGCATCTTCGGCATGAACGTCCACTTCCCCGGGTACGACACGCCGGGCGGATTCTGGCTCGTGATCGGCACCATGATCGTCATCCTGGTCGGGATGGTCGCCTTCTTCCGCCGCCGAGGGTGGCTCTGAGCTATGCCCCGATGGGGTGCCAGACCGTCTTGATCTCGGTGAACTCGCCGATCAGGTAGGGCGACTGGGCGCGAGCGCTCAGCCAGTCGTAGCGCTCCAGGCCGGCGCTCGGCGGCCGCACCAGGCGTTTCACGTTCTCGACCGCCGCCTGCTCGATCGCCCGCCCGTCGGCCGGATCGGCCCCGAACGCGTCGAGGGCGTTCACGTCCATGTGCGACGCGAGGGTCGGCACCAGCTCCCGACGCAGGCCGGTGATGAGGTTGACCACCCCGCCGGGCACGTCGGACGTGGCGAGGACCTCGGTGAGGGTCACCGCCGGCAGGGGCCGCGTCTCCGACGAGATCACGACCGCGGCGTTGCCGGACACGATCACCGGCGCCAGACGGCTCACCAGTCCCAGCAGCGAGGAGGCCTCCGGCGCGACCACCCCGACCACGCCGGTCGGCTCGGGGATGCTGAAGTTGAAGTAGCTGCCGGCGACCGGGTTCACCGTGCCGACCGTCTGGCTGAACTTGTCGGCCCAGCCGGCGTACCAGACCCAACGGTCGATCGCCGCATCCACGCTGCGCAGTGCCCTCGCGCGACCCACCCCCTCTGCCGCCATCACCTCGGTCACGAACTGGTCGCGCCTCCCTTCCATGAGCTCGGCGATGCGGTACAGGATCTGGCTGCGGTTGAAGGCGGTCCTGCCGGCCCAGCCAGGCTGCGCCCTGCGCGCCGCGCGCACCGCCTCGCGGATGTCCTTGCGCGTGCCGCGGCACGCGTTGGCCAGCAGCTGCCCCTTCGCGTCGAAGATCTCGTAGGCACGTCCCGACTCCGTCCGCGGGAAAGCCCCCCCGATGTACAGCTTGTACGTCTTGCGCACACCGATGCGCCCGGCGCCGTTCGCGCCGGTCGTCGCCAGCGGCTGCGCCGCTCGAGGCGAGGTGACCGATGGCCGGCGGGTGCGGCTCGCGGTGCGGGTCGGCCGCGACGTCATGAGCCGCGCGTCCCGTTGCCATCGGACAGGTCGAGGTACGCGCCCAGCCCGTGGATCCCGCCCTCGCGGCCGTAGCCGGACTCCTTGTAGCCGCCGAACGGGCTGGTCGGGTCGAAGCGGTTGAACGTGTTGGCCCACACCACCCCGGCGCGCATGGCGCCGATCATCTTGAAGATGCGGCTGCCCTTCTCGGTCCAGACGCCGGCCGACAGGCCGTACGGCGTGTTGTTGGCCTTCTCGATCGCCTCCTCCGGCGTTCGGAAGGTGAGCACCGACAGGACCGGCCCGAAGATCTCCTCCTGCGCGATGCGGTGGCTCTGGCTGACCCCGGTGAAGAGGGTCGGCCGGAAGAAGAAGCCCCTGTCGGGGAGCACGCAGTCCGGCTGGAAGATCTCGGCGCCCTCGTCGATGCCGCTCTGCACCAGCTCCTGCACCTTGGCCAGCTGGCCGGCCGAGTTGATGGCACCCACATCGGTGTTCTTGTCGAGCGGATCCCCGACGCGCAGGGTGGAGAGGCGGGCCTTGAGCTTCTCCAGCAGCGGCTCGTGGACGCTCTCCTGGACGAACAGCCGGGAGCCGGCGCAGCACACCTCGCCCTGGTTGAAGTAGATGCCGTTGATGATGCCCTCGATGGCCTGGTCGAGCGGCGCGTCGTCGAAGACGATGTTGGCCGCCTTGCCGCCCAGCTCGAGCGTCAGCTTCTTGTTCGAGCCCGCGACGGCGCGGGCGATCATCTTGCCGACCGCGGTCGAGCCGGTGAAGGCGACCTTGTTGACGTCCGGGTGCGAGACGAGCTCCATCCCGATCTCGCCCGGGCCGGTGATGATGTTGACGACGCCCGGCGGCAGCTCCGCCTGGCGCACCACGTCCGCGAACAGGTACGCGGTGAGCGGCGTGGTCGAGGCGGGCTTGAGGACCACGGTGTTGCCGGCGGCCAGCGCCGGGGCGATCTTCCAGGCCAGCATCAGCATCGGGAAGTTCCACGGGATGACCTGCGCGGCCACGCCCAGCGAGCGCGGGGTCCGCCCGGGGAAGGCGTAGTCCAGCTTGTCGGCCCAGCCGGCGTAGTAGAAGAAGTGGGCCGCGGCGAGCGGCACGTCGACGTCGCGCGACTCCTTGAT
>JBDTQJ010000039.1:0-15779 GCA_039932235.1 Chloroflexota bacterium
CGCCAGGCGGGCGGCGTACCATCCGCCGATGGCGTGGCTGAATCGGATCGCGCGGTGGGTGACCGGGTTCGTCGACGACCCGCTGGATGATGATGACCTTCGGCTCCGCAAGCGGGTCGGGGTGGCCGCCGGCATCCTGACCGCCGTCAGCCCGGTGAGTCTGCCAATCCAGGCGCAGGGCGAGCCGCTCAGCTTCATCCTGGCGGCTGCCCTGTCGCTGTTCAGCATGGGGAACCTGGGCGTGCTCGCCCTCACGGGCCGGTTCGACCGCTACGTCGTGGCCCTGATCATCGCCGGCACGATCTGGGTTCCGCTGGCACACGTGGTCGGGGGCGGGATCACCGGGACGTCACCCGGGCTTGTATGGGCGTTCCTGGTGCCGGCATACGCGATTCTGACCCTCGGTCCGCGCCGTGCCGTGCCGTGGTTCGTCGCGTTCGTGGCGAGCGTCGCGGCGATGGCGATCGCCGACCCGTGGGCGCGGGCAACCTTCGGCGAGGGCCCATATCTCCTCCGCGTGGTCGGGTGGACGACGAACGTGGTGATGCCCCTGGCGATCGTGTTCCTGCTCCTGCGCTATACCGATCTGCGTCGCCGCATCGCCGAAGCGCGTGCCGACGAGCTGCTCGTCAACGCCATTCCCGCTTCAATCGCCGCGCGGCTGAAGCATGGCGAGCACCGGATCGCCGACAGCTATCCGGAAACGACGGTGCTGTTCGCCGATGTGGCCGGGTTCACGCCGTGGACCATGCGTACGGACCCGGCGCGGGTGATTGGCCTTCTGGATGACCTGTTCACGCGCTTCGATGCGATCGCGGCGGCGCGCGGCATTGAAAAGCTCAAGACCATGGGAGATGCCTACATGGCGGTGGCGGGTGCGCCGCTGCCCCGCCCGGATCATGCGATGGCAACGATCGAGGCCGCCCGCGACATGCTCGCGGCTGTCGCCGATTGGCGCGAAGCACACGGTGTCGCGCTCGAGATCCGGATCGGCCTGGCCAGTGGACCGGCCGTGGGCGGGGTCATCGGGCGCCAGCGCATCCTCTTCGACCTGTGGGGCGAAACGGTCAACACCGCAGCGCGCATGCAGTCGGGTGGCGTGGCCAGCCGCATCCAGGTCGCGGAATCAACGATGCTCGAGGCATCGGGCTCGTGCGTCTTCACAGAACGCGTCATCGACGTGAAGGGCATGGGCCAGGTGCGAGCGTACCTGCTCGACGACGGTGCGCTCTTCGCGAGTGGATGAGCTGCTGGACTACTCCGAGAGCTGGGAGAAGCGGGCCTGTGTGCGGATGTCGGGCTCGTCAGTCGCGTGTTTGCGCGTGGTGCGCGCAACGGCCATCGGGGAGCGTTGATCGGGGCTTCGTTGGCCGCCGTGCGCATCCCGTGCACGGCACAGCCACCGACGTGGCGTTGGGTGGCCGTTGAGTGCGCCTGGTGCAAGCGACCTGTATCGCTCACCCAGGTTCGGTGAGAACCAGCTCCACCAGCGCGTTTCCCAGCCACACTTCGTACGCATCGGGCGCCCAATTGTGAACGTCCACCAGCTGTTGGTAGAGCTCCGGCATCGTGAGGGCGTCCAGGATCGCCTCGACGCGGTCCGCCTCCATGGATGCGAGCGCAGCGACGCGCTCGGCGAGTTGACGAATCCCGCGGCGTCGTGCGCGAAGGGCCGTCGCCAGCTCGGTGCTGATGGACGGGTCTGCGGCGGCAGCCTTGCCTACCGCACTCACGATGTCGTGGTTGCCGTCCCAGCGGAGACGAATGGACCGGGCGAACGACCGCAGGGCGAGCTCCGGTTCCTCGGACGCCAGCGCCGCACGGTAAGCATCGGCGGCCCCTGGATGGTCCACGACAGAGTCACGCAGGGCGCGCAGGATCGCCCCTTTCGAGCCGAAGATGGCGTAGACGGTCTGGACCGCCACCCCGGCTGCATCTGCGATGTCACGCAGGGTCGTTGTCGCATATCCAGCCTTCGCGAAGCGCTGACGCGCGGCATCCAGGATCCGCTTGCGAGTGGCAGCCGCCCTGTCGGCGCGCAGGGTCCCAACTCGGCTCTTGACTGGTCTCATCTCAGTAGAGTACAACTCTATCGATAGAGCACAACTCTACTGAAGCACCTGCAGGAGGCAATTCTCGTGACCACAGCTCAATCCACAACGGAGCGCAACACCGCGGCAGCACGACGGCTCGTTGAGGAGGGCTTCACCAGCGGCGACCTCAGCGTCTGCGATGAGCTCGTGGCTCCCGATATGCTCGAGCACCAGCGCGGGTTGCTACCCGGCAGCGAAGGTCTCAAGGAGACGATCGGCACGCTGCATCGGTCGTTCAGTGACTTCCGGCTGGACATCGAGGACATGGTGGCCGACGGAGACCGTATCTGGATTCGGGCGATCGGGAGTGGCATCAATACCGGCAGCTTCTTCGGTCGGCCCCCGACCGGTTGCTCCTTCTCCATCACCGTGTTCGACCAGATGCGATTCCGCGACGGCCGCATCATCGAGCACTGGGGTTCCCCGGATCAGCTCGGCCTCCTGCAGCAGCTCGGCCTCATGGGACGGCCCGACGCGCCGTCAGATAATGGATCGACCACCTGAGGGCGGCGGCCGCGCCACCCAGCCGCGCTGCACTAGCATTGCGTCATGGAGGGCTGGAACGCATTCGAACGGGCCGATCCGGAGATGGCCGCCAAGGGCCTTGGTGCGCTGCACCGGCGCGGCGATGGCGAGGGGTTCCTTGCCACCGTGGCGGCCAACGGGACGCCGCGCATTCATCCGCTGAACGTTGGTGTCCGTGACGGTCGGCTGCTGGTCTTCGTGCAGGCCCGCTCGGCCAAGGCGCGCGACCTTGAGACCAACCCGCACTACGCGCTGCACGCGCACCAGGATCCGGAGCACCCGGACGAGTTCATGGTCCGCGGCCAGGCGCGCCAGGTGACCGACCCGCAGCTCCGTGCCGCGGCCGCGGCCGACTGGTTCTTCACCGTGTCGGACGCGTATCCGCTCTACGAGCTGCTCATCGAGCAGGCACTGCTCGGGGAGCGGGGGCCGGACGAGTGGCCGCCTCGGTATCGGTCCTGGCGCGGCGCGGGGACTTGACAGGCAAGTAGCCACTTGCCTATTGTGGCGGCGTGGGTGATCTGTTCAAGGCACTCGCGGATCCGACGAGACGCACCATCCTCGATGAGCTGGCCGACCGCGATGGCCAGACCCTGTTCGAGATCTGCACTCGGCTGGCAATGAAGCACCAGATCGGTGCGTCGCGGCAGGCGATCTCGCAGCACCTCGAGGTCCTCGAGGCCGCCGGCCTGCTGCGGACCGAGCGTTCGGGCCGCTACAAGTTCCACTACCTCGAAACCGGGCCCCTCCGCGAGATCGCGGAGCGCTGGCCGCTGCCACACAAGGAGTCAGACGCATGAAGATCGTGGTCACCAGCGTCCTGGTGGACGACCAGGCCAAGGCACTCGCCTTCTATAGCGATGTGCTCGGCTTCGTGAAGAAGGCCGATGTCCCCGCGGGCGACGCACGATGGCTGACCGTCGTTTCCACCGACGCGCCCGATGGCGTCGAGCTGCTGCTCGAGCCGGACGCGCACCCCGCCGCGCGACCGTTCAAGGAGGCGCTGGTCGAGGACGGGATCCCGTACACGTCGTTCGCGGTGGATGACGTGCAGGCCGAGTTCGACCGGCTCAGCGGGCTCGGCGTTCGATTCGTCCAGCCGCCCACCAACATGGGACCGGTGACGACCGCCGTCTTCGACGACACGTGCGGCAACCTCATCCAGATCGCCTCCATGTAGGTGGCGCGCATGGGCACCACCTTTGAGCAATGTTGATCGCTCCGGAGGGTAATTGTGGTCTGGTTGGGCTAGGATGACCGCCTTCGCTCTCGCGTGCTGCCCGCGCGACCATCCTTACTGGAGGCGTTTCCCGAATGCGGACCCTGGGTCGCCGCGCCGTGGTCTTGGCCATGGCCGGCGTGATGAGCATTGGCGTAGCGGCTCCGGCCGCCGCCGCGAACCCCGCGAGGGACGCCTCCGGCGGCCCGTCGGCGCGGCCCGACAATCGTCCCGGGCCGCTGACCGCCCGTCAGGAGGCACGCCGCAGGGCGGCACAGGAGCTGATCCTGTCCGGCCAGGCATCCCCCAACGAGGATGGCGTGATCGCGCTGAACGCGGAGGGTGACAAGTACTTCCAGGCTGCCGTCACCGGACCCGACAAGGTCTTCACCGTCCTCTCCGAGTTCGGCACCGCTGGCAGCGGGCGCTATGGGACCGTGCCCGGCCCATCGCACAACGAGATCGCCAAGCCGAACCGCGAAATGGTCGATGGACAGCCGAGTACGTTCGATCCGGCGCTGCCATATGACAACTCCACCCACTGGACCGAGGACTTCAACCAGACGTACTACGACGCCCTGTTCTCCGGCCCGGGTGACTCCTTCAGTGATTTCTACGCCAAGCAGTCGTCCGGCGCGTACTCGGTCAGCGTCGCGGTCAGCGATTGGGTGACCGTCCCGGGTAACGCCTCCTCGTACGGCGACAACGCCATCGAGGACTACGGCGGCGCCTGGCAGTTCATCGAGGACTCCGGTAACGCGTGGTACGCGGCTGCGCTCGTCGACCTCGGCTCGAAGACCGCGGTCGAGGCTTATCTGAGCCAGTTCGATCAGTGGGACCGCTACGACCAGGACGCGGACGGCATCTTCAAGGAGCCGGACGGCTACCTCGACCACTTCCAGGCAGTGCACGCAGGTGAAGGCGAGGACGCGGGTGGCGGCGCACAGGGTGCCGATGCCATCTGGTCACACCGCTGGTACGTGAACCCCACCGACTTCGGCCAGACCGGCCCGATGGTCGATGGCTTGCAGGTCAAGCTTGGTGGCTCGCAGATCGGCGACACCGGTTTCTGGATCGGCGATTACACGGTCGAGGCGGAGAACGGCGGTCTCGGCGTGTTCGCGCACGAGTACGCCCACGATCTCGGCCTGCCTGACCTCTACGACACCAACGCCGGCGAGAATGGCACTGCCTTCTGGACGCTCATGTCGTCCGGCTCGTGGCTCGGCGCCGGTGCCGAGGACATCGGTACCAAGCCGAACTACATGGGCCCGTGGGAGAAGCTGCAGCTCGGCTGGCTCGACTACAGCATCACCGCGGGCGGGAGCCGCACCCTCAGCCCGGCTGGCCTCCAGGTGGAAGGGCAGGACCAGGCGGTCATCGTGGACGTGGAGGATGAGCCGCTCGTCACCGACTACGTCGACCTCGCTGACGGCCACGCGTGGTGGACGAGCAGCGCCGACGATCTCAACACGACGCTGACCCGGACGCTCGACCTGAGTGCCGTGCGCAGCGCGACCATCACGGCCAGCGCCTGGTACGACATCGAGGCCGGGTACGACTACCTGTACGCCGAGTACTCGACCAACGGTGGCGTCGACTGGACTCAGCTCGGCCAGCCGGTGGACGGAAGCTCCAATGGCCGCTGGAAGGGGCTCCGTTACTCCGTCCCCGGTGGCTCGGCTGACACCCTCTTCCAGTTCCGCTACCAGACGGACGGCGGCGTCCACCTGGCGGGTGCGTTCATCGACGACATCAGCATCAAGACGGGGAAGTCCGTGTTCACCGATAACGTCGAATCGGGCGACAACGGTTGGACGGCCGATGGTGGCTTCAAGATCAGCACTGGGTCCGAAGAGGAGGTCGGGGATCGGTACTACATCGCCGAGAACCGGACCTACGTCGGGTACGATTCCACCCTGGCGGTGGGCCCGTATCAGTTCAGCTTCGGGCTGACCGATCCCAACAAGGTCGAGCACTTCGCCTTCGAGGACGGCCTGCTCGTCTGGATGGTCGACGAGACGTACGGGGACAACAACACGAGCGAGCATCCGGGTCATGGCCTGGCCCTGCCCATCGACGCTCGCCCGGCGGCCTTCAAGTACTCGGACGGGAGCGCACCGAGCAATCGGCGGCAGCCGTTCGATGCCGCGTTCGGCCTGCATCCGATCTCCGCGGGTTCGAACATTGACCCGGAGGGCGGCACGTTGCCGTGCTATGGGCTCCATAAGCAGATCATCGTCGGCAAGGGGAAGGCCCAGACCGTCGACTACCTATGCGCCTGGCCAACGGATCTGACAGCCATGCCGCAGTTCACGGACAGCGGCGTCAACGCGTACTGGGACTCGACGAACCCGTCGAACTCGGCCAAGACGGCCGGTTCGGGCGTGTCGATCCTCGTCAACAGCCAGACCCCCGGCGGGACCATGACGATCACCATCACCCCGTAACGGATCTCGGCGCGAGAACGCACGAGGCCCAGGTCACGCGACCTGGGCCTCGTTCTTTGTCCTGAATCAGGCCGGGCGGCGGATCGCCGTGCTCACCGCCAGCAGCTGCGGGTCCGCCATGAGGGCGGTTGCCGCGCGGTCGCCGAGGCTGGACAGGGCGGCGGTCAGCGCGACGCGCGGTGTCGGACCGATGCCGACCTCCGGCTCACCATCGAACTCGGCCACCGCGAGCCACCGTCCGCCGAGGTCGCGAAGACGCAGCGCCACCTCGATGTCGAGCCCCTCGGCGGTGAGGCGGGTGTTCACGCTGACGAGATGCGGTCGCTCATGCATGCATCCATCGTGGGTGCCGCTTGTGACAGCTCACACGTCGCGACCTGGGCGGCTGCCGGGCCGTCGCGACGTTTGCGTGACGTGCATGCATCGGCCATCGGGGGCGCGTTCGACCGGTCTTGGTGGCTGCCCGATTCACCACATGCACGCCCTGGCCATCCACGCGGTCGCCGGCGGCCGTTAGATGCACCTCATGCAAACCCCGGCAACACCGCGTCACTAAACGCGCCCGGCTTGACGCGAGGTGGCACACTGGGCGAATGAGTGACACAACAGTCGTCGCAGTGGGACCCAAGGGCCGCATCGTCATCCCGGCCGACATCCGCCGCCGGCTGGGGATCGGTGAGGGCAGCGAGCTCGTGGCGCTCGTCGAGGGCGAGGCGGTGGTGCTGGTGCCTCGAGCGGCGATCAAGTCGCGCCTGCGCTCCATCTTCGCCGACACTCGGACGAGCATGCGCCAGGAGCTTATCGGCGAGCGGCGAGCGGCCGCGGCGCGCGAGTCCGGCGGCGCGTGACGACCGTCGTCGACGCATCGGTCGTGCTTGCCTGGCTCCAGGATGAGCCCGGCGCGGACGCCGCGGAGTCGAGCCTCATGGAGGGCATCATCGGTGCGGCCAACTGGTCCGAGGTGCTGCAGAAGGCCCGACAGCATGGCGCGCCCGCGGAGGTTGTCGGCCGATTGCTGACCTCGTTCGGCCTGACGGTGGTGGAGGTGACGGCCGAGGACGCCGAACGCGCCGCCGAGCTGTGGCAAGCCGGATCGGCCCTGTCATTGGCGGATCGGTTGTGCCTGGCGCTGGGCCT
This sequence comes from Chloroflexota bacterium, assembly GCA_039932235.1. Classification (GTDB taxonomy): domain Bacteria; phylum Chloroflexota; class Limnocylindria; order QHBO01; family QHBO01; genus JAICQM01. The sequence continues at coordinate 7,425 of JBDTQJ010000039.1, forward strand.
GCGCTCCGGGCTGACGGTGGCAACGGCCGACGCCGCCTGGGCCGACGTCCAGGCTGGCCCCGCCCTCATCGTCCTCCGCTGAGGACCGGACACGGCGATGCCCCGGCCGGAACCGGGGCATCGCGAGGTGGGGGAGATGCTACGAAATCGGCTCGGGGTTCCCCAGCACCGGGCAGCGGAAGTCGGCGGGCGCGTCCCGCACGAGCGACAGCTCACCGCTCTCGACGTACGACTGCAGCGCATCCCAGCTGGTGACCAGGGTCGACGCATCACCGCTCGTCCAGGTGGCGCGATAGACCGCCCAACGGCCGCCATGGTGGCCGGTCGGCGAGCCGGGGCCGAACTCGGCAACGCCCAGCTGGTCCGAGTTGGTCGAGTTCGTGAAGATCGCGAACGGATCGGTGCCGGTCCCATCCGGGACGCTGGCCTTGTTGCCGAAGACGCGGTAGACCATGTCGTCGACGTAGGCCGCGCCGAACGTCTTGGCGCCCACGGGGACGGTCATGGCGAGCGCCGCGGTGAGCGCGAGCAGAAGGCTGAGCAGGGGTCGCTTCATCGGTTCCTCCAGGGTGTGTCGGCCGGCTTGGTGCCGGTCCGATCACGAGACTGGAGCGCCCGGATTGCGGCGAGATGACGCCGATATGACGGGGGTGTGACGTTCAGCCCGCGGGCAGTGCGAACCACACGCGCGTCCGACCATTGACCGATGTCGCGCCGACTCGCCCGCCGTGCTCCAGCACGATCTGGCGGACGATGGCCAGACCGATGCCCGCGCCCCCGCTCGAGCGTGCGCGCGACGGATCCACCCGGTACAGCCGCTCCCAGATGAGCGGCAGCTCGGCGGCGGGAATGTCGGGGCCGGCGTTCTCGACCGCGCAAACCACCTCGCCATCACCCGGCGCAGCGTCGATCAGCACCACCCCGCCGTCGGGGGAGTAGCGCGCCGCGTTCTGCAGCAGGTTGGTCAGGACCTGGCCGATGGCATCCGGGTCGCCACTGAGGGGTGGCAGCGGCTCCACCACCCGCACCTCGAGACCGATGTCGCGGGCCGCAAGCTCGGCACTGAAGACGGACGCGGTGTGGCGCACCAGGGTGGGGAGATCCAGCGCGACGCGAACGCGCGGGCCCGGCTCCGACTCGCTGCGAGCGAGGCGGTCCAGCTCCTCCACGAGGTGCGTGACCCGCACGATCTCTTCGTGGACGGTGCGCAGCATCGCCGGGGTTGCGTCGACGATGCCATCGGTCATGGCCTCGAGATAGCCCTGCAGCGAGGTGAGCGGCGTCCGCAGCTCGTGGGCCAGGTCTTCGATCAGCCGGCGCCGTGATGTCTCCACTCCCTGGAGCGTGGCGGCCATGGTGTTGAAGGCGGTCGCCAGGCGCTGCAGCTCCGGGTCGGCCGCGTTGGGGACGCGCGCGGTCAGCTCGCCGGCGGCGATGGCGCGCGTCGCCTCGGCGAGCCGGTCCAGCGGCCGCAGGATGCGGCGCAGGAGCCACCATGCGGCGAGCGATCCCAGCCCGATGGCCACCGCCCCGCCCATCAGCAGCACGCCGCCGACGTACGTGTCGAACATGGCCTGCGCCTCCGCCTCCGACGACCCGCCGGCCATCGCGAGCTCCATGATCTGCTCCGACCCGAAGCGCTGGACGGCCACGAACATCACCGCGGCCACGACCAGGCCGAGCACGATGAAGAGGCCGAAGAGCCGCAGTCGCAGGGTGGCCATGGGCGTTGCGTCAGCCCTGCGGCGTGGGGGTGACGCGGTCGACGGGCGCCGCGAAGCGGTAGCCGACCGTGCGCACCGTGGCGATGAAGCGCGGGCGTGTGGCATCGTCGCCGAGCTTTCGCCGCAGGCGTCCGAGGTGGACGTCGATGGTGCGATCGAGGACGCCCGGATCGTCGTCGCCGTGGACCGCGTCGATGAGCTCGTCGCGGGTCAGCACGCGAGTGGGACGGCGCATCAGGGCGTGAAGGATGCGGAACTCGTTGGGGGTCAGCTCCAGGCGCTGCCCGTCCAGCTCCGCCTCGACCGCGTTGGGGTCAAGCACCAGTCCGTCCGCCACGAGATTCGGCTCGTCCGGTGCCTGGTTGCCTCGGCGCCGGCGGCGCAGCAGCGCCCGGACGCGCGCCATCAGCTCGCGCGGCGAGAACGGCTTGACCACGTAGTCGTCCGCTCCCAGGTCGAGCCCGATCACGCGGTCACCCTCCGCGCTCCGCGCGGTCAGCAGCAGGATCGGCACGTCGGAGACGTCGCGCAGGCGGCGGCACACCTCCAGCCCGTCCATCCCGGGCAGCATCACGTCCAGGAGCACGACATCCGGTCGCGCACGGACCGCCATCTCGAGCGCCGCCTCGCCATCGGCAGCGAACAGCGTGCGATGCCCCTCGCGCTCGACATAGAGCCGGAGCAGCTCGCGAATGTTCGCGTCGTCATCAACCACCAGGATCGTCGCCACGCCACAAGACTATGACGCGCGCATGAAGGATGGATGACGCTGATTCTCGGGGGCGCTTGCATGACCTGCATGCATCGGCCACCGAGAGCCCTCCCGCGGGGCCTCGTTAGCCGGCCCGTGCATCACCCGCACGGGGCAGCCATCGACCCGGCCTCCGGTGGCCGTTGGATGCGCCACGTGCAAACGGCAACCGCAACACCGCAGCACGGATGGCCCGTGGCCTACCATCGGTTCGGTGAATGATCCGATGGAGGAGCAGATCGACGCCGCACTGCGCGCCATCCACGGAAGTGGCGCACGGCCGCTGGGTGTGTACCTGTACGGCTCGGCCGTGGAAGGCGGGCTGCGCCCGGACAGCGATCTGGATCTGTTCGCGGTCGTGCCGGCTGCGCTGTCGTCGGAGGAGCGCGACGCGCTGGTGACAGGACTCATCCCCATCTCGCGACGCGGCATGCGCCCGGCGTCATGGAGGCCGCTCGAGCTCACCGTGGTGGCATCCGCGGCGCTGCGACCGTGGCGCTATCCGCCGCCGCTCGAGCTCCAGTACGGGGAGTGGATGCGCGAGGCGTTCGAGGCGGGGGAGCTGACGCCGTGGCCATCGGTCAGCCCCGATCTCGCGGTCGCGGTCACGATGGTCCGCCAGTCGGCCCGCGCACTCGTCGGTCCGCCCGCTTCCGAGCTGCTGGACGCCGTGCCCCGCGCCGACCTCGTGCGCTCGATGGCCGATGAGCTGCCCTCCCTGCTCGCCGACCTTGACGACGACACGCGCAACGTGCTCCTCACCCTGGCGCGAATGTGGCTCACGGCCGCGACCGGCACGATTCGACCGAAGGACGCGGCCGCGGCCTGGGCAGCGGAACGGTTGCCCGCAGACCTCCGGCCGGTCCTCGAGCGAGCCGGCCAGCTGTACATCGACGGTGGATTCGGTCCCTGGGAGGACCCGCTCGCCGTCCGCGAGGCGGCGGCGCACCTGGCGCAGGAGGTGCGCACCTCGATCGCGCGCGGCGCGTCCGCCGGGCGCTAGCGTCGGCGCGGCCTTCACATCGGTCCATGGGCGGTCCATACTGCCGCCGCTGTCCACCGTCCGAGCCTCCGGAGGAGCACCATGGACCTCGCGATCCTGCGCCTCATCCACATTGTCGCCGGCGCCTTCTGGTTTGGGGCGCTGTACACCTTCTTCCTGTTCGTCCAGCCGACGGCCATGGCCATCGGTCCGGAGGGCCAGAAGTTCACGTACCACCTTCTTCACCACAAGCGCTTTTCGCTGATCCTGCTGGCGTCGGCCATCACCACGGTGCTCGCCGGGATCGTCCTGCTGTGGATCACGACGGAGGGGTTCGACGGCTACCTGCTGTTCGACATGTCGCGGCTCGGCTTCACGGTGGGTGGCGTGCTGGGGATCCTGGCGCTCGGTCTGGGTGCCCTGTACGTCTTCCCGCGGACGCGGATCGTGGAGCGCACGCTGGGCGCAGCCCTCGGGGCGGGGCGGCCTCCTACCGATGAGGAGCGTGCCACCCTGATGCGCGCCGGCGGTGAGTCGCGCGTCGCCGGGAAGTGGGTGCTGGTGGGCGTCGGGCTCGCGGTGCTGTGCATGGCCACCGCGCGCTACTGGTCGACGTTCCTCTGATTCCGATGCGGGAGGCTTCTCGCCGCCATCGGGGCCGCATCACGCGCCTGGCTGTGTCTCCTTCACCACGACACCGGACCGGTCGAACGTGCGCCACGTACCGATCTGCCGTCCGCGCTCGAATGATCCGGTGCGCATCAGCGAGCCATCGGTCCGAAACCACGACCAATCGCCGTGCATCTCGCCGTCAAGCATGTAGCCGGTGTACTTGACCCGGCCATTGCCGAAATGGGTGATCTCCTCGCGCGGCTCGGACATGCGCCAAGCGTACCGCCGCGGTCAGCTCGCCGGCAGGTCGAATGAACGATCCTCGCCCTTCGTCCAGGCGTCGATGTGGCGCGCGCTGACCTTGATCAGCACCACTTCCGGGTCGTCTGGCCCGTTCTGGAACCAGCGCTCGAGATCCTCGAGCCATAGCTGGCGCTTGCGCTCGATGTCGTCGCGGACGATCTCGCCCTGGCCCTCGTAGGAGTCGCCGTCGTACTCGACCTCGCCGTTGTTGGACATCGGGCGGCCATGCAGCGCGCCGTCATCGGCCCGGGTGGTCATCATGCAGATATCGAGCTTGCGGGGCGCGCGGGGTATGATTGTTCGGTGAATCCGAATAATCAGGATCTCCCAAAAGATTCTGCAATCCCGAATGATGCCGCGGAGCGGGTGCTCGACGCATTCGATGCCCTGAACGCGCGCCTCACCCCGCTCCACGTGCCGCATGTCCTGGAGCTGAGCCTGACCCTCGCCCAGCTGAAGGCGCTGTACCTCATCTCGGCGCTCGGTCCGCTGCGCATGTCGCAGGTCGCCGAGCAGCTCGGCACGGCACCGTCCACTGCCAGCGGGGTCGTTGACGGGCTCGTCCAGCTGCGTCTCCTGGAGCGGCTGGCCGACCCGGACGACCGGCGCCAGGTCGTCGTGCGCGCGACGCCCGCCGCGGTCGAGCGGCTCGAGGATTTCCGTGAGCTCGGGCGCAGTCGTCTGCGCGGCCTGCTCGCTCGTATGGATGACAGCCGCGACCTCGCGACCATCGAACGCGCCATCAACCTGCTGACCGATGCGGTCGGCCACATGACCGAGGACACCACCCCATGACCTGGCTCTCCCGAGCTGCCGTTCATCGCCGCAGCGTGACCCTCCTGCTCGCCGCGGGACTCTTCGTCGCCGGCCTCCTCGCGTGGGGCAGCCTCAAGCAGGAGCTGCTTCCCGACGTCTCCTTCCCGATCGCAACGGTCATCGCCCCGTACCCGGCTGCGGGCGCGGACGACGTCGCGGACCAGGTCGTGGCGCCGATCGAGCGGGCGGTCGGCTCGGTGGCCGGCATCGACCAGGTGCGCTCCACATCGGCCAACTCGATCGGCTTCGTCACCGCCCAGTTCGAGTACGGCACCGATGTGGACGAGGCGGTGCGCGCCATGGACGAGGCGATCGCCGCCCTGGACCTGCCGCCCAGCGTCGAGCCAATCGTTTCGGCGCTCAACATCAACGCCTCGCCGGTCGTGGTTGCCGCCATCTCGTCCGAAACCGCGTCGCTCACCGATCTCGGCCGGGTGGCCAGCTCGGAGATCATCCCGGAGCTGGAGGGCATCTCGGGGGTCGCCGACGTGCAGGTCAGCGGCGGCCTGGAGGACCAGGTCACGATCACCCTCGACCCGGTGGCGCTGGGGCGCAGCGGGATCAGCTACGGGCAGATCCAGGGCGCCCTCGCGGCCGCGAGCGTCACGATCCCCGGCGGTGAGCTGCCGTCCGACAACGAGTCCATCCCGGTGACCACCATCGGGGAGCTGACCTCGGTCGACCAGCTCGAGTCGGTGGTGGTCGGCGTCTCGCAGGCCGGCCCGGCGCCGACCGCGGTGACCCTCGGTGACGTCGCCGATGTCGAGACCCAGCAGCTGGCGACCACCGGCTATGCGCGCATCAACGGCACGGAGGCGCTCGGCCTCTCCATCAGCAAGACCGCCTCGGCCAACACGGTGGACGTCTCGGAGGCGGTGGTCACGGCCCTGGAGGAGATCGCCGCGCGCAGCGACTCCGGACTGCGGGTCGACATCGTGTCCGACCAGGCCGACTTCATCATCGAATCACGTGACGGCCTGCTGCGCGAGGGCGGCCTGGGCGCGATCTTCGCGGTCCTGACCATCTTCCTGTTCCTCTTCAGCCTGCGGTCGACATTCGTGGCCGCGGTCAGCATCCCGCTCTCGCTGCTCGTGGCCCTCGTGGCCATGCAGCTGACGGGCATCACCATGAACATCATGACCCTGGGCGGGCTGGCGGTCGCCGTGGGTCGCGTGGTCGACGACTCGATCGTGGTGCTCGAGAACATCTACCGCCATCGGGCCATGGGGGAGGATCGGCGCACCGCGGTCCTGCGCGGGCCGGCCGAGGTGGCCGGGGCCATCACCTCGAGCACGCTGACCACGGTCGCCGTGTTCCTGCCGCTCGGGTTCGCCGGCGGCCTCATCAGCCAGTTCTTCCTGCCGTTCGCGCTGACCGTCACCTTCGCCCTCGTCGCATCGCTGATCGTGGCGCTGACGGTCATCCCGGTGCTGGCCTTCTTCCTGGTCGGCGCGCCGGGCGGGGCGGTCGACGAGTCCGGCGAGCCGCGACGCTCGTTCTGGGTGCGCCTCTACGACCCGGTGATCCGCGCGGCGCTGAGCTCCCGCTGGGCGTCGCTGCTCACCGTGCTGGCGGCGCTGGGGCTGTTCGTCGGCTCCCTGTTCATCGTGCCGCTGCTGCCGACCGCCTTCCTGAACTCCGGGTCGGAGAAGATCCTGGCGGTCAGCGTCGCACCACCGGCCGGCACCAGCTCGGAGGCGGTTCGTGACCGCGCCGTCCAGGCCGAGGGGCTGCTCCGCGGCGACGACGAGGTCAAGCTGGTGCAGACCACCGTTCCCCCTGAGGGCGACACGGGCTTCCGGACCCTCATCTCGGCCCAGGCGGGGCGAGCGGCCAACTCGGCGACCATCTTCATTCGGCTCGACTCCACGGCGGATCTGGAGGCGGCGTCCGAACGCCTCGACGGGGTGCTGGCACCCATCCAGACCGATGGCTGGGACGCAACCGTCCAGCAGACGAACGGCCCCGGCGGGGGCGGCAAGCTCGCCCTGGTGGTCGGCGGCCCAGACCTCGACGCGGTGGAGCAGGCAACGGCAACCGTCATCGCCGCGATCTCCGACATCGATGGCCTCGCCAACCTCACCAGCGACCTCGTTGCGGCGGCGCCCCAGGTGCAGGTGCTCGTCGACGCCGAGCGCGCGGCGACCGCCGGCCTCTCGGCCGCCCAGGTGGGGGGCATCGTCCGCGGCGCCCTGACCGCGGTCCCGGTCACGACCATCCAGCCCGATGACGCGACCGCCCCGGTCGACGTGCTGCTGCGCCTGGATCCGGCGGCCGTCGACTCGGTCGATGAGCTCGCCGCGCTGCCGGTGGGACCGGGGGTGACGCTCGGCGACGTGGCCGATATCCAGGAGACCGAGGTGCGCGCCACGATCTCACGGGTCAACGCCACGCCCTCGTCCACCGTGAGCGGCGACATCACCGGCGAGGACACGGGCGCCGTCTCCCTCGCCGTGCGGACCGAGCTGGATCGCCTCGAAGCGGCGGGCGATCTGCCGGCCGGGGTATCGGTCAGCGTCGGTGGCGTGAGCCAGCAGCAGTCGGAGGCGTTCGGCGGCCTGTTCACCGCCATGGGCGTCGCGATCGTGCTCGTGTACCTGATGCTGGTGCTCGCCTTCAACTCGCTGATCACGCCGTTCATCATCCTCTTCAGCCTGCCGCTGGCGACCATCGGCGCGTTCCCCGCGCTGCTGCTGACCGGTCGGCCGATCGGTATCAGCGCGCTCATCGGCTTCCTGATGCTGATCGGGATCGTGGTCACCAACGCCATCGTGCTGCTCGACCTGGTCGAACGGCTGCGGGCCGAGGGGATGCCGCTCAAGGAGGCCCTCATCCGCGGCGCCCACACGCGCGTGCGACCAATCCTCATGACCGCGATCGCCACGATCCTTGCGCTCGTGCCGCTGGCGGCGGGCTTCAACCAGGGCTCGATCATCGCCGCCGAGCTCGGCACCGTCGTGATCGGCGGGCTGCTGAGCTCGACGTTCCTGACGCTGATCGTGGTCCCGGCGGCCTACCGCCTGGTGGAGGGCTTGCGTGCGCGGATAGGGCGTGGCCGTGGACGTGAGCCGGCCACGGCCTGACCGGCGACGTGGGCCAGCTGACCTTCTTCCAGCCCAACCCGGGGCCGGACCGGCCGTGTCCCATCTGTGGGACGCCTCGCCCGC